>CALXGG010000194.1 GCA_944387785.1 uncultured Oscillospiraceae bacterium | reverse complement strand
CGGTGGCTTCAGACGATCCCACATAAAACTGTATCCCATCATTGCCCTCGCTGGCGCTGGCGGTCAGGCTGCCGCCGTCGACGGCAAGAGAGATATTCGGGGGTTCGGTGGCGCTTGCGCCGGACTGCACACAGACGCCGGCGGCATAATTGCCATTGGTGCTGCTTGTGACAGTGGCTTTCTCGATGTTCAGGGAGGCGTTGCCTGTTCCGCTATTGACAAATATTCCGTGATTAGAACCAGATACTTCCAGGCTGCCATTGTTTTCACTCGTAATAGTCAGGGTGGCGTTTGTACCATAGCTGGACGCGTCTATCTCTGCATTCAAAAAAATCCCAAAGGTGCCTGTGATGGTATTCGTGCCAATCAGTTCGATGGTCAGGGCAACTGGTTGACCGCTGCTGCTCAGAGCATAGATCCCGGAGCCAAAAGGCGCTGATCCGGTATTAGACCCTCCCTGGATGGTCGCATTGTGCAGTTTCAGGGTGCCTTGGCCGTCATAGTATATATAGCTATCTCCCGTTGGTTCCTCCTGTGGTGAGGTCCAATTTGTCCCATCGTCGCTGGATGTCCAGTATCCGGCAGTAATTGTTGTACTGCCCACATACAGTGTTTGAGGCGCAGTGTCTACCGCCAGCGCCGTGACGGGCAGCAGGCCCAGGCAGAGAGCCAACACGCAGAGCAAACTCAAAAATCGGTTTTTCATCTCACACTTCCTCCTTGGCTCTCACAGGGATGAGGGCGGCGATGGCCGCGGCCGCTGCAAGGACCGCGCCGATGGCAGCGAAAATGGCCCACCGCCGATTCCGCCGGTTGATCTCTCCAATGCGCCGCTTGACTGCGGCAACCCGTTCTTCCGTGGTTCGCATCATATTCCGCCTCCGATCTCCAAATTCCGAATCGTCAACGCCCCGTCGGGGCCGATGGTATAGCGGCTGTCCAGTTCCGGCAGTTCCGCCAGCAGCTTTTCAACGGGCCAGGCCGTACAGCCCTGGGCCATCTGCTCCTGGGGCACGCCCTCCCCCTGGACTGACAGACGCTGGTCAAAATAGTTGTGTTCAAATACGGCCCCATCCGCGTGGGCGACAATGGGATGGGCCCTGCCGGTGGGGTCCCTCAGGATCAGACTTCCCAGGCAAACACAGTTCCGCACCAGGATCGCAGTGTCCAGGGGCTTGTTGTAGATCTCACCCACAATACCGCCGCAGGAGCCGCCGGGGCTTTTGGGGGACTGAATCACATCCCCCAGGTTCAGGCAGCAGTCCACGGCAGTGAGGGGAGTCTTTCCCTGGTAATCCATAGCAATCCAACCGGCAATGCCGCCAGCCGCTTTGCACCCGCCGGACATGCTGCCCCGGTTGACGCTCTCCAGAATGACACCATCGCCGTCGATATGGCCGACGACGCCGCCGATAATAGAAAAATCGAAGTCATACTCATAGGCGTCCACGATGCCACGATTGAGGCAGCGCACCACGGTGGAGTGACCCTGGACATTGCCCACGACACCGCCCGCGTCTATATAATAGCCGGGGCCGCCCAGGACCTGGATCGAGCCATCGAAGATGCAGTGGGCCACACGGGCGTCCTCCGCGGCGCCCACTACACCGCCCAGGTAAAGGAAATTGCCCAGCACATGTTCAAACCGCGTGCTGGAGCGGCAGCACCGGATGGTGCCCTCCTTGATCTGGCCCACCACGCCGCCTGCGTACATTCCCAGGGAGAGGCGGTTGCTGTCGATGGTGAGGTCGGCGGTGCAGTTGCTGATGTGTCCACCCACCACCAGACCCACAATGCCGCCCACGGCGGAGTGGACATCCGCGGCGACGCAGGTAATGGAGCCGGTGACGGTGAGGTTTTCAATGGTGCCCGCACAGACGCCGAACAGGCCGCAACAGCACCCTTCGTTTTTGTCGATGCGGAGGCCGCTGATGGTATGTCCGGCTCCGTCAAAGGTGCCGTAGAACGGGATGTCCTCGTTGCCGATGGGCGTCCACTCCACGCCGGTGAGGTCAATATCTCCGGCCAGAGTCACCACCAGATCCCGCTGCTGCTCGTTGTGCAGCTTGTTGATGGCACGGGCAAAGAGCACCAGGTCCTCCGGTGTATCAATCTGCAGTTCAATTCCTTTCTTGCGTGCAGTCTGGGCCATGGGATCAATCCCCCTTTCGGTCGATAAGGATCAAATTAAACGCCGATGATCGTGCCGTATGCAACTCATATGGCTCACAAAGGCCGTGGCCTTTGTGTAGTGCCAGGCTCTTTGGGGACAGACGATGCCGAATCGTGCATCCAACCTATTTACATTCATTATATCACAGGTTTTTCTGCTGCGCTATTCTCCTTTTTGGCCATTAAAAAGTGTCATTTCCCAAAGAAAAATGAACAATGCAAGCATAATACCTGCAATATTATAACCGCACATTGTTTCAGAAACAGAAATATTCGCCGTATTTTCAACGAAAATACGGCGAATAAGTGTGTCAAAAAATAAATTTCATTCTATGCGTCAAGACGCATTATGCGACAGGTCACACCAGCATATGCTTTTCCAGTTCCTGTCGGCTCCTCACCTGCAGTTTTCTCTTGATTCGTGCCTGATGACGCTTGATGGTGGAAACGGATACTCCCATGTGGGCGGCAATCTCTTCACTGGTCCACTCCCGGGCATACAGCATCGCCACCGCGAATTCCGTGGTGGTCAGATTGTCGGCCACCTCATGGCCGGTGTCCGGGTTGTGGATGCGGCGCCAGCCCCAGGAGAAGCGATAGGTGATGTCGATGATCCGCTTGAAATCCTCGGGCCAGTTGGGCTTGATGACCGTCTCCAGCATAGCACCCAGGAGACCGTGATGCTCTCCAAAGCCCTCGATCAGGTCGTCGGGCTGTGCCATGGTCCAGGCTGCCAGGAGGTGCCTTTGCGCCTGTTCCGGTTTTTTGAGACTCATGTAGTCCATCACGGCCATGAGGTGCAAATAGATGGCAGGAACGGGATATTGCTCCGCATCCATCGCCAGGGCAGTTTCCACGATGCCAAGGCTCTGTGCGTAATCTTTCTGAAGATAGAGGTAATGGGCCTTGACATAGAGAGCGAAGGCCCGCAAACCGGTAGGCAGCAGAGGCAGGAACTCCTGGATGGAAGGCAGGGTTTTGGGTAGGGGCAGATGGAGCAGTACAGCTGACGCAGCAGCCACAAATCCCCCGGCCGCCCGCAGGCATGGCTCCGTCTCTGCTCCGGCTGCCAGAAAACTCTTTACTTCATCCAGGGCAAACCGAGCGTGCTGGATCTGGTGGACAGAAAGATTGGCATAGGCATAGAGCAGGCAGGCGGACAGTTTCAGTCCAGGGTCAGAACTGGTGAGATACCGCCCCGCCGCTTTGGCGGCCTCCTCCGGGTGGCCCGTAAAGTAGTGATATTCTGCCCAGGCGATGTCCCGCAGGGGGCCTTCCAGGGCCTCTACCGCGGCCCGGCACTGCCCTGGCTGAAATGGGGTGTTCATCAGGGGGAGGAGTGTGAGCCCGGCCGTGCCGTTCAAGGCAGACTCTGGCTGGACAGGCGTATCTTTCTTTGTCCGCCGCAGATCCTCCGGCTTGTCGGTGTTGGCCGGGATCGCCCAGGCACCCCCAAACTTCCGAGCGCCCTCCACCCGGCCAGTGACACAGAGCCGCTGGACCAGGCGCAGCGAAACCTGCCACTTCTCTGCTGCCTCCTGTACTGTCATGTATTCCATAGGCGCCTCCCCGATAGCGTTTTTCTTATTATAGAAGATTGCAGGGCAAGGGGTCAAGGCAGTACAGCATATGAAAAATGATGCGAAACTTACAGTGGATTTTGCTGAAAGACTGTGATATGTTGTTGCGCTGTAAGGAGGCGAAACACATGCACGATACGCTGAAGCGACTGTATGACAGATTTTACACTCCGGTGCCTATGGAGGAGGCCGAGCAGGAAATCGAGACTTGTCACCGGCAACTCATCGAGCGCCTGGAAAAACCCGAGAGAAAACTGGTGCTCCGGATCATGGACGCACAGGGCCTGATTGCGGAGGAACGCTCCGTGGACAGTTTTATCTGCGGATTCCGTCTGGCGTGGGAACTGGCAAACGAACTGAATCATTTTGAAACA
>CALXGG010000193.1 GCA_944387785.1 uncultured Oscillospiraceae bacterium | reverse complement strand
GTAGATTTTACATCTTCTCTTAGTTCCTCTATTACCATTAATATATTGTCTCTTTCTGCATCACATCTAGCTTGATGCTCTGCTAACTTAATAACTTCCTGCGTTAATTGTTCATTAGTCATCCCCTATCACTCCTCTACTTTTCCTGTACCGGTTTCTGGATAACCCATCCATCCTATAAATGTTTTACCTTCTTTTACATCTCCACCACCAGCTGTCAGTAAGTTAGGAGCTACTTTCATAAAGAACTGATTTTTATATTTTACTCCTATAATATTTTCTAAATCTAAAGTTGTTTCTAAAGTTTTAAAAAAGTTATTTGTGCTTGCATCATTATTAAAATTATATGAACTACCAATATAGATTCTTGTACCGTCATTGCTTTGCATACTAACCCAATTTTTTACAACATAATCCCATCTTGATAAGTATTCTATTTGTACATAATCTAATGTAGAGGAATCTTCTAATGTTAATATATTAGAAATATCATAAATCAATATAGCACTATTTAATGCCGTATTATTACTTGTACTTCCAGCTATAATTATTAATTTATTTCCATCCTTTGCAACTATTCCACCTTGGAATGGTTCAGTATCACTTCCTAAGTTTGGTATAGAAAGATTTATTGTTTTTTCCTCTATAAAATTTACTATATCAGAAGAGAAATCTACTCTATACAATTTTAAAGAAGTTGTATAATATGGTACAGTAACTAAATAGTCTGACCCACCAATTATAACCTCTCCTTTTACACTATCTATACTTTTACATGAAGTAGCCACACGGTCATCTTTTATAGTAAATACCTCTGTAGAAGTTATATATAATCTATGATACTCATCTGCAAACAGCAACTCATCATTTATAGAGCATCTTAAATTAAATAATGCAGCGTTACTACTTCTACTAAAAGAACTTCCAGAAACGACTGTTACATAATATTGATTTGTTGACTGTGTTGCATTAATTCTGATAGTTCCTATATGCATTCTACACGATGCCTTAGAGGTCATAGTAGGGTAATGTGTTACCATATAAAACTTAAATATATCATTATTTGCAAATGTAATATTATATGTATAAACGTTAGTAGATGTTGATTCCGATAATTTATGTTTTATATCAACTATATCATATTCTGTATCGTATGCTTTTCCGACTGCCCCATTATCTGACATATGATATGTTAATATTCGTAAGTAATATTTTTTCTTGCTAGTGCTTTGTTCTATAGTATGATATGTAATAGCTAATAAACATTTTCTTACATCTCCACCAAATCCAGGACTACTAAATGCTATCGAATCTACTGTTCCTTCATTTCCCGCATCGTCAGTTAATCCTAATTCTTCATAAGTATATCTATATTTTTTATATGTTGTAGTACCACTTTGATTTGTACTTGCTTGATAAGTTAAACCATCGCTAGTAACCATAAAACTTTCTATATATTTTTTATTACTATCGTTTCCTATGACAGCTGATACACAATAATTACCATCTCTTGTAAATGTTAGATAATCTCTACTACCATATTTTATTCTCTCTTGCCCATCTGGTGGGTCTGATACTGCTAAATTAGTATTTTTAAGTTTATATGGTTCATTATCTACAGTTCCATATATTTCCTCTATTTCAGGCATAGCCGTTCCTATTAATAACTGTCCTCTAGCATAGGCTGTCTTTCCATATTTTATATCATCAGCTGTTGCTGTAGCATTACTTGTATCTGTACCATATACTGGATAGTCTCTTGGTGGTATATATGTACCGACTATCTTTCCACCATATACATAAGCTGTATATCCTTCTAATATTTTATCTGATGTAGCTGTTGCATCGGATAAATCTATTGGAACATATGTACCTACAATTAACGTATTTCGTGCATATGCTGTTTTACCATACATTATATCTTCTGCTGTTGCCGTTCCACCGACTGTTCCTTCATTAAATGTAAGTATAGCATTTATATTATCTGCCATTTGTTTGAATGATGCGTCACCAGACGTTGCTACTCCCTTGCCAGTAATAGCGTCTGCGACTGTTTTCTTTCCATTACTGACAGAGATAAAAAGTTCAGTCATCCCATCATTAACATTAGTAGATGAAAAATTTGCATTTTCCAATTTGACTTGACTCGCATTTAGATTATCTCTAAAGTTTTCTAATTCGCCTATTCTATTTATTGGGTCAGATAGCTCAGCATCTATAGTATCATCAACATATTTTTTATTAACAACATGATAATCAGACGATGGTACTAATGAAATACTTAAATGCCCTGTCATTGTATCTCCTGCTTTTTGTACACAATCATTTGCTTTTGCTAGTGCTTCATTAGCCAATGATACCGCATTATCTACTAGGTCATATATTCTTCCTGTACCATCTCCCCACTCTCCTGTAAGCAAAGACACAAGCCTATTATATACATCAACTATATGGTCAAATTCTGCATTAACATCTTCAGCATATGCTATCTCTTTAGCTTGTATTTTATCTGCTCTTTGCCTAGTCATTGTAGGGTAAGATAATACATTGTTATTGCTTAACTCACTCATATATTAATTCCCCCTCTTAAATCCTGTATTAAAATTATTTCTTTGTGGATATTTAATCTTAACTTCAAATGATGTTCCAAGTATTCTAACTTTTCTACCATACGTTTGAAATTTCAATTCATTTTGTACTGTTCTTCCTTTAGCATTTATCCTAAAATAATATGCATTATTTTCTTTTCCTGCCCAATAGAAGTCATCCCATAATATATTTGCCCCATCTGAACTCCACCTTTCAGGAGCATTATCAAATTGGTCTGTCTGCATATCTTCTATATAAGGTAAATACGTAAATCTATTATCAATATATATGTTATGTTTGAACTCTTTGAAGTCAGTTCTATAGGCTTTGTTGAACTGTATCCATCCAGCTCTAAATATTTTATAATGTTCTGGTGTTTCTAAATTAAAGTTTTTAAATTTTATATATACTGTGTATTGTTCCAAATGTGTTTCTTGATTATTACCATATATATCATAATCTGATGTAGCATCTTCCGAAAATTTATATAATCTTGTTGAGGTATTGCTATACATATTAAGTTCTTGCCCAGGTATTTCTATAAATCCTTTTATATCTACATGGTCATATCTACCCCA
>CALXGG010000192.1 GCA_944387785.1 uncultured Oscillospiraceae bacterium | reverse complement strand
TCAAAAGCTGCCCAACTTGTACCTGAACTAGCTGTTCTAAATCCACTATTTACAAAATCTTTTGCCATAGTATTAGGGAGTACTATATTATTTGTTAAAGAAGATACAATCATTGCAGCTGATGTAGGTCCACAACCACTAGACCTTATTGTTTGTGACCTATTGTTTGTAGAAGTGTAAGGTTCATTTGCCCAACGGCTATCATATTGAGAAAAATAAATCTTATTCATTTCCATCAGCCTCCATTTCATCTTCATTTATTGTTCCTTCATAAACTTTGCTTTCTAAAATTTCTTCGTCCATAATTATTTGCCCCCCTTTTTATTATAATTTGAACTTGAAATCATTAATACTGCACCCAAAAATGTATCTATTGCCATTATAGTTCCTGATATTTCTTCAGGAAATGGTAACCCCCATAGACTTGCTATTGTTACATATAATGTTGCTAATGCTGGCAATACTATTTGTGCTATAAATTTTAAAACATTATACACTTTATTAGACATATTATATACCTCCCATCATATATTTATTTGCTACTGCTACAATGAAGCTTAGTGCTGCTGTTACCACAGCACCAACTACTCCACTAATTACAACTTTTCTTACATCTTTCTTTGTGTCTTTATATTTATTATAACCTTCTAACTCAACTTCTTCAACCTTTTCAACTGTTTTATTTAGTGTTTCTTGCATAACTTGCATATTAGCTGCCATAATATGCACATCTTCTGCTAACTGATTTAATACTTTAACTGTTTCATTTAAAGTATTTACTTTTAATATTAACTCTTTTCTCTCTGCATCACACACAGCTTGGTGTTCTTTTAATTCCATAATTGATTGCTCAATAATATCCATTGTCACCTTACTCTACCTCCATTGTACCTTCTTCTACATAACCCATATAACCTATAAATGTTTTTCCAGCTCTTACATCTGGCTGTCCTGCTGTTAAACTGTTTACTGATGAACTATAATAAGTTGTACCTTTATAATTAATTGCTATTATTTCTTCTGTTTCCTGCATACCTACAGTTGCTATAGTAGGAATTGCTGAAGTCATATTATAAAATAATTTAAAATCATTATCACTTTGTAATATTCTATAACTACCGTAAAAATAACTTATGCCATTAAACTTATCTATTTTTTGTTTTTTATAACCCAGTACTGTTCCCATATTATCAAACTCTATAATCCACAAATGAAGTGGATTTTCATTATAACCTATTAGGGCTATTAATGTATTACCTACCCAGCTAGCATAATATAAATAATTAGCCCTAGAACCAGTTGACATATACAATTCATTATTAACTTGGTAATTTATACTTTTTAATCTTACTTTACTATAAGTACCTGTTTCAGCATCTTTAACAAGTTTAAATAAATTTAATAATTCCTTATTACTGTTGCCTTCTATTATATACTGTGCTTCATCTTCTGTTGTTTCTACTAGAAAACTATTTTCTTCATTATAGGCACAATGTGCCCAGTTTCTGTAATTACCTGAGTCACTAGCTGTCTTTAATACAGAATTTGGTATAGTTTCTATTGTAGAATAATTATCATCTAATAAATAAATATCAAATGCTTTATTTATACTATAACCATCTATTTGGTCTATTACTTGCCTATCTACAGTATAATAATAGCTGTCGTCATCTGCAAACCTCATATATTTTTCAAATGTACCAGTCCAACCTGAGTCCCCTGAAAATGCTACAGACATATTATATAATCTCTGTAATACTGCACTATCTTGCTCTGCATATGGATTTATTTTAAATAGTACTGGAAGTAATTTATGACTATTATTTGATGTGGCAGCAGGAAATGTAGCTCTATATGATACTATATAATATGGTGATTTGTTTGGAACTATATCACCAAACATTTGCATTTTACTATAGCCTATAGTTACAGCTCTACCAGGAGTTAATTTAAAATAGTAATCATCAGTTGTTTCTTGTTCTGTCTTATAATCAGCCATATTAAATGTGTAACTTTTAGCTGTTTCTCCTGCTAATGGTCCTATTTGTCTATTACCAGTTAAATGATATGGGTATATATGTACTACTTCATCTGCTCTATAATCTGACGCTGTACTTGAGTCAGTATATATTACTAAATATGCTAAATTATTCTTACCAAGTACTCCACCACAAGTAATATCAAATGCAGATATAATCCCAGTTAGTCCTAATTCTTCTGCTGTATATTTATATTTTTTAGTAGTTAGTTCCCCACCAGCACTTATACTTTGTTCTACAACTATTTGATTATCTACAATCGGGTTACTAAATACAACTTCTTTTGTTGGGTCATCTTGGGCATACCCAACTCTTACAACTGAGGTACAATCTCTTGATAACTTAAAACCTGTTATATTATATTTAGTACCATCTAAATCTATAATTTCTCCTAATATATTGCCAGATATGCTACCAACGGCTATACTTTCAAAATCATATTTATATAATTCTTCTACTTGTTTTAAAGTTCCTGTTAGTCTTATGCCCTGTGAATAAGCTACCTTTCCTTCTAATATATCACTAGCTGTCGCTGTAGCATCTGATGTATCTGTACCATAGGTCGGATATTCAGTTCCTCCACCACTATCTTTGTGTGTCCCAGTAATTAAACCATTAGAACCAAACGCCTTTTTACCATATGCTATATTATCTGGTATTAATGAGTCTGCCTGTTCTAATAAACTTGAAGCATCACACTCGTGAGTACCATATATAGCTTGTCCTTTAGAATATCCTAAATAACCTTTTAGTACTTTCTCAGGCGTTATATTACCTAAAGCTGTTCCTTCTGCAAAAGTTACTATACTATATATATTATCGTGCATTTTTGTAAAAGTAGCATTAGCATCAGTTGTTACTCCTTTGTCAGTAATGGCTGATGCTATCGCTGCTTTACCACTACTGACAGATTGAAAAAGCTCTGTCATTCCTCCATCTACTGTATTAGATGAGAAATTTCCATTAGATAATTTTACATTAGTAGCATCTAAATTATCTAATCTTTCTTTATTACTATTAGCTAGAGTAGATGTAGGACCTACTGATGTACTTATTGTACTATCTACATATGATTTATTTACCATAGAATAAGGAGATGATGGTTCAAGTTGTGTTGTAAGTTGCCCAGTCATTGTATCTCCTGTTTTCTTTACAGCGTTTGCTGCATCTGCCTTAGCTTGCTCAGCTGCTGCTACTGCTTCATCTACTAATTCATATATTCTACCATTACCACCAAACTCTCCTTGAAGTAAAGATACTAAATTATTAAATGTACTAACTACATTATTAAGTTCTGCATTTACATCATCTGCTTTAGCAACTAAACCTTGTTGTATTTGTGCCTCACGCTGTCTTGTCATTGATGGGTAATCTATATAATTATCACTAGACATTAACTATTCCCCCTTTTAAAATTAGTATTGCTGTTTTCTCTTTGTGGATATTTATTTTTATATTCAAATGAGTTACCAAGTATATATATCTTTTTACCATAAGTTTTAAACTCTAATTCATTTTGTACAGTTCTACCTTTAGAGTTAATTCTAAAATAATATGCTGGGTTCTTATTACTAGACCAATAAAAATCGTCCCAATTTGTACCAACTGTAGTTAAAGACCACTCTTTTTTTGGTGCTTTAAAAGCTTCTACTTGTCTATCCTCATTATATGGTAGATATGTCCACACTTTATCAATATATAAATTATGTTTAAATTCTTGAAATTCTGTTCTAAGTACTTCTGAAAACTGTATCCACCCTGCTCTAAATATTTTATAATGTTCAGGTATCTCCATATTGTATTCTTTAAATTTTATATAAACTGTATATGCTATATCATCAGTAGTAGACAACTCATCATACATATCAAAGTCTAAATCATCACCTTTTTTAAATTTGAATATTCTAGTAGTATAAATGCCATACATTTGTAATGGTTGATTAGGAATTTGTATAAATCCTGTTATATCTATATGGTCATATGTACTCCAAGATTGCTGTTGTATTAAAGTATTTGTATCTCTACCTAGTGTATACATATTAAATGTTTTAGTATATACAACATTATTTATTTCTTTATGTACTGCTAAGATATATTTACCTTCATAATAAGTTGCTACAGCTCTGTCCTTCCACTCATTATCATACTCTTGTAACATACCGTCTATATTATCAGATAGACAATAAGTTTGTACTCTATCTCTAGTCATAGCATAGTAACTTCCACCATAAATACCATATACTTTATTATCTGTTCCCCAAAATACTAAGAAATTATCAAACCTAACTATAGTTTTTGGAGAGATAGTCCCAGTAGGAATATTTAATCTTATTAAGGTTTCAGATGCAGAACCAACATTCATAGCTATATAAATACTATATCTTTTAAATATTAATAAACCTGAGGCATAAGTTTCTAATGCCATAATTCTATCATTATCTTCTTGCACAGGCTCTAAAATATCGCTTGCATCTGTACTATCAAAGAAATATGGTGTATTTCTTTGGCTATAATATACAGCATTTGGTGCTGAAGGTATACCTGATATAACTATTCTTCCATTATACACAGTCATTATAGTACCATCTTTAACATAATCTAAATCATTCGCTGCTTTCTCATCTTCTGTAAGCGTGCCGTCTGGAACTGTTACATCTTTTAACTCTGTGCCGTCATACACCCTAAAATGTCCAGCACCTAAGATATATAAATTTGTTTTATACTGTACAAAAGATGCCACATTACTATATCCACTTGCTAATACTTCATTACTAGGTATTTTTACTAAGTTACCATTAAGAAGTCCTATGATTTCGTAACTATCTCCTTTATCATAAACATAAGAAACGCCATACCTAGAGTCATTAAGTATTGTTCCAGTAAGCTCACTTTGAACAAAAGCATCTCTCATCTTTAAACTTCCGTCATTCATTATATCTAAGTTACACATATCACTTACTTCATTATTTGCTAACCTATCTTGATTTTCTGTATAAAATATACCACCACTAAAGTCATAATAAGGAGTTATTAACCTGTCATTCCTATATTGTACACCCTGATATTGTATATTACGCATTTAATTACCTCCTTACTTTCCAATATAATTCTCTTTCAGGTCTATATCTATTAGCATAAGCATTTAGTTGTGATTTCTTTGTATTGTATAATGACATAAATGATTGATACCTTTCTGTTTCATCTTCTGAAAGCATAGCTTTAGCACAAGCATATAATCTTACAGCTTCTATATATTCATTAGGCACATCTATTTTTTCATTAGTAACATTTCCTTTTAAGAACTGTGGCTTTCTAAAATATTTAATAGGTAGTATAGTTTGTTCATAACCAGTAACTGTTAACTTACCATTAAATATATTATATGTACCACTACTTGAAGCATTTGCAAAAACATAATCGTAATCTTTAGAGGACCCTATATCAAAATATTGATATTCTTTGGTAGTATCTCCTACCATATATAATTGTTTAAAGTCTTTTGGTAATTCAAAATATGACTGACCTTCAGGTCTAGTAAGCGTAGCATCTGCTTCTATAAATAATACATCATATAAATCTATTAACGCATCATTCATATATTTAACCCAAGTTAATTTTGGTAATCTAAACTCTACATCTTCTTGACAAGAATTAACTAGGTCATCTACTTTTACATCTATTAAATCTAATTGTGGTTGCATTGCTTACCTCCTTATACTAAAAAAGGCAGAAGCTTTTTATCACTTCTGCCGTTAATTTTTGTTTATTAAGTTAATTTAATTAAGCCGTGTTTTCTAGGTAATTTAACTTGTACACCAGCTTCTGTGATATACATATCTCTTTCACCATCTTCATCAGCTGCCTGGATATTTGTTACTAATTGTGTATCTCTACCTGTTAATGGTCTGTATGAAACTTCTTCCATATCAAGTACGATACCATATCCATCATAACCATCTACAAGTAATGGGTGTTTTGTTAATTTTAATTCACCAAATGGTGTAACATAACTCATTACATTCATACCAAATTTTGTTTCATTACTTGTTACATATAGTTTCTCTTTAGCCCAGTTTGTAAACAAACCTAGGAATGATGGAGAAGCTAAACATAATTTAGATTGAGAACCATACTCAAATACTTTTTGTAAGAAAGTATCAAAATCTCCTTGAGTTACAGTTGCTAATGTTTTTTCTAATTTGTTTGGTGTAGTTGCTATAGACTCTAATACACCACCAGTTGTTGTTCTTGGTTGTTCACCAGTTAAATCTATACTTCTTTCTCCAAACATAATAGCGTACTCAATTGAGATAGCGTGTTCCTCACCAGCTTTTCTTCTTAGTCTTGCCATTTCATCTTCACCAACTTGTGCTGAAGCATTTAATGTATTGGTTACTGAGAATGGTGTTTTGAAGATTTGTGTATAGTTATATTGAACAAATGGATTTCTTCTTTTCTCAGATGGTGCGTTAGAACCTTGTGGTAACGCATTTGCCATTACTAAGATGTAAGCATCTTTTGCAATAGCTGCTGCTTCTGTTGAACCTACTCCTCTTTTTACTGTTACAGTTGTACTTCCACCTGAAGATTGAATACCTGTAACTAACATCATTTCTCCTGTAGATGCTACTTTTAATAGGTCATCTACAGCAATTTGAATTCCTACTGAGTCAGCAACTGTAAATGTAGTAGCTGAGTCTGCAATAGCTGCTGCAGCTTTAAACCATCTACCTGCTGGGTCTTCTTCAAACCATTCATATTTATATGATGTAACAGGTTTCTTGTTTATTTTACTTGTAATTACTAACAATGGATTTGCGTCTGGTCTTAATTCAGCGATAACATCATCCATTTCAATTTTTAATCTTTGTGCTAAGATATTAGATGTACCTCTAGCTCTGTCATAAATACTTCCGTATTGACTACTCATTTATATCTCCCCTTTATTTAAAATCTTACAGGTTTGACACTAACTATACTAGATTTTATACTATCTTGAGGTGTATCTTTGGTCTGTCTTTGACCATTATTATTAACACCTTGAGAATTATCATTATTCATTAGTTTATTTTGCTTATTATTATATGCTTCTTTACGAGCATTATTTACTTTTATATTCATTTTAGCTTGTTCTACTTTTTGTTTAGCCATATTATAAGCTATACCAATAGTTTGCTTAACCATATCAGGTGAAGTAAACTGAACATTGCTAAAGTATGGGTCTGTATCTATTAATTCCCATAAAGTAGGTGCTACATTATCAAAGTCTGGGTCATTTTGTTTTAACTCATTTACAGCATTATCTGCTGACATTTGAACCATAGCTTGGTTCATAGCAACTTGGTTATTTACCTGTTGCATCATTTGACGCTGACGCTGAATAGCAGCCTGATTATTTTGAATTTGGTTTAAATTATTTAAACCTGTTTGACCATTATAAGGATATGAAGGATTGTTTCCCATATTATATCCATATGGTGGTTGTGTGTAATTAGGGTAACCATAAGGTTGTTGTGCATATGGTTGTTGTCCATAATTTACATTAATAGGACTTTCATTTTGCTTTCTCATTAAAGAAAGTGCTTGAGCTTTTTTTGTATAATCTCTTTGTAGATTTTTATAGCTCTCGTCCTTTTCCTCAAGTGCAGCCATTAAATCCTCAACACTATCATACTCTACCCCAGCTACTGTATATTTTTGAGCTGATGTTTGAGTATCTGTGACAGATGAATTAGTGCCAGCATTTTGACTAGCATCATTTACATTATTATTATTGTCAATGTTCATTGGAGTTTGATTATTATTTTGAACTCCGTCATCATTTTGTTGTGCTTGATTATTATTGCTTACTTGTCCGTTATTATATTCGGGTGTAAATCTCTTGTTATCAATAGCACTATTGTTTCCTAGCTTATCTAAAAAACTCATATTAACTTCCTTTCCCACTTATTCTAATCAGAGTGTGGCTTATATTTTTTATATATTGTTTCTAACCTTGGTAACAACTCTTTTACAGCTGTTATTTTTCCCTTGGCTATATTAATAGGGACTTCTTCAATAGGTGTAGATTTATTAACAAAGTCCTTTAATATTATGCTGTCTTCGTATTTAAGTAATTCTTCTTTGACTTCTTTATAAAAACTATCTATTGTCATAAAAGTTTCTCCTTAATTTTATTATATTTTATATTTTATATTAAGTCAAGTATTTGACATAACTTATTTAAGTTACATTTTGCATAAACTCGGCATCTGCACCACTAAGTCCTGCTAATCCTAAGTCCTCCATAACTGCATCATCTTCTTCAGTAGTTGGTTCTGTAGTTGGTTCTTCCTCTGCTGTAGGCTCTGTAGTAGCTTCAGCCTGCATATTTTGTTGCTGACTATTAAATAATTTCTCAGGTTCGTTGAAATCAAATGCTTCAAATACTCTTTTAAAGAATTCTTCTTGATTAATAATAGGATTATTTACTAAGATGTTAGAAAGTTGAACAAGGGTATTTTGTTGTATTTGTTTATTAGCAGCACTAAATAATGATGATGGTGCTGGTATAATTTGTAAATCTATATCTATATCTACAGGAGATATAGTAGCATCAGTTACTTGTCCATCATTACCAACAACTGTTATTTCAGTTTCTTTATCTATATATTGTCTATTAAGCCAAGCAAGTTGAAGAGCACTATCTGAGAAACCTCCCCAACCTATTTGTAAAACCTGTGCTTCAAATCTATCATTACCTGCTTGAGATAATATTGAAGCTGTAGTTGCTGTTTCCCTTCTGTCTGCTGGTTCTCCCCTAGTATAGTTGTAAACACCAGAAGTTACATCCATATCATTTTTAATAGTTGTTTCTTCAGTATAAGCACTAGCATTAACATCGTGTGTATTCATTTCTTTTAAATCGTCGTGGCTATCTACTTCTATAAAACCGTTAGGTCTTGACTTAAGTTGTGTAGTATCTATATTAGCAGAACGAAGTATTGTATACATTCTATTTAAAGCAAATGTTACATTATCTATTCTTTGATTTCTTGTTGTGTTTAACTCATATTGTAACTGTAAACACATTTCTACTATACCAATACCGTAAAACTCTCCACTTACAGGGACTATCTCCCATTTACTAAATGGTTTTCTTCTATGCCAATATGGATTTCCTGCTACTAAACCTACTATTTCTTTATTAAGAACTATACATTTCATATCATCAGTCCAGTATTCCCATATTAAAACTTCATTCTTTCTGCTAGTTTTGCTACTCATACCTATTGCTGTACCTTTATCATAAGCGTTATTAGTAGAACCAGCAGCAGTAACTTTTTTTCTTAAATCTTGTACAGATATATCAAGTTGTCCTTCTTCTGCCATTTTAAGTACTTTATACATAGGTAAATAATATTGATGTATAACATAAGCTGCGTTATCTATGTTAGTAGCATATGGGTCAAAGTAGAAGTCTGCTAAATTTATATTCTGCATAACTGGTGCATCATAAGTTATCTCTGTAGTTTCCATTGGTTCTTGCATTACTACATCTGTAGTAATTCCTGTTTCAGGGTCTGTTGCTGTTCTAGTAACATCCATTCTTTTTACTACAGTTCTTTCTTCAAACTTCCAAGTTTGTTTAGATATTGCTGTACCATATATAACACAATCTCTTAGTATGTCATTATATACTAGTCTACCCTTCATCTTATTATCAAATTCCCATTCAACTAAGTTGGTCATATTCTGTGCTTTCTTTGTAGCGTCTGGGTCTTTTCTATTAACAGGCATATAAGGTAAGTAAGGTCTTACTGCAAATAGTGATTTCATAATTTTTGGAAAAGCATTTTCAACTATATTATATATATAAGGAATAAATAAATTTGAACCATCTTCTCTTACTTGGTCGTCTTCTAGTTTTGCTCTATATGCAGCATAATAATCTAAAAATTTATTTAGATAATTTGTTTGATATGACTCACTATTTTTAAAATCTTCATTTACCTGTGAGATTATTTGTTCGTCAGTCATATTAAGGAAATCTCTTGGGTTATCCCAAGCTGTTCTTTCTTTTGAACTAGCCATATACTATTCCCCTTTCACTTCTTCTTTTTCAGGTTCCTCTTTTGCTGGTCTTTCTAAGTTAAATACATCATTTAATAAATTCTCAAATACAGTAATTATTTCATCTCTATTCTTTTGAATAACATCAAATGCTTTTTTACAAAGTTCACCTTCATCTTTAGTAACACTTCCTAGATATACTTGGCTGTCTATTTGAACTAATAGTTCATCTGCTGCTAAATATCTATCATATTCATTTTTTAATAGTTCTGTGATAGCACCTTCTAATACAATTTTACTTCGTTCTTTCATATACATTCCCCCTTTAATAATTTGTTATACTAGAAACTTTTGGTTTATATTCATATACAAGTTTACCTTTTTGGTTATATTGACCGAGGCTTTAATACTTGTAATATATAAGCTAATGTATCTATTATATCGTCGTGTTTTCCATATGGAAACTGCCTCATTTCTTCTACTAATTCTGTATGCTTAGGAGAAATATATATATCTCCATTTTCTACTAATGGTACTACTGCATTTATTCTCATAGTCTTATCTTTGTTAGGGTGTAACTCTATAAGTGGTATAGATATACCCCTCCTCCTTGCTTCATCTTTTACTAAATATAACATAGCCTTTTGATAAGCTACAGACTCAATACCTACACCTCGAACATATCCATATTTCCTAGCTAAATCATATTGCTGAAATATCCCATTTATAGTCTGTGCAGGTGTAAGTTTATCCCATATATAATCTAATATATATATTTTTTTATCATATGTAATACCTACGACCATTATAACTGTACTGTCATTTTGTTTTTTCTGCCCTATAGCTAAGTCAGTTAATACAAACACTTGAGCAAACTTCACAGGATTTTCATTTACACCTGGTATATATGTAAAGTCATCATCTGTATAATAATTAAGTTTTGCTATCTTAAATGTAGCATCTTCTTCATTTACAGGATTTAACATATATTGTGAATTAAATATCTCTGAACCTTGGTCACGCTTTAACTCCTCAAGTACTTCTCTTGGATACTTCTTAGGAAAATAGAGCTTACCGTTAGGTAGTATCGCAGGTCTTATAATACAGTTGAAGCCGTGGGTTCTTTATCAAGTTATCATATAAGTCGTCCATATGGTATCTTGTACCTATTACTACTTGAAGACCGTTACGCTCTAGTAATGATAAAGAAAATCTATAATGTGTAAGAGTTTTAGCTCTTAGGTCTGGTGTTGTTACTGTGCTTTCTGATACCAAGTCATCCATTATAATAACATCAGGGTGCATACCTGTTCTATTATTATCAACGGCTGAAACAAATATCGAAGGCTCTTTCATACCAAGTTTAGTACGGTGTTTTAGAAGTACTCTATCTTCTGTCCAACCACCAGCAGCTTTCTTATCAGGCTCTAACACATACTCACCTTTATCATTTACTGCTATCATTCTTAATACTTCATTGTTTTCTATCTGGTCTTTAATAGCAGATACATATAGCTTGGCGTTCGCAAGCGTTGCACAGTCTAGCATTAGTCTTAAGTTTGGGTTATGCCATAAAAGCCATAGTGGTAGAGCAGTAGAAGCTACTGTACTTTTAAAACAACCTCTGGGTACCATAAGTAATATCTTATTATTGTCTGGTAACTCCTTAACAGATGGTGTCATATAACTCGGTACAAATTTTACTTTTATATGTTTAGCTGAAAGTACTGCTTTTTCTAAATACTCACATAATTCTCTGTGTGGATTTTCTTCCAGTAAATTATAATTAAGTACTGTCTTAGTAAATACAAATAAAGAGTTCCAAGAAGCATCTCTAAGTAATCTTACAGCATCATTTGCTTGTTTAACACTAGCTTTCGTCTGTGTCTGAGTCATAGTCATCACCATCTTCTTCATTATATAATGCAGTTGCAACAGGAGTAATAGAACTTATATCTTTTACTACCCTATTGAATACCTCCTGACCTGCATCACTTGCTTGCGTATTTACCTGCATTATATTATTAGTAACTTTATTTTCTGTCTTTTCATCTACTAATACTCCTTGCATTTTAAATACAGTATTTACTATTGTTTTAGCTGCTTCTAATTGTAGCTTGGGGCTAATACCTCTGTTTTCTTCAGGGTCTACAAATTTACTTAATGTTGATACTGCATTTATTGCTGTATTCCTAAGTCCCGTCTTTACTGTTTCCACATATTCATCTATTATCTCTTTAGATAGTTCCTTTACAAACTTATTTTCTCTTATTATTGCTACAGAATACTGCGATATATCTAAGTTTCTTGATATTTCTAGGTCTGTACTACCGTGATACTATAAGACTTATAGCCCTTGCCATAAGCTCTGGTGTGTTAAACACCTCTTGCAGTTTCTCAGTGTCCGTTGGGTCCTCTGATATGTCACACTTCTGCATTGCCTTTAATATAGCAGAGGAACTAATCATATCTTCGTACTCACCAATACTTATTACATTGTTAGGTACACTATTTTTTATAATATCTATTAAAGTTTCTTGCTTTTTTTCCTTTATTTCTCGCTTTTTTCTTGACAAACTGTACCTCCTATGCTATACTTATATTAAGTAATCAATTCTTATCATTATTAAAATTTTTGGTTTTGTGAAAAGCACTTCATTTTGTATGAGGTGTTTTTTCTTTCTCTTAAAGTCTTAGCAATAAGAATAGAAGTTAGAAAAAAGCAAATATTGTATTAAGTTTCTTGCCTAATTTTACTTAATACACTTTAATTATAGTATAAAGGAGGTACTTAAGTCAATGATAGTAAAGAATTATGTCACACCTTTTTTTGAGCAAAGCCCTGAAAGTATTGAGGCTGTATTAAAAACCGTAATCAAGAAAAATTCTATAGATGATACTAAAATATTAAATGAAACTTTCAAAGAGTGGTGCAGAAACGCCAAAATAAACCCTGAGTTACTCCTTGCTACCTTCAAAGAAGCTATATTAAATGGTAGTATTGTAGTAAATTCTACAAGTATTAACACTCTTGCTACTACTAGGCAGGAAATAGCTTTAAGAAACTACAGAAAACTTAAGGGTTACAAGCTTCAAACTAAGGCAGGAGTGCCTATTACTGAAAGCCAGACATCATTTTTCTTTAAATTCTATGACGCTCTAGTAAATTTAATAAATCTTTAACAAAAACAAGAGGAAGATTAAATATCTTCCTCTTTATGCTAGCTCTTGCTCTTGTTCCAGTGCTATCTTTTCTTCTTTAGCTGTGGCTTTAAACACATCAAGCATCTGTTTTATACTTGCATTATCAAAATTTTCCATCTTCTTCACATCTAAGAACAAACCTCTACGAGCTTTACCATCCCAGTATTTAACATATGAAGAATTTGGCTTAATACTGAACGGTAATCTTCTAAGTTGTACCGTAAATTCTTGTCTAGTCATAAGGAAATCCTGTTTATTGTTGTTAGCATACTTTACCCACAAGTTATACAGGTTCTCTGTAAAGAATACCAGCTGGTCCCTACCTAAAACCCACTCTTTACCATACTTATATTCAGCTTTAAAGTTGTCATTAAACATCATATTGGTAATATCTGCTAATAATTTCACAGCATAACCATTTTCAAACTCATCTATTTTTATTTCCGTTGTTTCTTTCTTGCTAAGTTCCAATATTTCACCCCACAAATCACCAAAATTCCTCTCATCAAGGTCTGCTAATAGCAGTATTCCAGTCAAAACTACTGCATAATTCTTAGACATACGGTCTTTATACCCTAGTGACAGCATTAACCTTTCCATTTCTTCTAATTTCTCTATACATTTTTCTCTGTTACGCTGTACGAAGCGTAGTGTGTGCATACCAATGTACGGAAAATACTCGTCTATTAAGGCTTTAAGCTCTTTGTAGTTGCTTCTATCTTGGTCATACTCGTTTGCTATAAGCTTAATACACCTGGTTCCTGAGGCTGTTGACTTCATAAAGAACTCAGATGTTATAAGAAGTGCCGCATTATACTCAATCTTATCTGAAAGTTTAAGTTCTTTCGTACCTTTTACTATGTTACTGTTCTCATATGATGCAAGTATTATCTTATTCCATATACCCTGCTCACCTATATCACGAATATCGTCAAACCATAGTGGTATTCCAGAGTACATAGAACACAGCTTGTTGATACCAAACATAGAACTGTCTGCTGATATACTAGGTGAAGTGATACCAAAGAGCTTTATGAGGTTACGAGCAAGTGTTGACTTACCGTGACTCCGCATTACCTGTTATATAGCATACAGGGTATCCCCATTTCAAGTCTTCTTGTACTATGTGTTTCATAAAACACCCTAAAGTCCAGCCTACACCAAACAGTCCTATAATACCTCCGTAGTTCTGTATCATATTCCTAGCTATTTCTTGCACCTTTTCTTTCGGTATCTCTTTTTCATCTAGTGGAAGTGCCATTCTTAAGTACCTGTTGTTCTTATCAATGTACTCTAACGGGTCTAGAAACGCCCTGTCATCCAAGTTATACCCTATCGCTGCATCTTCCTTTAATACGATATTACCTCTTGAACCTACTCCATACCCCTCGAACAGCCACCTGTCCTTATACCAACCTATTACCGTAGGTGCTATGTACAGTTCTGCTGTAGTACCGTGTTCAATGTAGTACATAAATCTCGTATGAAACCCTTTAACAGGTGCAGGTGTGTACCTGTAACCGTGGAAGTTCTCCAAGTACTTCTAGGAACGCCTGCTCTGAAGCTCTTTCTCTTGCTCCTACAAGTATAACTCTTTCCGCATTATCTTCTGTTTTGATACGCCACCTTGCTGCTATCTCGCCTGTGCCGTTATCTATCAAGCTATCTATTTTAACTGTAAAGTTCGTAAACCTTTCATATGATACTCCTGCTAGAGTTACCCTCTTATACTCGTAGAAACTACCCTTATCTATGATGTAATCCTCGTCATACAGCATTGCCTTCTCGTTAGCTTCTTCTACTTCTTTTAGTGTTTTCATAGCATCTTCTGCTATATTCTTTATCGAGGTTTTCCTTATGCCTTCCTTTTTTCCTTGAATACTGTAAAGCTTATGTACCAGCTTATCTACAGCTATCTCGTCATTCCTTGCTATATGTCTTACATACCCACCAATGTAGTCCTTGTTTATCAACTCCACATCTGTTCCAGATGATAGTAATACCTCAAACCCTTCTTCCGTTGCAGGCACTAACGCTAGTCGCTTAAACTCCTCCTTGAATTTCTCTATATCCTTGTAACAGGTCGTACATAACAGCTCGTTTACATCTTTAATACCTTCTGGCATCTCCACGAAAAATAACCTTGATGCTTCTACCCCTAGCTTCTCTTTAATAGACTGTAGGAAGTTATTACCCGCCTCGTCTGAGTCCAGTACCACGGCTACTACTGAAAACTCTATTAGATACTTATTATACTTCTCTTGATACAAGGAGCTTCCAGCTATACCTAACGCCTGGTATCCAGCTTGAAGCAGCGTTACTGTGTCCGTTTCTCCTTCTGTTATAAATAGTATCTTATTTCTATCATACTCTTGTAACAGGTTAAGCCCGTATGGTATGTTTATTTTCTTTCCATCTTTTATATATTTCGGTCCTTCTCCTCTACTTGTGTACTTCCTTCTTATTCTATATGTAACACCGTCACCTGTGCTTTCCTCTGGTAATAACCCGTAGTATGGTATCTTTATTCCCGTTTCTACATCTTCCCAGCCTAGCGATACTAGAGTATCTACATCTAATCCCTTCATCTCTGCAAATGTTTTTAGCTCTGGCACGGCGTCTACATCTATATTAAATGTAGCTATTAAATCTTCCTCTGCTTCTTTATTAGAAGAAAATCCTCGTAGCATACGGTGCAAATCTACTGCTTTACCTGACATAGAGCATCCAAAACAGTAAAAACTGTTAGTTTCTTCATATACAGTAAAAGACGGTGTTGAGTCCTCGTGCTTTGGGAGTGGACAGCATATCTTATAATACCCTGTTCCTCTTTCTACATTTGTTACTTCGACACCGTTTAACTTTAAAATATCCATTATTTTGATTTCGTCAACGCTTATCATTACATTTTCTCCTTTCTTTTGGTTTCAGTTGTAAAATATATTACTACATTTTAAATAAAAAATCAACCCCTTCTTTTTAAAATGTAATTTCAATTTTAAGTTTTGTACCTTAATTTTTACGAACAGCTGTTTAAAATATTTTTCTAGGATATTATGTTCCCTGTAAACTAATTATGGTTTACCGTTTACATAAAATTCATTTACATAAATATGATAACGGTAAACAAAATGACGATTTTTGAAAAATTTTGCAAAAAATTGGAAAAAACCTTACGACCCTTGCGGGGGCGTTAGCCTCTGTAGCCTTACAGCCCCAAGTGGCTTACGACCTTACGACCTTTTTCGATTTTCTGTGCGTAAGCATATATATATATTTTTTTTTTTTTTTTTCGCATAATTAATAAAAAATAATGTTTTTATATATTTATTTTTTTAATTTTTTATTGTTATTATTTTATAGTTAAAGAATAAATGTTTGCCTTTTGTATTTTTTATTTTTTCTCCTATATGAAGTCATAAATATATTAGGTCGTAACTTTTCTATTTTTATTCTCTACGGTTTTACTCTCTCAACTGTTTTACAGCGTTACGGGGGGCGTAATAAGGTCGTAATATAGTCGCAAGGTGGTCGTAACTATATATATATATTTTTAATAAAAGAAATAAATATATATTATATAGAAGTGTCGATTTTTTTTGTTATTACAGTAGGTCTGTGAGTGTTCGCCAAATGAATTTTCGGTAGTAATTTTTCTGCAGAATTTTGACAGGTTCCCCTAGGTTTTGGCAAAAATATTGTTCACGGTCATACCTGTCAAAAATAATAAAGGAAGGGTGTC
>CALXGG010000191.1 GCA_944387785.1 uncultured Oscillospiraceae bacterium | reverse complement strand
GTTCAATTGCTGCGTCTAAGTTGTCTAAAATAAATTGTTGGGCCACTTTGTTATAGACAACCACTGTATAAACTCTGTTTTGTCCTTGACGCTGCTCTAATGTAATTCCCAGCTGTATCCCATTATCAGTTGGCTTTCGAGTTGTCGTTCCATCATCGTTTGTAACTAACACCAGAAAACCTGCCCGTATCAACCAATCTGAGATGAATTTATAATTTAGCTTCTTCATATCTTCCGATTGGATCAACTCATTAATGCGTCTTGTGATCTCACTGATTGGAATCGGAGTTTCAGAGTAGCGAAAATTTTTCCGAGCTTCATAGTCAAGTTGAAACGGTACTTTTGCCGTTTTTGTTTTTCTTTGCGATACGCCTCCATTTTCCACGATCTGTCTCAGAAGATCGGATACATAAAAAAGGCAACGGGAGATTCTCACATTATTTATGCTATCAGAGTCTGGAACCGGTTGATCCGTCAATGGATTGATTCCGTTGGCAAGCTTTTCGATATAGGTTTTTGCATAAGCAATTTTCTCCAGCTCGGTCATTCAAATCCCTCCTTAGCCCACAACAAGTTTATTTGTCTTCTTCAAAAACTTCGCCGGAATCGGCCGGTCCAATTTCCAAGTGATATTCATGGGTCTGCTCCCGCTGTGCTTCACATAGTTTGCCGTGCCCAGGAAAGTATAGGCCTCCGCACCCCCTGTGATCCGGTCCGCCTTGAACTCCCGGACAAACAGCAGCACCTTACTTCCACACTCTCGATGATGGATGTATCTCTGCCCAGTGGGAGAGTCCGCTGCCGTAGTGCTCTGGCTCTGCCAGTGGAACAGGTTTTCGTTGATGGAGTAATCGTGATACATGGTGGTGGGCGAGTAGTCCTTGTCCGCCTTATTCAGCGTCACAAAGAACACATCCAGATGTTTCTCCGGCAGCCACTTCACACCCTCACGCACCGTGGCCGGTTTCAGGAAATCCAGCGCCACCAGCAGCTGGTCCCGGGTATAGGTGCAGTGGAGGTCCAGCGGGCAGTCAAAGCCCAAGTCCACCGGCTCGTCAATGAAATCGATCTGCTCATACCGATAGCGGAGTAGCTCCAAAAGCTCACCCAGCAGCACAGGGCTGTCCGAGAGAGCATACAGGTTGTCCAGCATCTCATCGGATGCCCAGCTCTCCGTCGCCTTGCCCCAAACAGTCACATAGAACATCTGGAGCATCCGCTGCTCCAGCTCGCTCAGCGCCGCGAAGTCCACATCATCCAGACGGGGCAGCAGGTCCAGCATAAAGCGTATCCACCGACGTGAGTCCACAACGGCCAACCGGCCGAAGGCTTTTGTCAGTGTTTCCTCCAGCGGTTCGCTGAAATCCTCCATTACATCCGCCCGGGCGCAGATGCGGGAAAAGGAGGAGAACCTGTAAATTGCCCTGGGGTCCAGGTGGTAATACTCCAGAAAGTTTGCCAGGGTCAGTTCCAGGCCGCTGTCCTCCGCAAAGCTGGCCACCCGGGACACCAATCCGGCGGTATTGCCGTAGGAGGCGCGGATGTTCTCCAGAATATACTTGGCGGCCTTCTTCTCCAGCTGTATGTAGCAGCCCTTGGGTGCGGAAACAAACCCGTCCTTGATCTCCCGGGTCACACTGCGGGTGGTATTGCTCAGCAGGGCGGCAAACTTGTCCTCGAAATTATACAGCTTGTTGGCCTGGCCGATAAAGTCCAGCGCAGTCAGGCATTCCTTGCCCTCCGCAAGCCGCAGGCCACGCCCCAGCTGCTGAAGGAAGATGGTCATGGGCTCGGTGGGGCGCAGGAACAGCACCGTATTGACCTCTGGGATGTCCACGCCCTCGTTGTAGATGTCTACCACAAAGATGAAGCGAATCTCGCCGCCAACCAGCTTCCCTTTGGCGGTTTTTCTCTCCTCATCGGAGGATTTCCCGGTCAGAAAGATGGACGGAATCCCGTGGTTATTGAAATAGCGGCACATAAACTCCGCATGCTCGATGGACACGCAGAAGCCCAGGCCCTTGACCTCGTCGATGTCGGTCACATACTTGAGAAGGGAGGATACCACCAGGGCGGCGCGGCGGTTGGCCACGGCGCCGCTGAAGGTGTAGAGATTGGAGAGCTCCCCCTTATCGTAACCGCCAGCGGTCCATTTCAGGGTGTTCAGATCCACTGTATCGGTGACGCCGAAATACTGGAAGGGGCACAGCAGCTTGCGGTCGATGGCCTCCGGCAGGCGGATCTCGGCGGCGATCCGGTTATTGAAGTAGGGCAGCACGCTCTTGCCGTCCATGCGTTCCGGGGTAGCGGTCAGGCCCAACAGGATCTGGGGCTGGTAGTAGGACAGCAGCTTCTGGTAGGTGGGCGCTGCCGCATGGTGGAACTCGTCCACCACGATGTAGTCGTAGAAATTCGGGGCGGTCTTGGCGGCAAAATCCTGGGAGTTGAAGGTCTGAATGGACAAAAACAGGTGGTCAATGCTCTCTGGCCGGTAGCTGCCCACAAACAGCTCCCCGAAGTTGGCGTCCTTCAAAATCGCCCGGAAGGTGTACAGGCTCTGCCGCAGGATCTCCTCCCGGTGTGCTACGAAGAGCAGCCGACAGGGCTTGCCGGGGTGCTGTTTGCAAAATCGCTTGTAGTCCAGCGCGGAGATCACCGTCTTGCCGGTACCAGTGGCGGCCACCACCAGGTTGCGGGTGTAGCCCCGGACGGCGCGCTCCGCCTCCAGCTTGTCCAGGATCTCCTGCTGGTAGGAGTAGGGCGCGATATCCATGGTGTACACTTCGGCATTGTTGGCGTCGAAGTATTTTTCCGCCTTCAGCGCCTGGGCCAGCCGTTCCTTTTGATCCTCGGAGTAGTACTCAAACTCGCTGGAGTTCCAGTAGCTCTCGAAGGTGGCGGCAATCTTGTCGATGGTCTCCGGCAGATCCCGGCGGGTGACCTTCACATTCCACTCCAGACCGCTGGAGATGGCGGCATTGGACAGGTTGGAGGAGCCCACATAGGCCGTGGTGAAGCCGGTGTCCCGGTAAAAGACATAGGTCTTGGCGTGGAGCCGGGTGCGCTTGGTGTCGTAGCTGACCTTGATTT
>CALXGG010000190.1 GCA_944387785.1 uncultured Oscillospiraceae bacterium | reverse complement strand
GCACGTTGACGGCGGTGCCCCAGGAGGAGGGGATGTCGTTCATGCGGCGGTAGTAGATGGCCCGGGGGTTGTCCCAGCTGCGGAACACGGCCCGGACGGCGCCCATCAGCTGCTCACGGGCGTCCTGGGGGAACTCCTCGCCGATCTTCTCCTTGTACTCGGCCTTGAACTGCTCGGCCAGCTCCTTGAGGTCCTTGGCGGTCAGCTCGGTGTCCAGGGTCACGCCCCGGGCGGCCTTCATCTGGTCGATGAGCTCCTCGAAGTACTTCTTGCCCACCTCCATGACCACGTCGGAGTACATCTGGATGAACCGGCGGTAGGAGTCATAGGCGAAGCGGGGGTTCTTGGTTTTTTTGGCAAAGGCCTCCACCACCCGGTCGTTGAGGCCCAGGTTCAGGATGGTGTCCATCATGCCGGGCATGGAGGCCCGGGCGCCGGAGCGGACGGACACCAGCAGGGGGTTGTTCATGTCCCCGAACTTCTTGCCGGACATGTCCTCCAGCTTGCCGATGTACTCCATGATCTCGTCCTGGATCTCCGCGTTGATCTGGCGGCCGTCCTGGTAGTACTGGGTGCAGGCCTCGGTGGTGATGGTGAAGCCCTGGGGTACCGGCATGCCCAGATTGGTCATCTCCGCCAGGTTGGCGCCCTTGCCCCCCAGCAGCTCCCGCATGGAGCCGTTGCCCTCAGAGAAGAGATACACGAACTTCTTGCTCACGTTTTTGTTTTCCTCCTGTTTTGTATTCTTTTCCTTGCGGATGGTTCTCCTTTTCAAGAATTATATTATAAGAGGTGTCCCCCCCGGTTTGCAAGTGGATTTTGCTCTATTTTTCATAAATTTTTATTGATTTTTAAAATCTATGCGATTTATTTATTCTTTTTTGTCTCCATGTTGATTTTTCCGCGGGGGATATGATAAAATGATTATGATTTTGCATCTGCTTTTGCGCTTTCACAGGCGCGGACATGAGAAAAAGGGAGGCGGACCTTGTGGCGGATGAACTGACGATCCCCGGCCAGGAGCCGCTGGCGGCCCAGCTGCGCGCCGCCGCCGGGGCCGGCCGCCTGGGCCAGGCGGTGATCCTCAGCGGCCGGGGGGACCTGCTGCGCTGCGCCCGGTTCGCCGCCGCCGCCATGGAGTGCCAGGGGGAGACGCCCCCCTGCGGCGTGTGCCCCGCCTGCCGGAAGGTGCTGCGGGACATCCATCCCGATGTGGTCACTGTCCGTGACCCGGACCACAAGAGCATCGCCATAGAGGTGCTCCGGGCCGTCCGCTCCGACGCCTATATCCTCCCCAACGAGGGGAAGCGGAAGGTGTATATCTTCCCCGACTGCGCCCTGCTGGACCCCAAGGGCCAGAACGTGCTGCTGAAGGTGCTGGAGGATGGGCCGCCCCACGCCGCCTTCCTCTTCTGCGCCGAGAGCGCCGCCCTGCTGCTGCCCACCATCCGCTCCCGGAGCGTGGAGTGGCGGCTGGCCCCGCCGGCGGAGGCGCTCGCCGCCGGGGATCCGGAGGCCCGGCGGCTGTGCGAGCTGCTGTGCGGCGGGCGGGCGGCGGACCTGGCCGCCTTCTGCGCCGGGCTGGAAAACAGCAAGATCGACCGGGAGGCCCTCAGCCGCCTCCTTTCCGACGCCAGGGACGTCCTCTGCGCCGCCCTGGCCCTGTCCTGCGGCGCCGGCGGCGGGGACGACCCCCTGGCCGCCCGCCTGGCCGGCAGCCTGGACCGCCGCCGGCTCTCCGCCCTGGCCGACGTCCTGGGCGGCTTTATCCGCCAGTGCGGCTACAACGTGGGGGTGGGCCATCTGACCGGCGCTCTCGCCGTGGCCCTGGCCCCCTGATCTACTCATACAAAAGGAGGCGCTTCCTTTGACAGAAGTCGTCAGCGTCCGCTTTCGGGGCGGCGCGAAAAATTACTATTTCGACCCCAGGGGCCTGACCGTGGAGCCGGGCCAGTATGTGGTGGTGGAGACCGCCCAGGGCATGGAGTACGTCTGCTGCGTGGAGGGCAACCACGAGGTGCCGGAGCAGAGCGTGGTGCAGCCCCTGCGGCCGGTGCTCCGCATCGCCACCGAGAACGACCACAAGACCGCCGCCTACAACCAGAAGCGGGAGAAGGAGGCCTTCGCCATCTGCGAGAAGAAGATCGCCGCCCACAAGCTGGAGATGAAGCTGGTGAACGTGGAGTGCAACTTCGAGGGCAACAAGATCATCTTCTTCTTTACCGCCGAGGGCCGGGTGGACTTCCGGGAACTGGTGAAGGACCTGGCCAGCGTGTTCCGGGCCCGGATCGAGCTCAGGCAGATCGGCGTCCGGGACGAGGCCAAGATGCTGGGGGGCCTGGGCATCTGCGGCCGCCCCCTGTGCTGCAGCCAGTTCCTGGAGGAGTTCATCCCCGTGTCCATCAAGATGGCCAAGACCCAGAACCTGAGCCTCAACCCCACCAAGATCTCCGGCACCTGCGGCCGGCTCATGTGCTGCCTCAAGTACGAGCAGAACGCCTA
>CALXGG010000189.1 GCA_944387785.1 uncultured Oscillospiraceae bacterium | reverse complement strand
CCAACCCTGAGCGCATCAAGCAGCAGCTCACCGAGTACGAGCTGGTGGCCGAGGACTGGGGCGGCGAGACCATCATCTGCCCCATCTCCGCCAAGACCGGCATGGGCATCGACAACCTCCTGGAGATGGTGACCCTCACCGCCGAGATGGCGGAGCTGAAGGCCAACCCCAACCGGGCCGCCTCCGGTACGGTCATCGAGGCCCGGCTGGACAAGGGCCGGGGCCCCGTGGCCACCCTGCTGGTCCAGAACGGCACCCTCAAGCAGGGCGACATCATCATCGCCGGCACCGCCGTGGGCCGCGTCCGGGCCATGGTGGACGACAAGGGCAGCCGCCTCACCGAGGCCGGGCCCTCCGTGCCTGTGGAGATCACCGGCCTGGGCGAGGTGCCCGGCGCGGGCAACACCTTCAACGCCGTGGCCGACGAGCGCCTGGCCCGGGAGCTGGTGGAGCAGCGCAAGGCCGAGGAGAAGGCCAAGGCCAGCACCCCCATCCAGAAGGTCAGCCTGGAGGACCTGTTCAGCCAGATCCAGGCCGGCGAGATGAAGGACCTCAACATCATCGTCAAGGCCGACGTCCAGGGCTCCGCCGAGGCGGTGAAGAGCAGCCTGGAGAAGCTCTCCAACGACGAGGTCCGGGTCCGGGTGATCCACTCCGGCGTGGGCGCCATCAACGAGAGCGACGTGATGCTGGCGTCCACCTCCAAGGCCATCATCGTGGGCTTCAACGTGCGGCCGGACGCCGCCGCCCGGGACAGCGCCGCCCGCGGCAACGTGGATATGCGGATGTACCGGGTCATCTACGACGCCATCAACGAAGTGGAGGCCGCCATGAAGGGCATGCTGGCCCCCAAGTTCCGGGAGGCCCTTATCGGCCACGCCGAGGTGCGCCAGACCTACAAGGTCTCCGGCGTGGGCACCATCGCCGGCTGCTACGTCCAGGACGGCAAGATCCAGCGGGGCTGCCAGGTGCGCATCGTCCGGGACGGCATCGTCATCCACGAGGGCGAGCTGGCTTCCCTCCAGCGGTTCAAGGACGCCGTCAAGGAGGTTTCCTCCGGCTATGAGTGCGGTATGTCCATCGAGAAGTTCAACGACATCAAGGAAGGCGACATCATCGAGTGCTTCGTGATGGAGCAGATCGCCGTAGAGTAAAGCATTCCGTTCAAGGCAGCGCGCTGCCGCTGTCGCCTTCCGGGGCCCCGCAGGGCGGGGCGGCGCGATAAGCGCCGTACAAGCGTTTCGCGGAGCGAAACCTTGGTCCAGGCCGGATCCACTCTGGCCTGGACAAGTGAAATGGGAAGGGCTCCCATGAGATCAGGGATCTCATGGGAACAGGCGACATTATTGAGTGCTTCGTAATGGAGCAAATTGCGGTAGAATGATCGTCGATCGTACCGCGGTCTCCTCGCGGCGCAGCCGCTGCGGCCTACGCTACAAACATGCCGCCGGCATGTTTGCTTAACGCTGCGGTGGAGCAGATCGCGGTGGAGTAAGCTGGCCCGTCCAAAGGGGCGCGCTGCCGCTGCCGCCTTCCGGGGCCCCGCAGGGCGGGGCGGCGCGGTAAGCGCCGTACAAGATCGATCAAGCGCTGGTTCAGGCCGGACTGATTCCGGCCTGAACCAATAAACGGGAACAAGGGGGAGGAGCGCCCATGGAGATCGACAAGCTGATGGAAACCATGGCCCTGGCCCAGCGGCTCAAGGACAACCCCCGCCACTCCTGGACCGCCGGGGGACGGCGGGAGAGCGTGGCGGAGCACTGCTGGCGGCTGGTCCTGCTGGCCTTTTTCCTGCGGGACGAGTTCCCGGAGGCCGATATGGAGCGGGTGCTGCATATGTGCCTGATCCACGACCTGGGGGAGGCGTTCACCGGCGACATCCCCGCCTTCCACAAGACGGCGGCGGACGAGGCGGCGGAGAGCCGGGCCCTGGCGGAATGGGTGGGCGGCCTGCCGGAGCCCTACCGGGGGGAGCTGTCGGCCCTGTACCGGGAGATGGACGCCCTGGAGACCCCCGAGGCCCGGATCTACAAGTCTTTGGATAAGCTGGAGGCGGTGCTCCAGCACAACGAGGCCCCCCTGGACACCTGGCTGCCCCTGGAGCGGGAGCTGAATCTCACCTACGGGGAGGACAACGTGGCCTTTTCCCCCTATCTCACCGCCCTCCGGGCCCGGCTGCGCCGGGACACGGAAGCGAAGCTGGCGGCGGGGGACGCCGCCGCGGGGGGCCTGTCTCCGGAAAGGAGGAGCAACTGATATGTCATCCAATCGCATCGGCCGGATCAACGAGGAGATCCAGCGGGAGCTCAGCGGCCTTCTGCGGACGCTGAAGGATCCCCGGCTCCAGAGCGGCCTTCTCACCATCACCCATGTGGATACCACCAGCGACCTGCGCTATGCCCGGGTCTTTGTCTCCGCCCTGGACAAGAGCAGGGAGAAGGAAATGCTCAAGGGCCTCAAATCCGCCGGCGGCTACCTCCGCCGGGAGCTGGGGGCGGCGCTGCAGCTGCG
>CALXGG010000188.1 GCA_944387785.1 uncultured Oscillospiraceae bacterium | reverse complement strand
CTGGAGGCCCTGAACACCGACCTGGTGTGCGACGCCATCAACACCGCCATGCGGGAGCTGTTCCTGCAGATCGTCTACGGCCGCAGCCAGACCGCTTTCTCCGAGGGCGGCCTGCCCATCGGCGCCTCCCTGGAGGACCTGGGCAAGGGCCTGAGAAGCCAGGTGGGCACCATGTTCGCCTCCAACGCCAAGGGTCCCCGCTACCTGGAGATGGCCGAGGGCTACTGCACCCGTATGGCTCTGAACAAGGACAACGAGGTCATCGGCTATGAGTTTGTCCACCTGGGGAAGATGATGGCCGCCATCGCCAAGGGCACCGACGCCAACGAGGCCCTGAAGGCCGCCACCGGCCACTACGGCCAGTGGGACGCCGCCGTCAAGTATATCGATCCCCGCCACGAATAAGAGAAGGAGGACAAAGAAATGGCTCTGTTTGAAAGCTACGAGAGAAGAATCGACAAGATCAACGGCGTCCTCGCTCAGTATGGGATCGCCTCCATCGAGGAGTGCCGCAAAATCTGCCAGGACAAGGGCTTTGATCCCTATGAGATCGTCAAGGGCATCCAGCCCATCACCTTTGAGAACACCTGCTGGGCCTACTGCATGGGCGCCGCCATCGCCATCAAGAAGGGCGTAAAGACCGCCGCCGACGCCGCCGAGGCCATCGGTATCGGCCTGCAGGCCTTCTGCATCGACGGCTCTGTGGCCGAGGACCGCAAGGTGGGCCTGGGCCACGGCAACCTGGGCGCCATGCTGCTGCGGGACGAGACCAAGTGCTTCGCCTTCCTGGCGGGCCACGAGTCCTTCGCCGCCGCCGAGGGCGCCATCGGCATCGTCCGCAACGCCAACAAGGCCCGCAAGGAGCCCCTGCGGGTCATCCTCAACGGCCTGGGCAAGGACGCCGCCCAGATCATCAGCCGCATCAACGGCTTCACCTATGTCCAGACCCAGTTCGACTACGCCTCCGGCAAGGTGAACATCGTCAAGGAGATCCGTTACAGCGAGGGCGAGCGGGCCAACGTCCGCTGCTACGGCGCTGACGACGTCCGCGAGGGCGTGGCCATCATGCACCTGGAGGGCGTGGACGTGTCCATCACCGGCAACTCCACCAACCCCACCCGGTTCCAGCATCCCGTGGCCGGCACCTACAAGAAGGAGTGCGTGGAGCAGGGCAAGAAGTACTTCTCCGTGGCCTCCGGCGGCGGCACCGGCCGTACCCTCCACCCCGACAACATGGCCGCCGGCCCCGCCAGCTATGGCATGACCGACACCATGGGCCGTATGCACTCTGACGCCCAGTTCGCCGGCAGCTCCTCCGTCCCCGCTCATGTGGAGATGATGGGCTTCCTGGGCGCCGGCAACAACCCCATGGTCGGTATGACCGTGGCCTGCGCGGTTGCCGTGGCCGAGAGCATGAAGTAAGATCAGCACAGGACCGATACGAAGCACCCCGGAGCAGCGCTCCGGGGTGCTTTTTGCCATACCGGCCATGGGCTCCCGCCGGAGGCGGGTACGAGCGGTCTGCCTTGCGGCAAAACCTCGGCGCAAGGGGCGATCCACTCGCCCCGCGCAAGTGAAATCAGACGGGGCCCCGGGCGGCCAGCCGCCTGGGGAGGCAGTGCCCTCTGTGGGAGGCAGAGGGGGGTGATCCCCCTCAGCTTACCATAAAGCAGAGCAAAAAAGGCCCGCGGCGTATGCCGCGGGCCTTTTGCAGCAATATTCAGGAGTGGGCGCTGGATCAATACATACCGCCCATGTCGGGAGCAGCGGGAGCCGGTGCGGGAGGCTCGGGCTTGTCGGCCACCAGGGACTCGGTGGTCAGCACCATGGAGGCCACGGAGGCGGCGTTCTCCAGGGCGGAGCGGGTCACCTTGGCGGGATCCACGATACCGGCGGAGACCATGTCGCAGTACTCCTCCTTGTAGGCGTCGAAGCCGTAGCCGGTCTTGCCGGACTTCCTCACGTTCTCCAGGATCACGCTGCCGTCCAGGCCGGCGTTGGCCGCGATCTGGCGGATGGGGGCCTCCAGGGACTTGGCGATGATGCGCACGCCGGTCTTTTCGTCGCCGTCCACGTTGGCCAGCAGGGCCTCCACAGCGGACACGGCGTTGACATAGGCCACGCCGCCGCCGGCCACGATGCCTTCCTCAACAGCGGCCTTGGTGGCGTTGAGGGCGTCCTCGATGCGCAGCTTCTTCTCCTTCATCTCGGTCTCGGTAGCGGCGCCCACCTTGATGACCGCCACGCCGCCGGCCAGCTTGGCCAGACGCTCCTGGAGCTTCTCCTTGTCGTAGTCGCTGGTGGTGACGGCGATCTGGCTGCGGATCTGGGCCACACGGTTCTTGATGGCCTCGCTGTCGCCGGCGCCGTCCACGATGACGGTGTTCTCCTTGGTGACCTTCACCTGACGGGCACGGCCCAGCATATCGATGGTGGCGGTCTTCAGCTCCAGACCGACCTCCTCGCTGATGACGGTGCCGCCGGTCAGGGTGGCGATATCCTGCAGCATCTCCTTGCGGCG
>CALXGG010000187.1 GCA_944387785.1 uncultured Oscillospiraceae bacterium | reverse complement strand
AACCTGGAGATGCGGGTGGAGGCCGAGAACGGCGCTACCCTGGGCAAGTTCGAGCTGGCCAAGCTGGCCAAGCAGTATAACCTGGACGCCATCCACGACACCGTCCACGAGATGGCCCGGGACGAGGCCCGCCACGGCAAGGCCTTCCAGGGCCTGCTGAACCGGTACTTCGGCAAGTAATAGATAGAGCAGAAAAGCCCCCGGGACATTCGTCCCGGGGGCTTTTGCCTCGGCGGGCCTGGTCCCCGGCGGTGAAAGCCGGAGAGCTTCCGCCGTCCCCGTTCTCTCAGCGGGCCAGCAGTGCTATCAGTCGTGCCCGGGCGGCGGATGCCGTCGCTTCCGGCGGCGCCCCTGTGAGGTACTGGAGGGCGTCGTTCCACTCCTTCAGCGGCGCGGCTTCCGGCGGGAGCCCCTCCAGCGTGTGGAGCAGCGCGCCGCGTAGCAGCCAGTCCGGCTCCCGCAGCTGGGACAGCAGGGGACCGCCCGCCCGGCAGGCCAAAAACTCCAGTAGGGACACCTTGATGTTCATTGCCGCATCGCCTCTCTTCTCTCTCTTGGGCTTTTCGTTCTTTCCACCTGCGGGATTTCTGACAGAATGTTATTATATAACCGAATCGGATATTTGCTACATTTATCACATCCTAATCGGATATACAATACTTTTATCCGAAAAGGGGTGGGAATATGGAACTGGATTATCGTGCCATCGGCACGCGGATCCGCCGCTTCCGGAAGGAGCGGGGGATGACCCAGCAGGTGCTGGCGGAGCGGTCACGGCAGGAGCCCTCCAACATCTCCCACATCGAACGGGGGGCCACCAAGCTGGGCCTGCCGACCATCGTCAGCATCGCCAATGCCTTGGGGGTGACGGTGGACGACCTTCTGTGCGACAGCCTGGAGAACGCCCGCGCCGCCTTTGACCGGGAGGCGGCGGACATCCTTTCCGACTGTACGCCGTGGGAACGGACGGTCATCACCGGCACCATGCGTACCCTCAAGGGGCACCTGCGGCGGGGGAAGCTGTCCGGGTAAGGCGCCTCGGCGGGGCTGTCCGCCCGGGGCGCACAAAAAGGGAGAAAATACCTGCCGGGGGTTGTCCGGCGGGGGGCGGATATGGTATACTGACGGCAAATCCGCCGCCCCCGCCGCCCTGCCGGGGCGGGGGCCCTTTCACGACTTTGAACGACACGGGAGGTATGTTATGGCAACGGAAAAGAAGATCCTCAAGCGCGGCGAGATGGACCCGCAGTACTGCTGGAACACCGCGGACCTCTACCCCGACGACGGGGCCTGGACCGCGGCCCTGGAGGAGGCCAAGGCCCTGCCGGAGGAGCTGGCGGCCTATCAGGGCAAGCTGGGGGAGTCCGCCGACACCCTGTACCGCTACCTCTGCCGGATGGAGGAGGTCAACCGCCAGGTGGAGCAGCTCTTCGTCTACGCCTTCATCCGCAACGACGAGGACACCGCCAACCCCACCTACCAGGCCATGAAGGGCCGCTGTTTCAGCTTCGTGGTCCAGCTCAGCAGCGCCTGCGCCTTTGAGGGCCCGGAGCTGGTGGCCATCCCCCAGGAGACCCTGGACGGCTTCTACGCCGCCAAGCCGGAGCTGGAGAAGTTCCGCCGCTACCTGGACAAGGCCCGCCTCAACCGGGACCACATCCTCTCCCCGGCGGAGGAGAACCTGCTGGCCGCCGCCGGCGAGGTGGGCAGCGGCCCCAGCGACATCTACCACGCCTACAACGATGCGGACATGAAGTTCCCCGCCGTGGCGGACAAGGACGGCGGCAGCCACGCCCTCACCAACGGCTCCTACATCTCCCTGATGGAGAGCGGCGACCGCACCCTCCGGAAGAACGCCTTCGACGCCTTCTACGGCGTCTATGACAGCCACCGCAACTCCCTGGCCGCCATGCTCAACGCCGAGGTCCGCAAGTGCCTCTTCTTCGCCCGGGCCCGGAAGTACGAAAGCTCCCTCCAGAGCGCCCTGGGCCCTGTGGAGGTGCCGGAGCCGGTGTACCACAACCTCATCGAGGCCGTCCACCGGAACATGGACAAGATGTACCGCTACATGGACCTGCGCAGGAAGGTCATGGGCCTGGACGAGCTCCACATGTACGACCTCTACGCCAACATGATCCCCGAGGCGGACCAGGAGATCCCCTTCGACCAGGCCAAGGAGGAGGTGCTGGCCGCCACCGCCGTGCTGGGGGAGGAGTACAGCGCGGTGCTCAAGAAGAGCTTCGAGGACCGCTGGATGGACATTTACGAGAACGAGGGCAAGCGCTCCGGCGCCTACTCCATCGGCAGCCCCGTCCACCCCTTCGTCCTCCTCAACCACAAGGACACCCTCAACAGCGCCTTCACCCTGGCCCACGAGATGGGCCACGCCATGCACTCCTATTTCAGCAGCAAGAACCAGCCCTATATCTACTCCGACTATGTATTGTTCGTGGCGGAGGTGGCCTCCACCTGCAACGAGGCCCTGCTGATGCAGCACCTGCTGAAAAAGACCGCCGACAAGCGGCAGCGGGCGGTGCTCATCAACTACTTCCTGGAGCAGTTCCGCACCAC
>CALXGG010000186.1 GCA_944387785.1 uncultured Oscillospiraceae bacterium | reverse complement strand
ACGTCCCCTGCGAGGTGTGCAAGGGCAAGCGGTACAACCGGGAGACCCTGGAGGTCCGCTACAAGGGCAAGAACATCCACGAGGTGCTGGAGATGACCGCCGAGGAGGCCCGGACCTTCTTCAAGCCCATCCCCAAGATCGCCGCCCGGATCGAGACCCTGTGCGACGTGGGGCTGGGGTATGTGAAGCTGGGCCAGGCCTCCACCACCCTCTCCGGCGGCGAGGCCCAGCGGGTGAAGCTGGCCACGGAGCTCTCCAAACGCTCCACCGGCCAGACCATCTATATCCTGGACGAGCCCACCACCGGCCTCCACACCGACGACGTGGGCAAGCTCCTGGAGGTCCTCCAGCGGCTGGTGGACGCGGGCAACACCGTGGTGGTCATCGAGCACAACCTGGACGTCATCAAGTGCGCCGACCACGTCATCGACCTGGGCCCCGAGGGGGGCGACGGCGGCGGCCAGATCGTCTGCACCGGCACCCCGGAGGCCGTGGCCGCCTGCCGGTCGAGCTATACCGGCCAGTATCTTGGGAAGATGCTCTCCCGGCGGTAGGCTGCCGGTCGGGGGCTCCGCCCCCGAGCCTGGTGCTTATCGCCGGGGGCTCCGCCCCCGCACCCCGGGTTCACTTTTGTACGCACAAAAGTGAACCGAAAAAGCGCCAGCCCCCTTCGGGCTGGACCCCGCCTTTGTCCAATCGGACGCCTGGAAAGGAGCAATGCGCAGCCACTGAATCAGCGAATCCTCCGAGCATCCGATCTGCGGCGGGTTTCTCGTCCGGCTTCGGCTGACGCCCTTTTGAAGGGGTAGATTCATCTATTTTCTTGTGACGAGCTGCCTGCCTCTGTCGAAACCGCACAGACTCCCATCTGCAAAACAAGAAACAACCATCAGCCCGAGGGCCGTCAGGCGAAGCGGGACACCCACCGCACCGATTACGAGGGGCCAGCGGCCTGGCAGAGATTCAGTGGCAACCGGGCATCAGAATTTTGGGGCGTCCGATTGGACAAAAACGGGGTCCAGGGTCTCCCTGGCGCCCTTTTGGGTACTTTTCCGGCGAGGGAAAAGTACCCCGCCCGTGGGTGCGGGAACCCACAAACCAAAAGGCTGAAAAAAGACATTCAGAGGACCCATCCTCTGAAAAGAAGCCCCCGCCGCCGGGTCCCGGCGGCAAAAGCCCCGCCGGCGGCAGCCGGAAAACCCAAGAAACGAGGTCCCCTATGGATATCCTGCAATGGCTCAACGACACCCTGGCCGGCGAATTCTGCTTCACCGTCCTGGTGTCCATGATCCCCGTCATCGAGCTGCGGGGCGGCATCCCCTTCGGCGTCACCGTGGGGCTGCCGGTATGGCTGGCCTACCTGGCCGCCGTCATCGGCAACATGCTGCCGGTGCCCTTCATCGTGGCCTACATCCGCCGGATCTTCCGGTGGATGCGCCGCCACCTGCCCCGGCTGAACCGCCTGGTATCCAAGCTGGAGGAAAAGGCCCATCTCAAGGGCCGGAAGGTCACCAAATACAAGTACCTGGGCCTGGCCATCTTCGTGGCCATCCCCCTGCCCGGCACCGGGGCCTGGACCGGCGCCCTGGCCGCCGCCTTCCTGGATATGCCCCTGAGGAAGGCCCTGCCCTCCATTTTCGCCGGGGTTTTGGCGGCCGGTATGGCCATCAGCATCCTCACCTTCGGCGTGGCCAGCCTCTTCTAGCCCCTCCCGCCGTCCCTTTTTAACCCCTTCCCCCGCCGCCGCATAGACTGGCGTAACGCCAATCTTATCAGCCGCGCGGCGGCGGAACGGAGGAATCCCTATGCATCTGTGGCAGGACGGCCTTCTGGCCCTGCTGGCGGCCATCGGCCTCAGCTCCCTTTTGTGGGCGGCGGTGCGCCCCCTCTTCCGGGAGCGGCCCCTCCGGGGCCGGGGGGAGGCCCTGGCCCTGGTCCCCGCCCGGGGAGACGGCACGGGCCTGGAGGAAACGGTCAGGTATCTGACCGCCCTGGGCCGGGAGGAGGGCTGCTTCGACGCCATCCTCCTGGCGGACTGCGGCCTGACGGAGGAGGGGCGGCGGGCAGCGGAGCTGCTGGCCCGGGACAGCCGGATGGTCATTTTCTGCGGCCGGGAGGACCTGCCCGGCCTTCTGGAGGGGCGCTGCCCCTCCCCCGACCCCTGAAAGCAAGGCCCGCCGCCGGGGCCTCACCTACCGGCGAGATCCACCAAGGAGCACGCGGCATGAGCGAACAGTACACCGTGGACGGCACCATACTCAATCTCATCTTCCAGAACGAGGAGAACGGCTATACCGTCCTGCGCCTGGTGACCACCGACGGCGAGGTGGTGACGGTGGTGGGCACCATCCCCTGCGCCGCCCCCGGCGAGAGCCTGGTGGTCACCGGCCAGTGGATGACCCACCCCGTCCACGGCCAGCAGCTCCAGGCCCGCCAGGTGGAGCGCCACATGCCCACCACGGAAAGCGACATCCTCAGCTACCTCTCCTCCGGCGTGGTCAAGGGGGTAGGCCCCGCCACGGCGGAGAAGCTGGTGCAGCGCTTTGGGGAAAACACCCTGCGGATCCTGGAGGAGGAGCCGGAGCTCCTCA
>CALXGG010000185.1 GCA_944387785.1 uncultured Oscillospiraceae bacterium | reverse complement strand
CTCCGGCTACCTCGTAATCGGTGCGGCGGGAATCCGACTTCGGCTGTCGCCCCTCGGGCTGAGAGCGGTTTCTGTTTCCTTTTGTGGCGGGACCGCCCGCTGCGGAATGGCTCTTTTTCCTTCGCTTGCAGGTATGCCTCCGGCGGCCTACTTTTCCTGCGCGGGAAAAGTAGGCAAAAGCGCGCCGGGGAGACCCCGGACCCCCTTTTTATCTAATCGGTCTGGGGTGATTTGCGGCCTGGTTGCCGCTGAATCTCCTTTGAGCCTCCGGCTACCTCGTAATCGGTGCGGCGATCTGCCGCACTTCGCCTGACGGCCCTCGTGCTGAGAGCGGTTTCTGTTTTTCTTTCGGCAAGGCCCCCTTGGGCTTGGAAGATTTTGCAGGTTTTTACTGACGGGAGCCAGGGCAGTTCCCGCAGCCGCAGGCAGTCCGGCACAGAACCACTAGATTCGCGTATCCCTTTAACAGGGCCAACGGCCGAAGCATCGACGAGAAACCCGCCGCAGATCGGATCCCCGAAGGATTTGGTAGTTTCAGTGGCTGTGCACCCACAAAGTCTAATGCAGGCCGATTGGACAAAGGATTCCAAAACCTTGGTTTTGGCGTGTTTTTGGGTACTTTTTGCACGAGCAAAAAGTACCCCGCCCGTGGGTGCGGGAACCCACAAGGCAGAGGGCCCCTTCCGGCCCACTCGGAAGCTCCGGGAGTCCGGGGGCGCATAGCCCTCATTGGAAAGACCCTGGGACCGGCGGAGGGGCAAGAGGTCCCGAAAATCAACAACTACTCGTAATATACTAGATAAATAATACTATAAGGAGTCACATCATGGCAGAAAAGCTGTTCTATGAGGATCCCTTCCTGGTGGAATTCACCGCCCGGGTCCTCGCCTGCGTCCCCGAGGGGGACGGCTTCGCCGTCACCCTGGACCGCACCGCCTTCTACCCTGAGGGGGGCGGCCAGAACGCCGACCACGGCGTCCTGGGGGGCGCCGCCGTCACCCATGTGAAGGAGAAGGACGGGGAAGTGATCCACCTGTGCGACCGCCCTCTTACCGTGGGGGACACGGTGGCGGGGGCCATCGACTTCCCCCGCCGCTTCGACCTCATGCAGCAGCACAGCGGCGAGCACATCGTCAGCGGCATCCTCTGCGGCCGCCACCACTGCGACAACGTGGGCTTCCACATCGGCCACAACTTGGTGACCATCGACTTCAACGCGGAGCTCACCATGGAGGACGTGCGGCAGGTGGAGGCCCTGGCCAACCAGTACATCTGGGAGGACCACCCCGTGGACGTGTCCTACCCCACGCCGGAGGTCCTGGCCGCCCTGCCCTACCGCAGCAAGAAGGCCCTTACCGGCGATGTGCGGATCGTCACCTGGCCCGGGGCGGACTGCTGCGCCTGCTGCGGCACCCACGTCCGCCGCAGCGGCCAGGTGGGGCTGGTGAAGCTCCTCTCCTGCCAGAAGTTCCGGGAGGGCGTCCGCATCGAGATGGCCGCCGGCGGCCGGGCGGCCGCCTACTGCACCGGCATCCTGGACCAGAACACCCGCGTCTCCCAGCTCCTCTCCGCCAAGCCCACCGACACCGCCGCCGCCGTGGAGCGGCTGCAAAAGGAGGCCTACGGCCTCCGGGGCCGGGTGGCCGCCCTGGAGGAGGGGGACTTCGCCCGGAAGGCCGCCGACCTTTCCGGAGCGGGGGACGTGCTGCTGGTGGAGGGCCCCATGTCCTCCGAGTCCGTCCGCAAGCTCTGCACCGCCGTGCTGGGCGCCTGCGGCGGCCGCTGCGCCCTGTTCGCCGGGGCCGACGGCCAGGGCTATCAGTACGCCCTGGGCCAGCCGGAGGGGGACCTCCGGCCCCTGGTGAAGGAGCTCAACGCCGCCCTCAGCGGCCGGGGCGGCGGAAAGCCTGCCTTCGCCCAGGGCAGCGTCCAGGCCACCGAGGCGGAGATCCGGGCCTTCTTCCGGGGCCGCTGACCCGCCCGCCCCCATTTCCCGCCCCGGGGCCCTGCCCGGGCCCGCCCCTTTGCCCTGCCCGCCCCTTTCGCCCCGGCCCCCCGGGGCGGGGGCCTGCCTGCCCGCTCCCCCACCGGCCCGCCCGGGGCAAAGGGGGCGGGCCCACATCCCACCTCTAAGGAGCCCTGCCATGAAATACCTCCATCAAGCCCTGATCCTGGCAGCCATCACCTTCGCCGCCGAGATCATCAAATACCTCCTCCCCCTGCCCATCCCCGTCAGCATCTACGGCCTGATCCTCCTGTTCCTGCTGCTGAAAACCGGCCTTCTCCCCCTGGAGGAGATCCAGGACGTGGGCAACCTGCTGCTGGAGCTGATGCCCCTGCTCCTGGTGCCCGCGTCGGTGAGCTTCGTCACCGCCCTGGACGCCATCCAGGCCATGCTGCTGCCGGTGCTCATCATGGGCCTTGCGGGCACCCTGCTGGTGATGGCCCTGACGGGCCTGGCGTCCCAGGCGGTGATCCGCCGGAGGAAGGGGGCGGCCTCCCGTGACTGACCTGCTCCTCTCCTCCACCTGGTTCGGTTTTGTCCTCTCCACCGGGACCTTCTGGCTGGCCAAGGCCCTCAACCGCCGCTGGGGCCGGGAGCGGCTCAACCCCCTGCTCTTCGCCACGGTGGTCTGCGGCCTGGTG
>CALXGG010000184.1 GCA_944387785.1 uncultured Oscillospiraceae bacterium | reverse complement strand
TCACAGTTCATGACGTACCAGCCGTCCTCCAGGGAGATCAGCTCCACCGTGCTGCCGGCGTAGACCTTGGTGAGGATGCTGCTGTCGGTGCTGGGCTGGCTGCGTACGTTGACGCAGGAGCCGGTGACGATCCCCCGGGGATCCGCCATGAGGATGCCGTCCACATAGACGTAGTTGGCGTTGACGTAGCCCATCTGATCCTGCCAGACCACATAGCACCACTCGTCCTCCACAGAGAGGACCGTGAGGGTCTCGCCGGCGTCGATGGTGGAGAAGATCTCGCTGCCATTGTCCGCCTGGGCCCGGAGGTTCACATAGCCGGTGCCGTCGATGACGGCCTGGCGGGGTTCCGCGCTGGCGGCCACCGCGGAGCGGGTCTCCGTCACCCCATCGGCCTCCTCAGCCTCCTCCCCGTTGGGGGTGTAGTCCACGAACTCGGCGGACACATAGCCGGAATAGGAGCCGTAGCTCACCTTGTACCAGCCCTCCAGCTCCTCGTAGACCTGGACGCTGGTGCCCTCGGTCAGGTAGGTCACCGTGGCGCAGTCGGTGTTGGCCTCGCTGCGCATCCGCAGGGAATCGGCGGTCACCACGGCCGACCCCACGGCGGAGGCGGCGGCGGTCATGGTCAGCATCGCTGCCGACAGGGCGGACAGCAGGGCGATCTTCATCATTACTCGTCTCATTCGTACATCCTCTTACTCTCTTTGGTCCGTCGTTCTCTCTCTTACTTCCCGGCCAGCGCTCTCTCCAGCCAGATGGTGGAGACGTCCATGGCGGCGTACAGGCTGTCCTTCTCGCTCTTCTTGACCACCCGGTCCCGGCTCTTGAGGTCCGGCGCGGTGCGCTGGAGCTCCACGGTCACCCGGGTCGCCACGTCCAGATCCTTTTCCTTTCTGGTCTCCTTGACCTGCATCAGGATGATATAGGGATCGGCCATGGAGCCGAAGTAGATCATATTGCCAACGCGGCGCAGAGGATGATTCTTATACACAAGTCCTTCTGTCTTCTGGGCCATTGATTCACTTCCTTGCTTTGTCATAATTGTAACCAAATTGTAACATATCGTTTTTTCCCTGTCAACCGCCATCCTCCCCGTTCCCTGCCGGAATTTCCTGTTACTTTTTTGTAACATTTATCAAAAAATATTAAAAAAGAGTTACAATTTTACTTTCCTTTCAGGAAACCCGGGCGGATCGAGGGGCTTTTCCCCCGCCTTGTTTACTTTCGCCGCCCCGTATGGTATCATTTTCTCACAGGAGCCGCAGGGCATAGAGGGAGGAAACCATGACAAATAGTAACAAATTATTCCGCTGGCGGGCGCCCTACGACCTGGAGGGCGCCGGGCCGCTGTTCGCCGCCGCCATGGCGGAGAATGCCCGCTTCCAGGCGGAGCACTGCCCGGATTACGCCCGGATCCTCCGGGAGCAGGGCGTGACAGATCTGACCGACCCTATGTCCCTGCCCCCGCTCCCCACCCTCTATTTCAAGCGCCACGCCCTTTTCTCCCTGCCGGAGGGCAAGCTCCTCATCAAAGCCACCTCCTCCGGCACCAGCGGCTCCATGAGCCGCATGGCCTTTGACGCCGGAAGCCTTCTCCGGGGCCTTGCCATGGTATGGCGGATGACCCGGTACCATCATCTTCTCTCCCCCGTCCCCTGCCACTACCTGATCCTGGGCTACCAGCCCCACCGGGGCAACGACACCGCCTTTTCCAAGACCGGCTACGGCTTCACCTTCTTCGCCCCGGCCCTCAGCCGGACCTACGCCCTGGTGTGGCGGGAAGGAGGGTACCAGCTGGACCTGGAGGGCCTGCGGCGGCGGCTCCTCCGCTGCGCCGAAGGCCCCTTCCCCATCCGCACCATCGGTTTTCCCTCCTACACCTGGCTGCTTCTCAGCCAGATGGAACAGGAGGGCGTCCGCCTGACCATGCCCAAGGGGTCCAAGATCACCATGGGCGGCGGCTGGAAGCAGTTCGAAGGCCGGCAGGTGGAAAAGGCGGAGCTTTACCGCCTGGCCTGGTCGGTGCTGGGCATTGAGGAGGAGAACTGTGTGGAATTTTTCGGCGCGGTGGAGCACCCCATCCTCTATACCACCTGCAAACATCACCATTTCCACGTGCCGGTGTACAGCCGGATCGTCATCCGGGATCCGGACACTCTGGAGCCGGTGCCCAACGGCACCCCAGGGCTGGTGAACCTCATGACCCCCATGGTGAAAAGCGTCCCCATCCTCAGCGTCATGACCGACGACCTGGGGATCCTCCACGACGGGGAGGCCTGCGGCTGCGGCATCCGGAGCCCCTGGCTGGAGCTGCTGGGCCGGGTGGGGGCCAAGGGTCTTGTGACCTGTGCCGCCGGGGCGGCGGATTTCCTGAAAGGAGGCGGCGGCCTATGATCCTCTATCGGGGCGAGCTGCATGAAGATGAGGCGCTGCCCGGCCTGTTGGAACGGCTGGAGGCGGACTGCCTTGCCGCCCTGGCGGGGGCGCCCATTACGGCGGAGATGGTGGTGGCCGCCTGTGACAGCCTGGCCCGGGACATGGCCGAGGGACAGTTTGACCACCTGCTCCGGCCCTTCCTGGAGGCCTTCCAGATCCCCCAGAGCCAGCTGGACGCGGCCCTCTCCCTCTTCTCCCGGGAGAGCCT
>CALXGG010000183.1 GCA_944387785.1 uncultured Oscillospiraceae bacterium | reverse complement strand
TACGGCGGGGCCATCGCCCAGGCGGGGGAGGTCAAGGGCAAGCGGGCCCGGGCCGCCACCTCCGACTGGATGGAGATCGAGCGCCAGAGAGGCATCTCCGTCACCTCCTCGGTGATGCAGTTCCAGCACGACGGCTACTGCGTCAACATCCTGGATACCCCCGGCCACCAGGACTTCTCCGAGGACACCTACCGCACCCTCATGGCCGCCGACAGCGCCGTCATGGTCATCGACGCGGCCAAGGGCGTGGAGCCCCAGACCCGGAAGCTCTTCAAGGTCTGCGCCATGCGGAAGATTCCCATCTTCACCTTCATCAACAAGATGGACCGGGAGACCCGGGACCCCCTGGAGCTGTGCGAGGAGGTGGAGAAGGAGCTGGGCATCGACACCTACGCCGTCAACTGGCCCATCGGCTGCGGCAAGGAGTTTAAGGGGGTCTACGATCGGCAGCGGAGCCAGGTCATCCTCTTCTCTGGCGAGGGCCACGGCAAAAAGGCCGCCGCCACCGAGGTCCGGCTGGACGACCCGGCCCTGAAGGACCTGATCGGCGAGGAGCGCTGGCGGACCCTCCGGGACGAGGTGGAGCTGCTGGGGGCCGGCCGGGAGTACGACCTGAAGGCCATCCGGGCGGGAAAGCTGAGCCCGGTGTTCTTCGGCTCCGCCCTGACCAACTTCGGCGTGGAGCCCTTTTTGGAGCACTTCCTGGAGATGACCACCCCGCCCCTCAGCCGGATGTCGGACTGCGGGGAGATCGACGCCTTTTCCCCGGACTTTTCCGCCTTTGTGTTCAAGATCCAGGCCAATATGAACAAGGCCCACCGGGACCGCATCGCCTTCATGCGGGTGTGCTCCGGCCGCTTCGAGCGGGAGGCGGAGGTCTACCACATGCAGACCGGGAAGAAGCTGCGGCTGAGTCAGCCCCAGCAGATGCTGGCCGCCGAGCGGGAGATCATCGACGAGGCCTACGCCGGGGACATCATCGGCGTGTTCGACCCGGGCATCTTCTCCATCGGCGACACGGTCACCGTGCCCTCCAGGAAGTTCCGCTTTTTGGGCATCCCCACCTTCGAGCCGGAGCACTTCATGCGGGTGAGCCCCATGGACACCATGAAGCGCAAGCAGTTCATCAAGGGCACCGAGCAGATCGCCCAGGAGGGCGCCATCCAGATCTTCAAGCTGCCCTACGCCGGCATGGAAGAGGTCATCGTGGGCGTGGTGGGCACGCTGCAGTTCGACGTGTTCGAGTACCGGATGAAGAATGAGTACGGCGTGACCCTGCGGATGACGGGCCTGCCCTACGACCACCTGCGGCGGATCAGCGCCTGCCCCGGGGATCCCAAGGACCTGACCCTCTGCGCCGACGCAGCGCTGCTGGAGGACTTCAAGGGCCGCAGCCTCATCGCGTACAGCGGAGAGTGGCCGGTGGGGTACCTCCTCAAGCACAACCCGGGCCTGAAGCTCTCGGAGTCCATGGAGCCTGTGTCCGAGTAAGGTTTGATCTGAAAAAACAGCAGCGCCCCGGAGGAGCCGTCCTCCGGGGCGCTGTGTATGCTGGGGGGAGGCGGGGCCTCAGCCCTCCGCCCCGGGATCCCCGGTGGCCGCCTCCCGGCATTTTGCCAGCAGCCGCTTCTTGAGAAGCTCATAGCGCAGGCGCTTTTCCTCCTTGACAAAGTGGACGGAGCGCTCCTGGGGGGGATTGTCCCGGTAGCACAGGGCCTCCCCGGGAAACTGCTCGCTGGTGAGATCGAAGGCGCGGCCCTCCACCACGTTGTAGCAGTGGTAGTTCCCGTCGCTCCGGAGGATGCCATAGACCTCTCCGCCGAAGATGTCCTGGGCCAAAAAGGCGGTGATGGAGCACTGCCCGCAGGTCCGGTTGGCCGCCGACCACTTCTCTCGCAGCCGGGGGGCGCAGGTCTCGGCGCACCAGACGCCGTCAGCGAGCCGGTCGTAGAGGTCCCGGGGCGTGCGGATGCCCGGGTACGCCTCGGTGCGGGCGGGGACCGTGGCCTGCTCCCAGCCGTAAAATTGCCATTTTCCCATAAATGACCTCCTGTCCGCAGGCATGGGCCCCGGCGGCGGGGACGACCGGGGCCTGTTGTCCGCCCGGCCGGGGGCTTGCCGCCCGGGGGTTGCGCCATGCCCTGCCTGTTCTGGCTCTATCATACCATTGCCGGAGGCCCTTGCCAATACGGCAGGGCGGTTTCCCGGCTTTTTCCGCCGCCAGTTTTTTCCGGCCGGATGGCCCCGGGCCTCGCGGCGCATACTAGCCGTTGAGGTGAAGGAACATGAAAAGACGATGGGCCCGCTATGGGGTCATTTTGCTGGCCGTACTGCTTTTGGCGGCCTGCGGCGGCGGGGAGGACGCTGTCTCCGCCGGCGGCGGCGCGGAGATCCCCGATCCGGCGTCCCAAGGGACGGGATATCCCCCGGAGGCGAAGTATATCGCCCTGACCTTCGACGACGGGCCCCGGCGGGATACCACGGGCCCCCTGCTGGACGGCCTGCGGGAGCGGGGGGTGCCTGCCACCTTTTTTGTCATTGGCCGGCAGATCCCCGGCAACGAGGACCTGCTGGAGCGGATGCAGGCGGAGGGCCATCAGATCGGCAACCATACCTATGACCACACCCGGCTGCTGACGGCGGAGCCGGACAAGGTGGTGGAGG
>CALXGG010000182.1 GCA_944387785.1 uncultured Oscillospiraceae bacterium | reverse complement strand
GCGGAGACCACCGAGGAGAACATGGAGAAGTACTTCTCCGGCGAGCCCTTCACCAAGGAGGAGATCCACAACGGCCTGAAGGTGGGCATGCGGGAGGGCACCATCGCCCCTGTGCTCTGCGGCTCCGCCTTTACGGGCCTTGGCACCGAGATGCTGCTCCAGACCATCGTGGACCTGGTCCCCGCTCCTGATGAAATGCCCTCTGAGGCGGCTACCGACGAGTCCGGCGACAATGCGGTGGAAGTGGCCCACGATCCCAACGGCCCCACTGCCGCCATCGTGTTCAAGACCATTTCCGACCAGTACGGCAAGTACTCCCTGGTAAAGGTCGTTTCCGGCAAGATCACCGGCGACATGACCCTCTACAACCCCACCACCGGCAAGGCGGAGAAGCTGGGCCGGCTGTACACCCTCCGCGGCAAAAAGACCGAGGAGGTCAAGGAGATCGCCTGCGGCGACATCGGTGCCATCGCCAAGATGGACCGGCTCAAGACCGGCGATACCCTGTGCGATCCCAAGAAGGTGGTGAAGCTGGCGGCGGTGCAGTTCGCCGAGCCCTGCTACTCCCGGGCCATCGCCCCCAAGACCCGGGGCCAGGATGAAAAGGTGGGCACCGGCCTTGTCCGCCTCAACGAGGAGGATCCCACCTTCAGCGTGGTCAACAACGCCGAGACCCACCAGGTGGTGGTCTCCGGCGCCGGCGACATCCAGATCGACGTGCTGGTGAGCAAGCTCAAGAGCCGCTTCGGCGTGGAGGCCGAGCTGGATACGCCCCGGGTGGCCTACCGCGAGAAGATCCGCAAGAAGGTCCGCAAGCAGGGCCGCCACAAGAAGCAGACCGGCGGCAGCGGCCAGTTCGGCGACGTGCATATCGTCTTTGAGCCCCAGGAGGAGAGCGAGGACATGATCTTCGCCGAGGAGGTGTTCGGCGGCAGCGTGCCCAAGAACTTCTTCCCCGCTGTGGAGAAGGGCCTGCGTGAGGCCTGCGTCCACGGCGTCCTGGCCGGCTACCCCGTGGTGTTCCTGAAGGCCACCCTGGTGGATGGTTCCTACCACCCGGTGGACTCCTCCGAAATCGCCTTCAAGACCGCCGCCCAGCTGGCCTACAAGGCCGCTCTGCCCGAGGCTTCCCCCGTCCTGCTGGAGCCCATCGGCGAGCTGAAGGTCACCATTCCCGACAGCTACATGGGCGATATCATCGGCGACCTGAACAAGCGCCGGGGCCGCGTCATGGGCATGACCCCCACCGGCGACGGCAACCAGGTGGTGGAGGCCGAGGTCCCCATGGCGGAGATGATGACCTATGCCATCGACCTGCGCTCCATGAGCCAGTCCCGCGGCTCCTTCACCTTCCATTTCGTCCGCTACGAGGAGTGTCCTCCCGCGGCCCAGGAGAAGGCCATTGCCGAGGCCAAAGCCCTGGCCGAGGCGGAGTAATCGTGAGCCATCCGCAAGCCCCCGGCCGACGCCGGGGGCTTGTTTTTCGTCGTGTAAGAAAGGAGGCGGAAGCATGGAGCTGATCAGAATGGGCCCAGAGGACGCCTGTAAGCTGTGGGATATGCAGGTGGAAGCCTTTTGGGGCCTGTACCAGACGTATCGGGATACAGAGACCAGCCCCGCAACGGAAACCGTGGAAAAGGTGCGCGCGCGCCTGAAACAGCCCTTTACCTACTACTACTGCATCCGGGAAAACGGCGTGGATGTGGGGGCGGTGCGGGTGGTGGACACGAGGGCGGAGGGCGTTCCCAAGCGGATCTCCCCCCTTTTTGTCCTGCCGGCCTATCGGAACCGCGGCGCCGCCCAATGGGCGATCCGGGCGGTGGAAGAACGGCATGGCAGCTCCGGCTGGGAGCTGGAGACGATTTTGCAGGAAAAGGGGAATTGCTATCTCTATGAAAAGATGGGCTACCATCTTTCCGGCGAGCAGGCGGTCATCAACGAAAAAATGACGCTGGTGCTCTATAAAAAAGACTGATCCGCCTGCCGCCGACACAGAGGGTACACATCCCTCTGGTAGTTTGGTCATGAAGGAGGGAGAAACATGGACAACCGTATTCTGATCGCGGAGGACGAGGCCCGGCTCCGGGAGGTGCTGTGCGATTATTTCCTCAGCAAAGGTGAGGTCCCCGTGGCGGCGGAAAACGGGGCAAAAGCCCTGGCCCTGGCGGAGGAGGAGTCCTTTGACGCGGTGCTGCTGGACATTATGATGCCGGAGCTGGACGGGTTCTCCGTGTGCCGCGCCCTCCGGCGGCGGCAGGAGGTGCCCATCCTCTTCCTTACCGCCCTCTCCGATGAGGAGGACAAGCTTCTGGGCTATGAGCTGGGGGCCGATGACTATGTGACCAAGCCCTTCACCATGTCCGTCCTCTACGCCAAGACCATGGCCCTCATCAAGCGCAGCCGGGGGACGATCCGCACCGGGGACCGGCTGGAGAGCGGCGGCGTGGCGCTGGATCTGGCCGCCCAGCGGGTATGGGCGGGAAAGCGGGAGGTGGCCCTCACCCCTAAGGAGTACGCCCTCCTCCGCTGCCTGATGCAGAACAAAAACATGGTCATGAGCCGGGAGCAGCTGCTGGTGAAGTGCTGGGGCTACGACTACGAGGGGGAGGCCCGGGCGGTGGACACCCACATCAAGCGGCTGCGGGAGAAGCTGGGGGACTGCGCCGGCGCCATCAAAACCGTCATCAA
>CALXGG010000181.1 GCA_944387785.1 uncultured Oscillospiraceae bacterium | reverse complement strand
GTCATCCCCGACGAGGGCTCCAACTGGTTCGTGGACGCCATGTGCATCCTGAAGGACGCGGAGAACGTGGACGAGGCCCACGAGTGGATCAACTTCATCGCCTCCACGGAGTCCAACCTGCGGAACATGGACTACATCTGGTACGCCTCCCCCAATGCCGAGGCCCTGGAGATGTACCCCGCATGGTATGAGGAGCAGTACGGCGAGCCCCTGGACATGGAGCTCTATGAGATCATGGCCGCTCCCCAGGAGGTCCTGGACCGGTGCGAGGCCTATCTGGTGCTGCCCCAGGAGACCCGGGATCTGTACAGCGAGCTGTGGATCGAGCTGGGCGCCGGCGACTGATCCCGCCGCCCCAAGGCAATAAAAAACAAGCTGTTCCGACGGAACAGCTTGTTTTTTTATTGGGCAGCCTCAGAACAGGGTGATCTGGCTGGTGTCCGCCATGCCCGCGAAGGCCCCCAGGCTCCTCAGCTGGTCGATATGGGTCTTGGAGAGCTTGTTGCAGCAGAGGGAGAACTCCTCCACGGAGATGAAGTCCTTGCCCTTGCGCTTCTCCACCGTGTCCAGGGCCGCCGTCTCCCCTAGGCCCCGCACCGCCGTGAAGGGCGGGATCAGGGCGTCGTCCCCCTTGATGCGGAACCGGGTGGCGTCGGACTCGTAGATGCTGATGGGGGCGAACCGGAAGCCCCGGAGGTAGAACTCGTAGCAGACCTCCAGGGTCACCGCCAGGTCCTGCTCCACCGCGGAGGCGTCCTTGTTGTTCCAGATCTCCAGGATCTTCCGCTTCACCGCCTCCAGGCCCGCGCAGCAGTACTCCGCGTCAAAAGCCTTGGCCCGGATGGAAAAGAAGGTGGCGTAGAAGGCCAAGGGCCTGTGAGCCTTGAACCAGGCGATACGGAAGGCCATCATGACGTAGGCCACCGCGTGGGCCTTGGGGAAGAGGTAGCCGATCTTGGCCAGGGACTGGATGTACCACTCCGGCACGTCGTGCTCCTCCATGGCCTCCTTCCAGCCGGGCTCGAAGCCCCCCTTCTTCACCCTGCCCTTCCGGACCGCCTCCATGATCTTGAAGGACATCTTGGGCTCCAGGCCCATGGAGATCAGATACAGCATGATGTCGTCCCGGCAGCCCACCGTCTCCGTAACGGAGGCGGTGCCGTTGACGATCAGCTCCCGGGCGTTGCCCAGCCACACGTCGGTGCCGTGGGAGAAGCCGGAGAGCCGCACCAGGGTGTTGAAATCCTTGGGCTGGGTGTCCATGAGCATCTGCCGGGTGAATTTGGTGTTGAACTCCGGGATGGCCACCGCCCCGGTGGGGCCCAGGATCTCGTCGTTCTCAAAGCCCAGCACCTTGCTGCTGGTGAAAAGGCTCATGGTGTCCGGGTCGTCCAGGGGGATCTGCCGGGCGTTGACGCCGGTGAGGTCCTCCATCATGCGGACCATGGAGGGGTCATCGTGGCCCAGCATGTCCAGCTTCAGGAGGTTGTCCTCCATGCAGTGATATTCGAAATGGGTGGTGATGATGTCGCTGTCGGCGGCGTCCGCCGGGTGCTGCACCGGGCAGAAATCCTCCACGTCCAGATCGTCGGGCACCACCACCAGGCCGCCGGGATGCTGGCCGGTGGTCCGCTTGACCCCCACGCAGCCCAAAGCCAGCCGGTTCTCCTCCGCGTGGCCGGGGTTCAGCCCCCGGGCCTCCAGATACTTCTTCACATAGCCGTAGGCGGTCTTTTCCGCCACGGTGCCGATGGTCCCCGCCCGGAACACCTGGGTCTCCCCAAACATCTCGATGGCGTGGCGGTGGGCCTTGGCCTGGTACTCCCCGGAGAAGTTCAGGTCGATATCCGGCACCTTGCCGCCGCCAAAGCCCAGGAAGGTCTCAAAGGGGATGTCGAAGCCGTCCTTGACATACTTCGTGCCGCACACCGGGCAGTCCTTGTCCGGCATGTCCGCCCCGCAGCCGTAGGAGCCGTCGGTGATGAACTCGCTGTGCCTGCACTTGGGGCAGCGGTAGTGGGGCGGCAGGGCGTTGACCTCGGTGATGCCGGACATGTAGGCCACCAGGGAGGAGCCCACGCTGCCCCGAGAGCCCACCAGGTAGCCGTTCTCCAGGGACCGCTGCACCAGCTTCTGGGCGGACATGTACACCACGTCGTACTTGCCCAGGATGCCCCCCAGCTCCACGTTCAGCCGGTCCACGATCAGCTGGGGCGGGTCGTCGCCGTAGAGCTCGTGGACCTTGTCCCACACCAGGCGGTTGAGGTCCTCCTCAGAGTTCTCCAGCCGGGGCGGGAACAGCTTCCCTTTGGGCAGCAGGTCGAAGGTCTCCACCTGCTCCGCGATGGCCCGGGTGTTGGTGACCACCACCTCCAGGGCCTTCTCCTCCCCCAGGTAGCGGAACTCCTCCAGCATCTCATCGGTGGTCTTGAAGTAGATAGGCAGGGGGAAATCACAATCGGCAAACTTCTTGGTGTCCAGGAGGATGTGGCGGTAGATCTCGTCCTCCGGATCCAGGAAGTGGACGTCGCCGGTGGCGCACACCGGCTTGCCCAGCTCCTCCCCCAGGCGGACGATGGTGCGGTTGAACTCCCGCAGCTCCTCCTCATCCCTGGCCTTGCCGTCCCGGAGCATGAAGGCGTTGTTGCACAGGGGCTGGATCTCCAGGTAGTCGTAGAAGGAGGCGATGCGCTTGAGCTCCCCCCAGTCCTTGTACTCCGCCACCGCCTGGAACAG
>CALXGG010000180.1 GCA_944387785.1 uncultured Oscillospiraceae bacterium | reverse complement strand
CACAACGCCTGCTTCACCATGGCCCGGTACGAGGGCTCCGCCAACGACCAGGATCTGATGGACGCCATCCATATGGCCCGCTGCGCACTGAACCCCCGGACCATGCAGACCAAGAAGTACCGGATCCAAAAGACCGACAAGCCCAAGCGCATCGCCATCATCGGCGGCGGCATCGGCGGCATGGAGTGCGCCCTGGTGCTGACGGCCCGGGGCCATGTGGTGGAGCTCTACGAGAAGTCCGACCGCCTGGGCGGCGTGTTCATCGCCGCGGCGGCCCCCGACTTCAAGGAGAAGGACAAGGCGCTCATCGAGTGGTACCGCCGGGAGATCGCCAAGCGGGAGATCACCGTTCATCTGAATACGGAGATCACCGACGTGGGATCCCTGAACGCCGACGAGGTGATCGTGGCCACCGGCGCGGTGCCCAAGAAGCTGCCCATCCCCGGCCTGGAGAACGCCATGGAGGCCACCGAGTACCTCTATGGCAAGGAGACCGGGGAGAAGGTGGTCATCGTGGGCGGCGGCCTCAGCGGCTGCGAGATCGCCTATGACCTGATCCGCAAGGGCAAGCGGCCCATCGTGGTGGAGATGAAGAACGACCTCATCGCCCTGCGAGGGGTGTGCCTGGCCAATTCCTCCTTCCTCCGGGAGACCCTGGCCCTCCATAAAGCGCCGGTATACCTGGAGACCACCGTCCAGGAGATCCGCCCCGACGGCGTGACCCTCAAGGACAAGTACGGCAAGACCTTTGACGTGGCCTGCGACAACGTCATCGTCTCCATCGGCTACAATCCCCAGCCGGTGGCCCCCGCCTCCCGCCATGTCCATCTGGTGGGCGACGCCAACGGCGTGGGCAACCTGCGCACCGTGATCTGGGGCGCCTGGGACGTGTGCATGAAGCTGTAATAAAGAGGTATGAGAGGCAAGAGGGCCTGCCCGCCCCTTTCGGGGACGGGCAGGCCCAGTCGGCTGCGCGGTTTTGGTGTAAGCTGTAACATCATTGGGGCAGGGGGAAACGGAATGAAGGAGCGGATACGCCGGGTGGTCGGCGCGGAAAAACAGCATATCGGCCTGTATCTTCAGGCGCTGGTGAAGTGGCTGGCCCTGGCGGCGGTCACCGGCGGGATCTGCGGCGCGGTGGGCGCGGCGTTCCATATCGGCATCCACACCGCGGAGGAGCTGCGGGGAGCCCATCCCTGGCTTTTGTGGTGCCTGCCCCTGGCGGGGCTTCTGATCGTGGGTTTTTATAAGCTCACCCGCACCGAGGGCCAGGGGACCAACGATGTGATCGACGTGGTCCGTTTGGGGAAGGGGCTGCCCCTGCTGCTGCTGCCCGCCATCTTTGTGGGCACGGTGCTGACTCATCTGTGCGGCGGCTCCGCCGGCCGGGAGGGGGCGGCCCTCCAGATGGGCGGCACCATCGGCTACCATGTGGGCGGCGTATTCCGCCTGGATGACCGGGACATGCGCACCGCCACCATGGTGGGCATGGCGGCCTTCTTCACCGCTCTTTTCGGCACCCCCCTGGCCGCCACGGTGTTCGCCATGATGGTCATCAGCATAGGCGTTTTCTACCACGCCGCCTTTTTGCCCTGCCTGACCGCCTCCCTGGTGGCCTACGGGGTGTCCGGCCTGATGGGGGTGGCGCCCACCCGCTTTACTGTGGCGGCGCCCGGCTTGGACGCGATGACGCTGCTGAAGGTGGCGGCCCTGGCGGCCCTGTGCGCCCTGGTGTCTATCCTCTTCTGCCAGACCATCCACTTCGCGGAGCGGAGGATGGTCAAATGGGTCCCCAACGCCTGGCTTCGGGCCGTGGCCGGGGGCCTTGCGGTGATCGCGCTGACCCTGCTGGTGGGAAATCGGGACTATAACGGCGCGGGCATGGATATCGTGACCCGGGCGGTGGAGGAGGGGCAGGCCCACCCGGCCGCCTTCCTTCTGAAGATCCTCTTTACCGCCGTGACCCTTTCCGCCGGCTTCAAGGGCGGGGAGGTGGTGCCCTCCTTCTTCGTGGGGGCCACCTTCGGCTGCGTGGCGGGGCCCCTGCTGGGACTCCCCGCCGGGTTCGCGGCGGCACTGGGCCTGGTGGCGGTGTTCTGCGGGGCGGTCAACTGCCCCGTGGCCTCCATCCTGCTGTCGGTGGAGCTGTTCGGGGACGGGGGGCTTTTGTATTTTGCCGTGGCCTGCGGCGTGAGCTACCTGCTCTCCGGGTACAGCGGCCTCTACTCCAGCCAGACCATCCTCTACTCCAAGCTGAAGGCCCAGTACATCAACGTCCACACCAACGCCCACCATGCCGGCGCCCTTCCGGAGGAGGGAAAGACGGGATCTCCCTCAAGCGGGGAAGAGGCTTCGGAGAATGCATAGCAGTTCCGTAAATTAGAGTAAACCAGATAAAAAGCTGGCAGACATTTCGTCTGCCAGCTTTTTGCTGTGCGGGGCTTCGCTGCCGCGGGAGAAACGGTCATTCTCCCGGCGGCACGTCGATGGCCATGTCCCCGGCGGGGTAGGTGACACAGGGGTGGAGGAAGCCGAATTTCCGGTCCGCCTCCCGGCGGCCGTCCCGTCCGTCGGCCACCACATACTCGCCCTTGAGCCACTTGCTGTGGCAGTAGCCGCAGCCGCCGGCACGGCACTTGTTGGGGGCGTTGATGCCGGCGCGCTCCATGGCGGTGAGCAGGGTCTCGTTCTCCCGGGCGGGCACGGTGTACACCTGGTCCCGGATGCGGACGGTGAGCTGGAAGGTCCGGGGGCGGTC
>CALXGG010000179.1 GCA_944387785.1 uncultured Oscillospiraceae bacterium | reverse complement strand
GAGTCCTCCCAGGTGAACTCCGGCCGGATGGCCGTCAGCCCCGGCAGGAAGCCGCCGGCGGCGGCCCACTCCCCGAAGACCCGGTTGGGAGCCTGGGCGTCCATGTTGATGAGCAATCCCCCCTTGCGCACCGCGATGAGGTCATATCGCGTTTTCCGCGCCGGGTTCCCCGCCCGCTCCAGGTATACCGGGGCCCCGGGCACCAGCAGCTCCCGGCACCGCCCCGTGTTCTTCACATGGCAGACCTCCGTCACGCCATCCAGCCCCACATGGGCGATAAACCGGTTGGGCCGGCTCAGGAACCGACCCTCCCGCACATCGTCGTACCGCATCCTCCGCCTCCCTGTGGTTTTTTTCATCATAACACGGCGGAGAGAAAAAAGAAATACTGGACAATTCCGAAAATTTGCGGGAATTGGGGGAAACGATATTGAATTTCCACCGGCCCTTTGCTATAATTTAGGTATCTTTGCGCAGGTGATATGCGTTAACATTTTCACTTGCTTGCCGCGGGCATGGCCTGCCATCCCCGCGTACAGAATCGAAGGAGGAAAGAAACACCATGCCGAACACGTTCGTAGTAGCCATGGGCATTGGGACCGTTTTCTTCGGCCTGATCTGCATCATCGTGCTCAGCACGCTTATGAGCGCCGTCTGCAACAGGCTGGGGAAGAAGCAAGCGGCGGCCGTTCCCGCCGCCCCGGTCCCCGCAGCCCCCGCCGCCCCGGTCAACGTGATCCCCAACCGTCAGGCCTTCATCGCCGCTGTGTCCGCCGCCATCGCGGAGGATATGGGCACCGATCCTGCCGGCATCCGCATCCTGTCTGTCAAGAAAATTTAATTTATTTACGTTAGGAGAGGAAAATTGCTATGAAAAAGTACAAGGTCAATGTAAACGGCACCGTGTATGAGATCACCCTGGAGGTCATGGACGGCGCTCCCGCCGCTCCCGCTGCCCCGGCTGCGCCCGCCCCTGCGCCCGCTCCCGCTCCCGCCGCCCCCGCTGGCGGCGAGAAGGTCACCTCCCCCATGCCCGGCACCATCCTGGCCGTCAACGTCCAGAACGGCTCCGCCGTGAAGAAGGGCGACGTCCTCTTCATCCTGGAAGCCATGAAGATGGAGAACGAGATCATGGCCCCCTGCGACGGCACCGTGGCCTCCGTCAGCGTCACCAAGGGCGCTACCGTGGAGTCCGGCAGCCTGCTGTGCGTGATCGGCTAAGGCCGGTACGCTGGGAGGAATAACAGATGGAAGCTATCATGAATTTCATTCAGGATACGGGCTTCTACCGCATCGCCAGCGGGGACTGGAAGGTCCTTATCATGATGGTGATCTCCTTCGCCCTCATGTACCTGGCCATCGTGAAGAAGTTCGAACCCCTGCTGCTGGTCCCCATTTCCTTCGGTATGCTCATCACCAACCTGCCCGGCGCGGAGATGTACCATGAGATCTTCTTCGCCGGCGGCCACGTCAACTGGGAGATCTTCGGCGGCAGCCCCGTCACCGCCGAGTTCCTGGCCGAGCTGGAGAGCATGGGCGTGTCCGAGGCCGTCCGCGGCACCGTGGCCGTGGGACAGACCATTTCCGTGGGCCTCATCGACGTGCTGTACCTGGGCGTGAAGCTGGGCATCTATCCCTGCCTCATCTTCATGGGCGTGGGCGCCATGACCGACTTCGGCCCCCTGATCGCCAACCCCAAGAGCCTGCTGCTGGGCGCCGCCGCCCAGCTGGGCATCTTCATAACCTTCGTGGGCTGCCGCCTCTCCGGCCTCTTCAATGAGCTGGAGGCCTCCTCCATCGGCATCATCGGCGGCGCCGACGGCCCCACCGCCATCTTCGTCACCAGCCGCCTGGCCCCCCACCTGCTGGGGCCCATCGCCGTGGCCGCGTACAGCTACATGGCCCTGGTGCCGGTGATCCAGCCCCCCATCATGCGCCTGCTCACCACCAAGGCCGAGCGGGAGATCGTCATGCGTCCCCTCCGGGAGGTCACCAAGCGGGAGAAGATCGTGTTCCCCGTGGTGGTCACCATCTTCGTGGCCCTGCTGGTCCCCTCCGCCGGTCCCCTGATCGCCTGCCTCATGCTGGGCAACCTGTTTAAGGAGTCCGGCGTGGTGGAGCGCCTGACCAAGACCGCCTCCAACGAGCTGATGAACATCGTCACCATCTTCCTGGGCATCTCCGTGGGCGCCACCGCCACCGCCACCACCTTCCTGTCCCTGCAGACCATCGCCATCATGTGCATGGGCGTGGTGGCCTTCGGCTTCGGCACCGCCGGCGGCGTGCTGCTGGCCAAGCTCATGAACCTCTTCCTGAAGGAGAAGATCAATCCCCTCATCGGCTCCGCCGGCGTGTCCGCCGTGCCCATGGCCGCCCGGGTCTCCCAGGTGGAGGGCCAGAAGGCCAACCCCGGCAACTTCCTGCTGATGCACGCCATGGGCCCCAACGTGGCCGGCGTCATCGGCTCCGCCATCGCCGCCGGTGTGCTGATGGCCCTGTTCGGTTAATCCTAAGGAGGATCTTGCTATGGAAAAAATGGAATTCCTGTCCAATAAGCCCCTGCTCATCACGGACACCATCCTCCGTGACGCCCATCAGTCCCAGGCGGCTACCCGCATGACCATCGACGACATGCTCCCCGCCTGCGAGATCCTGGACTCCATCGGCTACTACTCCCTGGAGTGCTGGGGCGGCGCCACCTTCGACGTGTGCATGCGCTTCCTCAACGAGGATCCCTGGGACCGCCTGCGCAAGCTGCGCAAGGCCCTGCCCAACACCAAGCTGCAGATGCTCTTCCGGGGCCAGAACATCCTGGGCTACAAGCACTACGCCGACGACGTGG
>CALXGG010000178.1 GCA_944387785.1 uncultured Oscillospiraceae bacterium | reverse complement strand
GTGTTCAAGCTCACCGACCGGGAGAACCGGGTCTACCGCTGCCTGTACTGCGAGACCCAGGCGGGCAAGTAAAAAAGCGCCCCAAAAATTCCGCGATCCCCCGTATAAAAACACCTCTGGCCGTGCACAATGAGGCCAGAGGTGTTTTCCTCATTCCGGGGCCGGCGCGGAAGGCCGGCTCCCCCACAACAGCCGCCCCTTCCGGCGGCGGGATCGATGAAAGGAACGCGGAATATGGACAATCGAGGCAAGCGGCAGGCTGCCTCCCTCTTCGGCGGCATGGGCTTCTACATAGCCCTGCTCGTCTGCGCGGTCGCAGCCGGAGTGGTTGGCTATTACGCCCTGTTGAGCAATGAAGCAAAGCCCCAGGAGGACCAGGCCCTGACGGTGGACAGCCAGGAGGACGCCGGCGGCAGCGTGGCCGTGGACGTGCCGGAGGAGGAACCGGCCAGGCCGGTGATCTCCGAGAAGCCGGTGGTGGTGGAGACGCCCCGGCTGGTGGATACCGGGGAGGCGGAGGCCTCCGCCCCGGCGGAGGACGTGAGCGCCCCGCCGGCGGAGGAGCCGCTGGAGGTGGTCTCCCCGGTGATGGGGGAGGCGGTGGCGGTGTTCTCCGTGGACGCCCTGACCTACGACGCCACCCTGGGGGACTGGCGGACCCATGACGGCCTGGACATCCAGGCGTCGGCGGGGACGGCGGTGGCCGCCGCCGCGGCGGGCACCGTCCTCTCGGTCGCGGAGGACGGCCTTCTGGGCACCACGGTGGTCATCGACCACCACAACGGCTACGTCACCACCTACGCCAGCCTCCAGCCGGAGACCAAGGTCCTGGCGGGGGACGAGGTGAAGGCCGGCACGGTCATCGGCGCCGTGGGCAACACCTCCCTCAGCGAGGCGGGCCTGGGGGCCCACCTCCACTTCGCCGTCTCAAAGGACGGCGTGCCGGTGGACCCGGCGGAATTTTTGGAGTAAGGGAAAGCCCGCCTGCGAAAGCAGGCGGGCCCTTTTCTCTCCCCCTCCGGCCGCCGGCAAAAAAAGGGGGAGCTTTCAGCTCCCCCCCTTGCAGGCGCTCTGCCGGACGGCCTTCAGCTGCTGCTGGTTCTCCTCGCTGAGGAGGTGGCTGACGGCCATCTTCCGGATGATATTCTTGACGGTGACCTCCAGGGCGGTGCCCTCCCGGTAATCGGCGGGGAAGATGAAGTCCACCCGCCCCTGCCGCAGCAGCTGCTCCACGCCGGGGCGGTTGGCGTCCTGGTAGACGGCGATGGCCTGGCCCCCGTAGGCCCGCATCATCTTCATGCAGGGCACGTCGCTGAGGCCGTCGCCGATGTAGATCATGTTGGTGAAGGGCACCCGCTTGCTGTCGTCGGGCATGGAGGCGTTGAGGGTCTTGTCGTCGCTGACGTCCAGGACCCCCTTGTTGATGCGGTAGACGAACTGGGTCTTGGCGGTGAAGTTCACCGCCAGCTTGGGCCAGGCGGGGCGGCCCAGCTCGTCGTAGTAGAACTCGCTGGCGTAGATCTCCTTGAAGCTATCGGCGATGGCGCTGCCGTCGATGATCTCCCGGAGGCCGGAGGAGATGACGTAGTGCTCCGTCTGGACCCCCAGCAGGGCGGCGAAGCGGTCGATCCGGGCGAACCAGTCGGCCACCCCGGGGAAAAAGACGATGCGCTGGCCGCAGCGGCTGAGGAAGGACCGGGTCAGGGGGATCTCCAGCTCCCGGCACTTGCGGATCATGGTGTACATATAGGCCAGGATCCCGTCCATGTGCTGCTGCCAGCCGAAGGCGTTGGCCTCCCGCCAGAAGTCCCCGGGCTCCATGCCCAGGGCGGGGATGAAGGCGTAATTCTGCATGTCCTGGGTGCACAGGGTCTTGTCGAAGTCGTAGAGCAGGGCGACGATGGTCTTGCCTTCCATGGGAGGGCTCCTTTCTCAGCGGCGGGCCGGCGGGGCCGGCGGAAGAAAAAAGGACGTGGCTTCGCCTAAGCAAAGCCGCCGTCCTCTTACTCTCTTGTGTAGTTGCGGCCGAACTGCAGGTCGTCCAGGTTCAGCACCCGGGTGGCGTCGGGGTCCTCCTCCAGGCTGTCGGAGAAGGGGTCCGCCTCCGGCAGCACGTCGGCGGGGTCCTCGGCGGGGGGCGCCTCCGGCTCGGGGAGGGGGTCCTCCGTGGGGGACAGGGCGGCCACGGCGCTTTCGATGTCCTTTTCCAGGGCCTGGTCGATGGCGCTGGCCACCGCCTCCACCGAATCCGCCTCCTGGACGGCCGGGGCCGGGGGCTCCGGCTGGGCGGGCAGCTCCGGCAGCCGCTCCAGCAGGGCCAGCTGGCCCTGGCACACGTTGGTGACGGAGCGGATGAAGGAGCGCAGCTCCTCCTGGGCCACGGTGAGGCGCTCCTCCTCGGCCTGGATCTGCCGGGCCACGTCCTGCCGCACGGCGGAAAGGCGCTCCTCCTCCTCTTCCACCTCCCGCTGGATCTCCTGGAGGCGGGCCTTGGCCCCGGCGGCGGCGTCGGCGATGATGGCGTCCCGCTTCTGCTCCGCCTCGGAGACCATGGAGGTGGCCATCTTCTGGGCGGTGAGCAGGGTGGAGCGCATGGCGTCCTCCACCTGGCGGTACTCCTCCATCTTGTCCGCCAGCACCTTCAGCTTGGCCTTCAGGGCGGCGTTTTCCTTATAGAGGGCGGTGTAGTCCTCGGTCAGCTTGTCCAAAAAATCGTCCACCGACGCCATGTTGTAGCCGCCCATCACGGCCTTGGCGAAGGTACAGTTTGCCACTTCCTGCGGGGTCATCATGGTGCAGGTACCTCCCTATTCTCTAGTCTCTCAGAAATACAGGCCGTTGTTTTC
>CALXGG010000177.1 GCA_944387785.1 uncultured Oscillospiraceae bacterium | reverse complement strand
GCCGCCAAGCTGCGCCGCTTCATCTCCGAGCGCTCCAAGATCCTGCCCCGCCGCACCACCGGCACCTGCGCCATGCACCAGCGCCAGCTGACCGAGGCCATCAAGCGGGCCCGTCAGATCGCCCTGCTGCCCTATGTGACGGAGTAATCTGTACGCCAAAACGCCTCCCGTACCGGCGGGGGGCGTTTTTTTGCGCCGGGGCGGGGCCCGGCAATCCTTAAAAAAACATTAAATCCCTGGCATTTTCCCGCGAACTGTGCTATAACAGTACAGCTTGTGAAAGGTAAGGAGGAATCAATATGGAACAAACCAAGCGCCGCCGGGGGGACCGGCGGGACGGGCGCTGGCTCCGGGAGGAGGACTCCCTCCACCAGATCACCCCGTACCTCATGCCCCACCGGGCCGACAACGAGGCGTTTATCAAGGAGCAGATCGACCTGACCGCCATCAACGCCTACCTGGCGGAGAAGAACGCCGGGGACATCGACTTCAAATACACCTTTTTCCACATCATCGTGGCGGCCCTGGTGAAGTCCGTGGTGCTGCGGCCCCGGATGAACCGCTTCATCCAGGGCCGGCGGCTCTACCAGCGCAACGAGCTGTCCGCCGCCTTCGTGGTGAAAAAGCAGTTCACCGACTCCGCCCACGAGGCCCTGGCCTTCATCCGCTTCACCGAGGAGGACACGGTGGATACCGTACATGACAAGATCCGGGACGAGGTCCGCGTCAACCGCAAGGCCGGCAGCGTGGACAACTCCACCAGCGCCATGGACGCCCTCTGCAAGCTGCCCCGGCCCATCCTGCGCTTCATCATGTGGCTGCTCCACGGCCTGGACTTCCTGGGGAAGGTTCCCTATGATCTGATCAAGACCGACCCCAACTACGCCACCCTCTTCCTCTCCAACCTGGGCTCCATCCGCCTCAACGCCGGCTATCACCACCTGAACAACTGGGGCACCAACTCCATTTTCGTCACCATCGGGGAGAAGCACCTGGCCCCCTTCTACGACGCCGAGGGCCATGCGGAGATGCGGGAGGTGCTGGACCTGGGGCTGACCCTGGACGAGCGCATCGCCGACGGCTACTACTATTCCAAAACGGTAAAGCTGCTGAAATACCTGCTGCAGAACCCCCGGCTGCTGGAGGCCCCTGCCAGGGAGGAGGTACGATATGAGTAACGCAGTGCTGGAGCGCCCCGCCGTCAAGGCCCCCTGGATCAGGAACCTGGGGGACGTGCCCGCCCACCTGACCTACGAGCGGCGGAGCATGTACCGGGCGGTGGAGCAGATGGCGGAAGCATACCCCAACCACACCGCCTACATCTTCATGGGCAAAAAAACCACCTACCGGGCCCTGATCCAGGAGATCCATATCTGCGCCCGGGCCTTCAAGTCCATCGGCATCCGGCCCGGCGACCGGGTCACCCTGGCCATGCCCAACTGCCCCCAGACCGTGGTGGCCTTCTACGCCCTGAACCTGGTGGGGGCCGTGGCCAACATGATCCACCCCCTCTCCAGCGAGAAGGAGATCGAGTTCTACCTCAGGGCCTCCGGCTCCATCTCCGCCGTCACCCTGGACCAGTTCTACCACAAGTTCGAGGCCATCCGCCAGAACGTGGACCTGGACAACATCATCATCGCCTCCATCAAGGACGCCCTGGCCCAGCCCATCAAGGCCGGCTACATGCTCACCGAGGGCCGCAAGCAGCAGAAGATTCCCAAGGACGCCCCCATCCTCCGCTGGAACGAGTTCCTGCGCCGGGGCCGGGCCTACCACTGGAAGTACCAGGCGGAGACGGACGTGGACAGTCCCGCCGTCATCCTCTACTCCGGCGGCACCACCGGCATCACCAAGGGCATCCTCCTCAGCCACATGAACTTCAACGCCCTGGCCGCCCAGATCATCGCCACCAACCCCTTCTTCCGGCCCGGCGACCGGATGCTGGCGGTGATGCCCATGTTCCACGGCTTCGGCCTGGGGGTGTCCATCCACTCCATGCTCTCCAGCGGGGGCTGCTGCATCCTGGTGCCCCGGTTCACCGCCGAGAGCTACGCCAAGCTCCTGCTCAAGTACCGCTGCAACCTCATCGCCGGGGTGCCCACCCTCTACGAGGCCCTGCTGCGGCTGCCCAAGATGAAGGACGCGGACCTCAGCTGCCTCAAGGGGGTCTACTCCGGCGGCGACAGCCTCAGCGTGGAGCTGAAGAAGCGGTTCGACAAGTTCCTCTACGACCACCACGCCGTGGTCCAGGTCCGGGAGGGCTACGGCACCACCGAGTGCGTCACCGCCTCCTGCCTGACCCCCAGCCACATGGCCAGGGAGGGCTCCATCGGCCTGCCCTTCCCGGATACCTACTACAAGATCGTCCGCCCCGGCACCCAGGAGGAGGTCCCCTACGGCGAGGACGGCGAGATCTGCCTCAGCGGCCCCACGGTGATGCTGGGCTACATGGACAACCCCGAGGAGACCGCCCAGACCCTCCAGACCCACGCCGACGGCCTCACCTGGGTCCACACCGGCGACCTGGGCTCCATGGACGCCGACGGCTTCGTCTACTTCAAGCAGCGCATCAAGCGCATGATCGTCACCAGCGGCTATAACGTCTACCCCTCCCAGCTGGAGAACGTGTTCGACGCCCACGAGCTGGTGCAGATGAGCTGCGTCATCGGCGTGCCGGATCCCCTGAAGATGCAGAAGGTGAAGGCCTTCATCCTGCTCAAGCCCGGCGTCCCCGCCGACCAGAACACCAAGGACGCCCTCATGGCCTACGCCAAAAAGAACATCGCCAAGTACGCCCTCCCCTACGACATCGAGTTCCGCTCGGAGCTGCCCAAGACCCTGGTGGGCAAGG
>CALXGG010000176.1 GCA_944387785.1 uncultured Oscillospiraceae bacterium | reverse complement strand
GTCCATTACTCATAGGAACACCTCTTTCTGGGCTGTTGTCCCTATTATACCACATTACTCGTGTAGACACTATTTAGGAAAAGATCCAAGCCTGTGTGATATTGACAAAATGCGCCTCAGATGGTACGATCTTAGCCGATAGAGTTTTTCTATCAATACTATTTTAATTTTCATTACATGGAGGGATCATGATGAAAAAGTTCTTTGCTCTTTTCCTGACCGCGGCCCTGCTGTTTTCCGCCGCGGCATGCGGCGCCAATACCGGCGCAGGCAATTCTTCTGACAGCAGCCAGGAGGATGACGGCACCCGCGTCCCGTTCACCGGCGCGTATGTGGTGGATGCCGCCTACGTCAAGGAGCATATGGGGGAGGAGGGCGTGCTGCTGGTGGACGCCCGGGGTGAGGACGCCGCCGCCAAGGGGACGGTCGAAGGCGCCATCGCTGTGATCTGGCAGATGTTTGCCGACGTCAGCAGCGGCGTTTCCGGCGATCCCATGTGGGGCACCATCCTCCCTGTGGAACAGCTGAGCGAGCAGCTGAGCGCCACCGGCATCAGTCCCGACAAGGAGATCATCCTCTTTGCCGCCGCTCAGAACGGCTGGGGCGACGACGGCCGCATCCTCTGGGAGCTGGTGGCCGCCGGCTTCCCCAACGTCAAGATGGTGGACGGCGGCTATGACGCCCTGGTGGCCGCCGGCTGTCCCACCGTAAAGGGCGCGGCCGCCTATACCCCCGCCGAGGTCACCATCACCTCCATCGACGAGACCCACGTCATCAATACCGACGACCTGGTCGCCAACTACGACAGCTACACCATCGTGGACGTCCGGGCCGACGAGGAGTGGGAGGGCCAGGTCCTCTATGGCGAGGCCGCCGGCGGCCATCTCCCCGGCGCGATCCACGTCCGCTATACCGACCTTTTCAACGACGACTGCACCCTCAAGTCCAACGATGAGATCCTCGCCCTGTTCGCTGACGCCGGCATCACCCCCGACCAGGCGGTCGTCACCTACTGCACCGCCGGCATCCGCTCGGCGTACATGCAGCTGATCCTGGAGATGTGCGGCTTTGAAAACACCCTCAACTATGACGAGTCCTATTACCGCTGGTGCGCCTGCCAGGAAGTCGAATAAATCCATCCGCCCTCTGCACGGCCGCCTTACCCAGGTAAGGCGGCCGCTCCCGCTGTCCTCTGCCCACTACCATACAACGGAGTATCGTGTATGAAGCGCTTTCACCTTTCCCGGCTGCCGGCCCTTCTCCTCCTGCCCGGCGCCGCCCTCCTGTTCCTGCTGTGCCCCCCGGCCGCGAACCGGGTCAAGGGGATGTTCATGCTCTTCCAGCAGCGCAGCGCCCATGTCCTGATCGGGTACATCCAAAGCAGCGGCTGCGCCCCGCTGGCCGCCGTCCTTCTTGCCGCCTGGCAAGGCGCCTTCCTGCCCTGGCAGCCCTGCCGGACGGTCATCGCCGCGGCGGCGGTCCTGGGCAAGCCCCTCGCCGTCCTTCTCTGCCTTGCCGGGCAGCTCCTCGCCTGCGGCTTCTGGTATTTCCTGAGCCGGGGGCTGGTCTCGCCGTTTTTCACCGGAGACGGCAAGGCGGGCCGGCGGCGGCCCGCGGCATGGTACGCCGCGGCGGCGGGATTGTTCGTTCCCGGATGGGCGGCCCCCCTGTCGGCCGTCCCCGGCGCCCTCGGGGCCCGGGCCCGCACGGCTGTACCGCTTCTGGCCCTGGCCGCTCTGCCGCGGCTGGCGCTGACCGCGTGCCTGTGCTCGCAAATGAGCGCCGCCCTCCCCTTCCCCTGGAGCTGGGTCTCCCCCGGGGCAGGCTGTATCGCGGTCCTGACATCCGTATGGGCCCGGCGCCGCTGAAGGCCCCGCCGCCGTCCACAATGGCACAGTTTATGGCCAGCAGCCCTGCGGCAACCGGCCTTCCCCGCCGATTCCACCTGTATCCAGCTGCTGTCGCACTTGAATGGCTGCCAGAGGGCCGCGGTGCTGGTCCTTGCAGCAGGCGCCGCCGTCCTGCTTTTCGGCTCCGCCGCAGCAGCGTTGGCAGCAAGGAAAAAACGCAGGTGGTAAGCATGACGAAGCGGCCTCCGCCCCAAAGGGCGGAGGCCGTATTTATTTTGATCTTCTTCTTGCAAGATGGCCCTCCCCGATCTTATAATAATGCAAAAGGCGGCTCCCGCCGCTTGTGGCGGGAGCGGGGCCCAGGACGCCCCGGCCCGATCCCAACACAGAAAGGATGCAGAAGAAATGGAAAAGGCGAACACCGCGAAAACCAAGGAGCTTGTGGTAGGGCCCCTCACCGCGGCCCCCGGCACCAAGACCCGGGGCTATCTGGAGGTCCCCGGCACCCCGGTCAAAATGCCCATCACCCTGATCAACGGGTGCAGGGAGGGGAAAACCGTTGTGATCACCGGCGGCACCCACGGCGGGGAGTATCCCGGCGTGGAGACCGCCATCCGTCTTTCCCGGAGCCTGACGCCCCAGGAGGTCAGCGGACAGCTCATCATCGTCCACCCCGTGAACGTCCCCGCCTTCCAGGCCAAGCTCCAGTACATCGGGCCCTACGACGGGAAGAACCTCAACCGGGAGTACCCGGGCCTGGCCGCCGGCACCGTGAGCCAGCGCATCGCCTACACCATTTCCTCCCTGCTGTTCTCCCAGGCGGACTTCTACATGGACCTCCACGGCGGCGACATCCATGAGGCCCTCACCCCCTTCGTCATCTACTCCAAGCTGGGGGACGAGGCCCAGACCCGGCTGGCCGTCGCCGGATCCAAGGCCCTGGGCGTGAAATACATCTGCGGCTCCGTTTCCGCCAACGGCACCTTCGGCTGCGCGGCTACCATGGG
>CALXGG010000175.1 GCA_944387785.1 uncultured Oscillospiraceae bacterium | reverse complement strand
GTGTACCTGGTGGAGGGCCCCTGGCTCCAGCGGCTCATCGCCAACACCAACTTCGGCGACTACGAGAGCCGGATGTGGTTCGACAAGATGCTCCGGGAGTCCGGCCTCTTCGACCGGCTGGAGGCCATGGGCATCCAGGACGGCGACCTGGTGAGCATGTACGACCTGGAATTCGAATATCAGCGGTGATTGTTCCGGAGCGGGCCCAGGCCCGCTCCGGTTTTTTCTCCCCGGCTCCTTTTCCCACGGCAACGCATATTCCCCTCCCCCGGCGCATAGGCTGTACCGTCAGCCGGGGCTGTCCCCCGGACTACCAATGAGGGGAACATACATATGGAAGACGCTCGTAATCTGGTCCTGCTGCGGGGGGAGGCCGTCCAGGAGCCCGCCCTGTCCCACGAAAACCACGGACAGCGGTTCTACCGCTTCCTGCTGTCTGTGCGCCGCCTGTCGGGGCAGGCGGACCTGCTGCCGGTCATCGCCACCGGGGAACAGCTGCAGGGCCTGCTGCCCCTGGGCGGCCAAAGGCTGGCGGTGGAGGGCCAGCTGCGCTCCTTCAACAACAAATCCGGCCAGGGGAACCGGCTGGTGATCTCCGTCCTGGCCCGGACCCTGCTCCCCACCCGGGAGGAGGACCGCAACGAGATCCTCCTCCGGGGGGTGATCTGCAAGCCGCCGGTGCTGCGGCGCACCCCCCTGGGCCGGTGCATCGCCGACCTGATGCTGGCGGTGAACCGGCGCTACGGCCGGGCGGACTACCTGCCCTGCATCGCCTGGGGCCAGGTGGCCATGGCCGCCGGCCAGATGGCGGTGGGCGACTGCCTGGACCTGGAGGGCCGGGTCCAGAGCCGGATCTACACCAAGGTCATCGAGGGCTGCGCCCAGGAGCGCACCGCCTACGAGGTCAGCATCATGCACCTGCTGGGGCCGGAGGAGCCGTGACGCGTGTCACGGCTCCTTTTTTTGCCTCCGCTTTCATATCCCTTCCGGCTCTGCACGATTCTTCTTATTGAAAAACCTGTCGTTTCATTGTATAATTTATATGTTATGCGCAAAGGAGGCAGGTCATGGCCCAGCTTGTACTGACGGTGGCCCCGGAGCAGTCCGGGCGGACCGTCCTCTCCCTGCTGCGGAGCCAGTGGGGCCTTTCCACCGGCTGTATCAACCGCCTCAAGCGGGCCGACGGCGGCATCACCCGCAACGGCGCCCGGGTCTTTACCAATGCGGCCCTCCGGGCCGGGGACGTCCTAGCGGTGGACCTCCGGGCGGGGGAAAGCCCCACCCGGGTGCCCCCTGTCCCCATGGCGCTGGACATCGTCTTTGAGGACGAGCACCTGCTGGTCATCAATAAAAGCGCCCCCCTGGCGGTGATCCCCTCCTCCCTGGTCCCCACGGAGCCCACCCTGGCCGGAGGACTGATGCACCACCTGGGCCCCGGCGCCTCCCTCCATCCGGTGAACCGGCTGGACCGGGGCACCACCGGGCTGATGGTGGTGGCCAAGCACGGCTACGCCCACGACCGGCTCCGCCGCCAGCTCCACGGCGGCGGCTTCGCCCGGCGCTACCTGGCCGTATGCCTGGGGGCGCCGGAGCCTCCCGCCGGCACCATCGACCTGCCCATCGCCCGGGCGGAGGGCTCGGCGATCAAGCGGCAAATTGCCTCCGCCGGCCAAGAGGCCCGGACGGACTACCGCCTCCTGCGGTCCCGCGGCGGCCTGACCCTCCTGCTGGTCGTCCCCCGGACCGGGCGCACCCACCAGATCCGCCTCCACATGGCCGCCGTCGGCCATCCGCTGGCCGGCGACTGGCTCTACGGCACCGAGGACAAGTCCCTCATCGCCCGCCCCGCCCTCCACAGCGCCCAGCTCTCCTTCTCCCACCCTGTCACAGGCGCTCACCTGTCCTTTACCGCCCCCCTGCCGGGGGATATGAAATTGCTATTGGAGCTATGAACCTATGTCTGACCTTGTTTTTCTGGATCTGGAATGGAATACCGCGTTTTACCGGGATAAAAGCGGCGACCGCCTTCCCTTTCACGAGCTGATCGAGGTGGCCGCCATGAAGGTGGACCGCGCCAGCGGCGCCATGGTGGACTCCTTCCACAGCTACGTCCACCCCAAGGTCAGCCGGAAGATCGACAACCGCACCTACCGCCTGCTGCCGTACAGCAAGGAGGAGCTCCAGCAGCTCCTGGCGGAGGCCCCCACCTTCCTGGACCTGGGGCCCGCCTTCCTGCGCTGGTGCGGGGACAACCCCATCTTCATCGAGTGGGGCAACAACGACGTGGAGGTGCTGCTGAAAAACTTCGAGTTCCACCGCATCTCCTTTGACGCCGACTGGAAGTGTGAGTACTACGACCTCCAGTACATGTACCAGAAGCTTTTCGGCGGCGACCTGGGCTGCCAGCCCTCCCTGGAAAAGGCGGTGACGGACCTCCACATGGACACCGACCTGGACTTCCACAGCGCCTGGAACGACACCTATTACACCGTCCTGGTGTACCAGACCATGCTGGACCGGTTCGAGGACCTGACCTTCTTCCACAAGCCCCCCAAGCAGAAGGGGCTTCCCCCCCTGTGGGAGATGGATCTTGGCACCTACGACACCCGCTGGGCCTGCAAGAACCGGCGGGAGGTGTCCCAGCCGGTGTGTCCCCTGTGCGGGGAGCCTCTGGCGGCGGGCCGCTGGGTCCGCACCACCCCTACCGAGCAGGTCCTCCGCTGCCGCTGCAAGGAGCACCGCCGCCTCTACATGGCCGTCACCGCCCAGAAGGAGGGCAAGCAGTGGTCCGGCAAGGCCGCCATCTACAAGGACGCCGGGCCCATCGCCGAGCGCTACCGCAAGACCTGCCGCAAGCTCCAGGAGCGCTCCCAGCAGCGGGAAAAATCCACCGCGTAACGCTGGCCGATACAGAGTAAGCCGCCCCGCCGGGAGACCCGGCGGGGCGGC
>CALXGG010000174.1 GCA_944387785.1 uncultured Oscillospiraceae bacterium | reverse complement strand
ATGACGCGCACGGCCTTGCCCTCGCTGCGGGTGATGGTCTTGGGGGCCACCAGGCGGACCTTGGCGTAGATGCCCAGCATGGCCTTCAGGGCGGCCACCAGGGACTTCTCCATGTCGGTGATCTTGGCCAGGGAGTCGGAGAAGTTCTCCGGCGTCATCTCCACCATGACCTCCAGGGTGTCGCTGTTGTTGACGCGGTCCACGATGATCTGGTAGTTGGCGGGGTAGCCCTGCTCCAGAAGGACGGTCTCGATCTGGGAGGGGAAGACGTTGACGCCCTTGACGATGAGCATATCGTCGCTGCGGCCCATGGGCTTGCACATCTTGACGAAGGTGCGGCCGCAGGAGCACTTCTTCCGGGAGAGGATGCAGATGTCCCGGGTGCGGTAGCGGAGCAGGGGGAAGGCCTCCTTGGTGATGGAGGTGAACACCAGCTCGCCCTTGCTGCCCTCGGGCAGGACCTCGCCGGTGTCGGGGTCGATGATCTCGGCGATGAAGTGGTCCTCGTTGATGTGCATGCCGGTCTGCTCGCTGCACTCGAAGGAGACGCCCGGGCCGGAGGTCTCGGTGAGGCCGTAGATATCATAGGCCTTGATGCCCAGCTTCGCCTCGATGTCCCGGCGCATTTCCTCACTCCAGGCCTCAGCGCCGAAGATGCCGGCCTTGAGCTTAATTTTGTCCCGGAGGCCTCTCTCATGGATGCTCTCCGCCAGGTAGGCGGCGTAGGAGGGGGTGCAGCAGAGAATGGTGGAACCCAGATCCACCATGAATTGCAGCTGCCGGTCGGTGTTGCCGGAGGACATAGGCAAAGTCAGGCATCCCACCTTGTGGCTGCCGCCGTTGAGGCCGGGGCCGCCGGTAAAGAGGCCATAGCCGTAGGAAACGTGACACACATCCTCATTGGTGCCGCCGGCAGCCATAATGGCACGGGCGCAGCAGTCCTCCCACAGGTCGATGTCGTGCTGGGTGTAAAAAGCCACCACCCGCCGTCCGGTAGTACCGGAGGTGGACTGGATGCGGACGCAGTCCTTCAGGGGCATGCCCAGCAGGCCGTAGGGATAGGCGTCCCGCAGGTCGTCCTTGGTGAGGAAGGGCAGCTTGTGGAGGTCGTCCACGCTCTGGATGTCGGCGGGGGTGAGGCCCTTTTCCTCCATCTTCTTGCGGTAGTAGGGCACATTGTCCCAGACGTGCTGCACCTGCTTGACCAGGCGCTCGTTCTGCCAGGCCAGGATCTGCTCCCGGCTGGCGCATTCGATCTCGGGCTGATAGTAACGTTCCATAGATTTGTATGTTCCTTTCCTCCCGCCGTGTACGGACGGTGAAATTGATAGAAAACGCTGCGCGCAGTTATGCCTCCCGGCCCAGGGCGAAGGCCTTCTTGTTCATCTCCAGGAACTTGGCGGGGACGCTCTTTTCGATGGCGTCCATCCACTCCTGGTCGGAGAAATCGAACCACTTGGCGAGACGGCCCATGAGCACCAGGTTCACCGCCTTGGCGGAGCCGGCCTCCTCGGCCAGGGAGAGGGCGTCGATGGCGTCCACGTCCATGCCGGCGGCGGTCATCTTCTCCACCAGACCCTGGGGGTAGGAGGCCGCGCCGGTGATGACGGGCATGGGGTTGACCTGCTGGGTGTTGGTGATGATCTTCCCGCCGGGCTTGAGGTATTCTGTCCAGCGGGCGGCCTCCAGCAGCTCGAAGGAGAGGATGATGTCCGCCTGGCCCTTGTCGATGATGGGGGAGCAGACCCTGCTGCCGTAGCGGACGTAGGTGACCACGCTGCCGCCCCGCTGGCTCATGCCGTGGACCTCGCTGACCTTCACGTCATAGCCTTTGCCCAGCAGCAGACGGCCCAGGAGCTTGCTGGCCAGGAGAGTGCCCTGGCCGCCTACGCCGACGATCATGATGTTTTTCGTTTCCATATCTCTCAGGCCTCCTTGCCGCTTTCCAGAGCGTCGAACTTGCACAGCTGCTGGCACACGCCGCAGCCCACGCACAGGGTGTTGTCGATGACCGCCTTGCCGTCCACGATGGAGATGGCGGGGCAGCCGATGCGCATGCAGGACTTGCAGCCCACGCATTTGCCATGGTTGGCTGTCAGCGGGGCCTTGTGCTTGACATACTTGAGAAGGGCGCAGGGCCGGCGGGAGATGATGACGGAGGGCTCCGCCGCCGCCAGCTCCTCCTTCACCGCCTGGTCGCACTCCGCCAGGTTGTAGGGGTCCACCACCCGGACCCGGTTGATGCCCACGCTGCGGCACAGGCTCTCCAGGTCGATCTTGGTGCAGGGGTCGCCCTTGAGGTTGAAGCCGGTGGTGGGGTTCTGCTGGTGGCCGGTCATGCCGGTTATGGAGTTGTCCAGGATGATGACTGTGGAATTGGACTCGTTGTAGGCGATGTTGATAAGGCCGGTGACGCCGGAGTGCATGAAGGTGGAGTCGCCGATCACCGCCACGGTTTTGCCCTCGGTCTCGCCGCCGCTGGCCTTGTTGAAGCCGTGGAGGCCGGAGACGGAGGCGCCCATGCAGATGGTGGTGTCAATGGCCGCCAGGGGAGGCACGGCCCCCAGGGTGTAGCAGCCGATGTCGCCCAGGACGGTGCACTTGTTTTTGGCCAGGGTGTAGAAGAGGCCCCGGTGGGGGCAGCCGGCGCACATGACCGGGGGCCGGGCGGGGATATCCTCCTGGAGGACGGCGCCCTTCTCATAGGGGAGTCCCAGCTTCTCCGCCACGATGTTCTGGCTCAGCTCGTCGATGCAGGAGAAGAAGTCCTTGCCGCTGACGGCCAGGCCCAGGCTGCGGCAGTGGGCCTCGATGAAGCCGTCCAGCTCCTCCACCACCACCAGGAGATCCACCTGGGCGGCAAAGTCCCGGATGAGCGTTTCCGGCATGGGCCAGATCATGCCCAGCTTCAGCACCGGGAAGCGGTCGCCGCAGACCTCCTTGACGTACTGGTAGCTGGTGGAGGAGGTGATGATGCCCATCTTGTGGTCGG
>CALXGG010000173.1 GCA_944387785.1 uncultured Oscillospiraceae bacterium | reverse complement strand
CCCAGGCCCTCGATGGTGTCGTCGCCGCTCATCATCTTGATGGTGTTGATGCCCACCACCTGGCCGTACTGGTTGATAAGGGGCCCGCCGGAGTTGCCGCTGTTGAGGGCGGCGTTGGTCTGGATCAGGGTCATGGTCACCCCCTCCACGTCCACGTCCCGGTCGATGGCGGACACCAGGCCGTCGGTAAGGGTGTTGCGCAGCTCCAGGCCCAGGGGGTTGCCGATGGCGTACACCCGGTCCCCCACCGCCAGGTCGTCAGACACGCCGAACTCCGCCACCAGCAGGCCCAGCGCCTCGATCTTCAGCACCGCCAGGTCGTTGTCCTCGTCATAGCCCACCAGCTTGGCCGGGTACCGCGTGTCCGCGCCGTAGCTGTCGGTGACCAGCACGGTACAGGCGGAGCAGCCGGACACCACATGGTAGTTGGTGATGATATAGCCGTCCTCGCTGAAGATGACGCCGGTGCCCACGCTGTAATTGGCCCTCTGCTCCCCCAGCACCGTCACCACCGCCGGGTTCACCTTCTCATAGATCTCCCCGGCGGTGAGGGGCTCGTCGGGGTGCTCCGCCGTCAGGGTCAGGCGCACGTCGCCGCCGGTGGGATACCGGGCGATGGTGGTCTCCGCCGGAGTCTCCTCCGTATCCCAGTAGTAGTCCTCGTCAAAGTAGGGGTAGCCGTCCCAGTAGCCCCCCTCCGGGCCGCCCCCATAGCCGCCGCCCCGGGGCGCCAGGTAGGTCCCGTACCACCAGAGGCCCACCCCCAGGCAGACCAGGGCCGTAAGGATCCCCAGGCCGATCCACAGCCGCCGCCGGCGGCGGCGGGGGGGCTCCAGCAGCCGCTGCCGCAGTTCCGCCTCCAGGCCGCCGGCCGCCTGGGCCGCCTGCTCCTGCCGCATCCGCTCCGGCAGAGGTCGCTCGCAGCGCAGCTCCACCTCGTCCCCGCAGGCCCAGGGCCGGTAGACCAGGGTCACCTCCCGTCCCTCCTGCCGCCGCTCAAATTCCATTGCCATGTCTTTATTTCTCCACTTTCGCTGAAGTCTTGGTCATGCGCTTCTCCTCCGCCAGCTGCACGGTGAAGGCAAAGGTGGTCACCCCGTCCTCGCTGGTGGCGGTGATGGTCTCCCGGTGCTGCTCCAGGATGGTGCGGACGATGTACAGCCCCAGGCCCACGCCGTCCTTGTCCTCGCTGCGGGACTTGTCCGTCTTGTGGAACCGCTCGAACAGCAGGGGCAGCTCCTCCGGCGGTATGGTGTCGCCGGTGTTGCGCACCGTGACCACCGCCTTGCTCTCCCGGCGCTCCAGCCCCAGGAACAGGGTGCTGCCCGGGGCGGCGAACTTGGCGGCGTTCTCCAGGAGGTTGTACACCACCTGGGTGAGAAGGTCGTTGTCCCCCAGCACCGTCACCGGCTCGTCGGGGATCTCCACATCCACGTCCAGCCCCCGGTCGGTGATCTTCTTCTCCATGGACACCAGCACCCGGCGCATGGACTCGGACAGGTCGAAGGGCTTCTTCTGCTTGATGAGGTCCAGGCTCTGGAGCTGGGACACGTCCAGCATCCGCCGCACCAGGCGGCTCAGCCGCCGGCTCTCGTCGGAGATGATCCGCAGGTACTGCTTCTCCTCCTCCGGGGAGATGACCCCGTCCAGGATGCCGTCGGCGTAGCCGGCGATGGTGGTCATGGGGGTCTTGAGCTCGTGGGAAATATTGGCGATGAACTCCCGGCGCTGCTGCTCCGTTTTTTGCAGGGAATCGGCCATGGCGTTGAAGGACTTGGTCAGCTCCCCGATCTCGTCCTCCCGGCCGGTGTCGTGGACCCGGGCGTCGAAATTGCCCTGGGCGAACTTCCGGGCGGCGATGGCCATGTCGTTGATGGGCTTGGTCTGCTGCATGGTGGTGGTGGCGGTGGCCACGAAACCCACCAGCAGCACCGTAAAGGCGGTCATGCCGAAAATGCCCAGAAAGGCCCGCCACATCTCCGTCATGGCGGTGGGCTCCATGATGGCCAGCACCGGCCCCGCCAGCACCGTGCCGTCCACGGTCTCCCGGGCGGGGATGGCCACCACGAACCGGGGCTTGTCATAGAGCCCCAGGTCGCTGTTGCCGGCGTAGGTCTCCCCCTCCGCCAGCTTCTCCCCCATGGACGCCGGCAGCGTCAGCTCCTTGCCCGCCAGCCTGTCGTCGATGCTGATGAAGCCGTTGCGGCTGGGGATCCAGATGAGGAAGTCGATGTCCGACATCTCCTGGGCCGTCCGCACCAGCTCGGTGAGCTTCTCGTTAAGGGATTTCAGGGCCTCCTGGTAGTCGTAGGGGGTGGCCGCCTGGGCGCTGGTGATCTCCTCCCGGACATACTCCTCCGCCTTCTCGGCGATGACCTTGGCCTTGTCCTCCAGCTTGCTGCGGTTTTCCGACACGATGTAGCTGTACGTCAGGGCGAAGAAGGACGTGCCCAGCAGCACCAGCGTCAGCACCACCATGCCCGCGGTCACCGCGAACTGCCGCCAATATATCCCTTTGAACCGCTTCACGGCGGCGCCCCCTTTCCGGCGCCGTCCCCTCCGGCGCGCCGGAGGGGACGGCTGTATGCGCGATCATTTTGCGGAAACCGTCTCCTACTTCGTCTCCCCGGCCTTGGGTGTCAGCTCAAATTTGTAGCCGACACCCCACACCGTCTTTAACGCCCACTGGTCGGAGACGTTTGTCCCATCCGGCCTCTGCCGGACGGGAGCCCTCCCGTTTCCCTTCCTCGGGCGGAGTGGATCCGCCCTGCGGCAGGGTCCCCGCCCCGGCGGGGACGCCTGGACGGGCCTTCGGCCCGGGCCCGCTGCCCGCGGACGGCGGAAACCGTCTCCTACTTCGTCTCCCCGGCCTTGGGCGTCAGCTCAAATTTGTAGCCGACACCCCACACCGTTTTCAGCGCCCACTGGTCAGAGACGTTTGTCCCATCCGGCCTCTGCCGGACGGGAGCCCTCCCGTTTCCCTTCCTCGGGCGGAGTGGATCCGCCCT
>CALXGG010000172.1 GCA_944387785.1 uncultured Oscillospiraceae bacterium | reverse complement strand
AGCTTGTGGGCCTCGGCGATGGCGTTGCGCTCCTTGCGGGTGTCCACGATGAACAGGGCGCCGGGCAGCTTCTTCATTTCCTTCACGCCGCCCAGGTACTTCTCCAGCTTCTCGATCTCGCCCATGTGCTTGATGACTTCCTTCTTGGGCAGCATGTCGAAGGTGCCGTCCTCCTGCATGCGCTTGAGCTGGGTCAGACGGTCCACACGGGTGCGCATGGTCTTGAAGTTGGTCATCATGCCGCCCAGCCAGCGGGCGTTGACAAAGAACATGTTGCAGCGCAGGGCCTCGTCCTTGATGGCCTCCTGGGCCTGCTTCTTGGTGCCCACGAACAGCAGGGACTCGCCGTTCTCGCTGAGCTGGCGGACGAAGTTGTAAGCCTCCTCCAGCTTCTTGACGGTCTTCTGCAGGTCGATGATATAGATGCCGTTGCGCTCGGTATAGATGTAGGGCGCCATCTTGGGGTTCCACCGGCGGGTCTGGTGACCGAAGTGGACGCCGGCTTCCAGCAGCTGCTTCATGGATACGACACTTGCCATAATTGTTGTTTCCTCCGATACAATTTTAGTTCGTTACCTCCGGACCTCTCCCCTGCCGGGCCAACCGCCTGTGGCGGCACCGACCAGGCATCAAGATCCGTGCGTAATGCTGAAATATAGTACCATATCCTTCCGGAAAACGCAAGGACTTTTTGATGGAAAAATGAGAAAATTTTCGATTCTTCCCCCGATGGCCCCGGTTTCTCCCGTCAGAACAGCCGCCTGCGCCGCCGGCGCTCCTGATAGGGCGGCCGGCGCTCCGCCGGCTTGGTGATGAGGATGATGTCGTCCCCGATCTGCTTGATGCAGTCCCAGGGGATATAGTACTCCTCCCCCCGGCCGAACAGGCCGAAAAACCGGCAGGGCCCCGGCACGATCAGGGCCGCCACCCGCCCCTCGGGGATCAGCACCTCCACGTCCCCCACGAACCCCAGCCGGCAGCCGTCGCAGATGTTGATGACCTCCTTGTACCGCAGCTCCACCATCCTGCACTGCATTGCCATCCCCCCTTACGGGATGGTATGCCGGCCCCGGATTGTCCTATGCGGGCGACCCCGATATATTCCTGCGGATGGCCCGGAGGGCGCTCTTCTCCAGCCGGCTCACCTGGGCCTGGGAGATGCCTACTTCCTGGGAAACCTCCATCTGGGTCTTGCCCTCGTAAAACCGGAGGGCCAGGATATGCCGTTCCCGCTCCCCCAGGCGGTCCATGGCGTCCTTCAGGGCGATTTTTTCCAGCCACTGTTCGTCGGTGTTCTTTTTGTCCCGGACCTGATCCATAACGCACACGGTATCGCCGCTGTCGGAGTAGAGGGGCTCGAAGAGGCTCACCGGCTCCGTCACCGCGTCCATGGCGAGGACCACCTCCTCCCGGGGGATCCCCAGCGCCTTTGCCAGCTGCTCCGCTGTGGGCTCCCGCTGGCTCTCCGCCATCAGCTTTTCCCGGGCCTGCATCACCCGGTAGGCCGTGTCCCTGAGGCTCCGGCTCACCCGCACCGCGCTGTTGTCCCGCAGGTAGCGCCGGATCTCCCCCACGATCATGGGCACGCCGTAGGTGGAGAACCGGACCGGCTGGCTCAGGTCGAACCCGTCGATGGCCTTGATGAGCCCCACACACCCCACCTGGAACAGGTCGTCGGGATTCTCCCCCCGGCCGCTGAACTTCTGTACCACGGAAAGCACCAGACGCAGGTTTCCGCTGATGAGCTCCTCCCGGGCGTCCCGGTCCCCCGCCTTGGCCCTCCGCAGCAGCTCCATGGTCTGCTCGTTGGTGAGCACCTTCAGCCGCGCGGTGTTCATCCCGCTGAGCTCCACCTTTCCCTGCACGAAACCACCCCCGCCTTTTCGTGGCGCGTTTCCCCGGCTGGGACAAGCCCGGGAGCGCCTCAGACGAAGTATGTCCGTACATGGACAATTTTATCCTGTTGGTCAACGCCCTCCCCTGCTGTCCCTTGTTCTGTTTTCAGGCGTATCCTTCCTCGACGGCAGCCAAAACAGGATTTTTTGGCAGGTTCCTGGACAAAATAGGTAACTGGTGCAAATTGTCCATATTGTCGGTATCTCAACAGGAATTTTTCAGGAAATTGTCTGAAAGCAACGAAGATTTTTTTATGGACATATGATATACTGGAAAAAAATCGGCCGTTGTGCCGAGAAAAGGAGAAGATGGATATGACATATGGTGTCGAAGTGATCAACCAAGTGGACCCCGAGGTCGCCAGCGCCATCCAGGCGGAGGTAGACCGCCAGGAGAGCCATATCGAACTGATTGCATCAGAAAATTTTACCAGCCGCGCCGTCCAGCTGGCCGCCGGCAACCCCCTGACCAACAAGTACGCCGAGGGCTACCCCGGCAACCGCTACTACGGCGGCTGCGAGTATGTGGACGTGGTGGAGAACATCGCCATTGACCGGGCCAAGAAGATTTTCGGCTGCACCTACGCCAACGTCCAGCCCCATTCCGGCGCCCAGGCCAACATGGCCGTGGAGATGGCCCTGTGCGAACCCGGCGACACGGTGATGGGCATGAAGCTGGCCCACGGCGGCCACCTGACCCACGGCAGCCCCGTGAATTTCTCCGGCCACAACTACAAGATCGTGGGCTACGGCGTCAACGAGCAGGGCTATATCGACTACGACGAGGTGGAGCGCCTGGCCATGGAGCACAAGCCCAAGCTCATCATCTGCGGTGCCAGCGCTTATCCCCGCGTCATCGACTTCAAGCGTTTCCGGGAGATCGCCGACAAGTGCGGCGCCTTCCTCATGAGCGATATCGCCCACATCGCCGGTCTGGTGGTAGCGGGCCTCCACCCCAGCCCCTTCCCCTGGGTGGATGTAGCCACCTCCACCACCCATAAGACCCTCCGGGGACCCCGGGGCGGCCTGATTCTCTCCACCGCCGAGTTTGCCGAGGCCCACAAGCTCAACAAGTGGGTGTTCCCCGGCATCCAGGGCGGCCCCCTGATGCACATCATTGCCGCCAAGGCAGTGGCCCTCAAGGAAG
>CALXGG010000171.1 GCA_944387785.1 uncultured Oscillospiraceae bacterium | reverse complement strand
GCCCCAGACCCGGGAGAGGATGACCTCCTTGGAGAGGTTGCGCTCCCCGGACTGGAAGAGGAAGCGCATGATGTCGAACTCCTTGGCGGAGAGGCGGACCTGGCTGGCGCCGCAGCTGAGGGTGGCGGAGGCCAGGTCCAGGGAGGTGTTCCCCAGGGACAGCCGGTCCACCTGGGGCCCCTGGCGCCGGAGCAGGGCGTTGATGCAGGCCAGCAGCTCCCGGATGTCGAAGGGCTTGGTGAGGTAGTAGTCCGCGCCGGAGTTGAGCCCGGCGATCCGGTCCTCCAGCTCGGAGCGGGCGGTGAGCATCAGGATGGGGGTCCCCAGGCGCAGGGACCGGACCTTCCGGGCCACCTGGAAGCCGTCCATCCCGGGCATCATCACGTCCAGGATCAGCAGGTCGTAGATCCCCAGCTCCGCGTACTGCTCACCGGTCTCGCCGTCGTAGACCACCTCCACGGTGAACCCCTTTTTCCGCAGCAGCTCCCCGATGGAGTCCGCCAGCAGCTTTTCATCCTCGATGACCAGGATCTTCATGCGTACCGCCTCCTTTATCCTCCGCATCATACACCGGGAACCTTAAAGGAACCTTAAAACGGGCCGCGGCGGCCGGGCGGGCCCGCCGGCGGGGTTGTGCCGGAGGGGATCCTGAGGTATACTGTCAGAAAAGGGCCCCGCCGCCGGAGGGGCTCCGGGGGGGCGGGGCGGAAACCATGGGGAAACCCAGACAGGGAGGGCCACACAATGGACCGTGAGAGCATCAAAAAGGCGGCCTGCGCCGCCATCGACCGGGAGCGGGAGCGGATCATCGCCGCCGGAGAGGCCATCCTCCGCCGCCCGGAGCTAGGGTACCGGGAGGAGCACACCTCCGCCCTGGTCCGGGAGGCCTTCGCCCGGCTGGGGCTGACGGAGGTGTCCTTCCCCGCCCTGACCGGGGTGAAGGGGTGGCTGCGGGGCGGCGGAAGGACCTCCGTGGCCGTCATGGGGGAGCTGGACGCGGTGGTGTCCCCCCGGCACCCCTTTGCCGACCCCGTCACCGGGGCGGCCCACGCCTGCGGGCACAACGCCCAGATCGCCGCCATGCTGGGCTGCGCCGCGGGGCTTGCCGCCGTCCGGGCCCATCTGGACGGGGACGTGTGCTTCATCGCCGCCCCGGCGGAGGAGTACGGCGAGATCCGGTACCGCCGGGAGCTGGTGGAGGCGGGGGCCATCCGCTACCTGGGCGGGAAGCAGCAGATGATCGCCGAGGGGGCCTTCGACGATGTGGACATGGCCATGATGGTCCACAGCGAGACCGGGGCGGCGGGCCCCCATGTGGTCACCGGGGGCTGGTCCTCCGGGTTCATCGGCAAGGCGGTGCGCTTCCTGGGCCGGGAGGCCCACGCCGGCGGCGCCCCCTGGGAGGGGGTCAACGCCCTGAACGCCGCCGCCCTGGCCATCCAGGCCATCCACTGCTGCCGGGAGACCTTCCGGGACGAGGACCACATCCGGGTCCACCCCATATTGACCAAGGGCGGCGACCTGGTGAACGTGGTGCCGGCGGAGGTGACCATGGAGAGCTATGTCCGGGGGGCGGCCATCCCCGCCATCCAGCGGGCCAACCGCCAGGTGAACCGGGCCATCCGGGGGGCGGCCTACGCGGTGGGGGCCCAGGCGGAGATCGAGGACCTGCCCGGCTACCTGCCCCTGGACCAGGACCGGCGGATGAGCCGGCTGTTCGCGGCCAACGCGGCGGCGCTGCTGCCCGGTGCCCTGGTGGAGGAGGGGCTGCCCTTCTGCGGCTCCACCGACGGCGGCGACCTGTCCTGGCTCCTGCCCTTTATCCAGCCCACGGTCAGCGGCTTTTCCGGAGCGGCCCACAGCAAGGACTTCCGGATCAGCGACCCGGAGCTGGCGTACATCGCCCCGGCCAAGCTCATGGCCATGACGGCCATCGACCTGCTGGCGGAGGGGGCGGCCCTGGCCCTGGCCGTGAAGGCGGAGCACCCCCGGCGGGACCCGGCGGAATACGGGGCCTTGTGGGAGGCGCTGCTGGGGGAGGCGGACCCGGCGCCGGAGGCGTGAGGCCAGAGCCGCGGGAGAGCCGCCTGGTCCATAAAGTGTTTGACGCTGGGGCCGTTGTCTGGTATGATGTCCATAACGGCGTTTTGCGCCAGATACCCGGCTTTTCAGACGCGGGTTTTGTGCGGCCTGCACAAAATGCCGGACAAACGGATCTGCCTGCCCGGTGCGGCCGGGCGGAGAAATGAGGTGTAGGAAATGGCAGTGACAGCGAAGGACATCATCCAGCGCATCCAGGAAGAGAACATCCAGATGGTCGATTTCAAGATGGTGGACATCAACGGGCAATTCCGCCATGTGACCATCCCCGCCCGGAATTTCAGCGAATCCACCCTCACCGAGGGCATCGGCTTTGACGCCTCCAACTACGGCTATGCGGTGGTGGAGAAGAGCGACATGGTCTTTATCCCGGACCCGGAGACCGCCCAGGTGGATCCCTTCTGTGACATCCCCACCCTCTCCATGACCGGCAACGCCATGATCATCGACTATCCCCACAACCGCCCCCTGGCCCAGTATCCCCGGAACATCGTCCAGGCGGCGGAGGCATATATGCGCCGCACCGGCGTGGCGGACACCATGCTGATCCTGCCGGAGTTCGAGTTCTACCTCTTCGACAGCGTGACATGGAACGTGGCCCCCGACGCCATCGGCATGACCATCGACGCCCGGCAGGCCCACTGGAACAGCGGCGTCAGCGGCACCGGGGCCATCGTCCCCCGCCAGGGCCACTATCACATTGCCAAGCCCCTGGACCTCACCTATGAGTGCCGCAGCGAGATGTGCATGCACATGGAGGCGGCGGGCATCCCCATCAAGTACCACCACCCGGAGGTGGGCGGCGCGGGCCAGTTCGAGATCGAGCCCAAGCTGGGGGAGATGTCGAAGATGGCCGACGCCACCATGATGATCAAATACATCATCCACAACACCGCCCCCAAGTACGGCCTGAGCGCCACCCTCATGCCCAAGCCGGTGTACGGCGAGGCGGGCAGCGGCATGCACGTCCATATGCTGCTGCTGAAGGACGGAAAGCCGGTGTTCTCCGACGACGCGGGCTACGCCCACCTGAGCCGGGAGGCCCACTACTTCATGGGCGGCCTTCTCAAGCACATCCGCTCCCTGTGCGCCATCACCAA
>CALXGG010000170.1 GCA_944387785.1 uncultured Oscillospiraceae bacterium | reverse complement strand
CCGCTCTCCTCGCCGATCTCGTACATGGGGAAGTCCACGATCCAGCAGAACTCGTAGCGCTCCTTGTCCATGTGGTTGGGGCAGAGAGCCCCCAGCTTGCTGCGCAGGACGCCGGCGGTCTTTTGGGCGGCGGCCTTCCTGCCGCAGGTGAGGCCCACGAAGGTGTTGGGCTTCAGGCCCAGGCGCTCCGTCAGGGCCTCCTTCTTCTCGCCCAGGAACTTGGCGATGCCGCCGGAGAGCTCGCCGCTTTCATCCACCTTGAACCAGTAGGGCTTGCTGCCCGCCTGGACCTCCACGTCGGCGCAGAGCTTGTCGATCTGCTTGCGAGTGGCGGCAAAGTCGGTGACGGGGATGGCCTTGACCACGCCGCCGGCAAAGGGCTCGAAGCCGCAGCCGGAGAGCAGGTCGGTCACGTCGGTGACGGTCAGGTCGATCCGCAGGTCCGGCTTGTCGGAGCCGTAGGTCTCCATGGCCTCGGTGAAGCCGATGCGGCGGAAGGGGGCGGCGGAGACCTCGTTGTAGAGGCCGTACTTGGCGAAGATGGGGGGGAACACCTCCTCCAGCACGCCGAACACGTCGTCCTGGTTGGCGAAGGCCATCTCCATATCCAGCTGGTAGAACTCGCCGGGGGAGCGGTCGCCCCGGGCGTCCTCGTCCCGGAAGCAGGGGGCGATCTGGAAATACTTATCGAAGCCGGAGGTCATCAGCAGCTGCTTGAACTGCTGGGGGGCCTGGGGCAGGGCGTAGAACTTGCCGGGGTGCTTCCGGGCGGGGACCAGGTAGTCCCGGGCGCCCTCGGGGGAGGAGGCGGTGAGGATGGGGGTGGTGATCTCCAGGAAGCCGTGGTCCATCATGGCGGAGCGGATGGCGGCCACCACCTGGCAGCGGAGGATGATGTTCTTCTTGACGGCGGGGTTGCGGAGATCCAGGTAGCGGTACTTCAGCCGCAGGGACTCGTCGGCCTCCCGGCTGCGGTTGATCTGGAAGGGCAGCTCGTTGTAGCGGCAGCGGCCCAGGACCTCGATCTTCTCGGGCACCACTTCAATGTCGCCGGTGGGGAGGTTGGGATTCTTGCTGCTGCGCTCCCGGACGGTGCCGGTGACCTGGATGGTGGACTCCTTGTTGAGGCCCTTGATGACGGCCATCATCTCCTCAGTCTCCACCACCAGCTGGGTGGTGCCGTAGAAGTCCCGGAGGATGACGAAGGCGAAGTTCTGGCCTACCTCGCGGACATTCTCCATAAAGCCCGCCAGGGTGACGGTCTGGCCCGCGTGCTCCAGGCGGAGCTCCCCGCAGGTATGGGTTCTGGACTGTTTCATGTTGATTTTTCTCCTTTATCGCTTGTTATTATTATGATTGTTTGATTGGTTGGGGGCCGGCGGGGCATGCCTCCGGCGGCCTGCTTTCGGACGCCCAAAAGGCAAAGGTTTTTACGGGGGCTCCGCGCCCCGGGGGATGCCTCCGGCGGGGTACTTTTCCCGCGCCGGAAAAGTACCCAAAAGGGCGCCAGCCCCCTTCGGGCTGGACCCCCGCTTTTTTACCCAATCGGTCTGGGGGTTAATTTGCGGCCAGGTTGCCACTGAAATACTGCTGGCCTGCTGGCCCCTCGTAATCGGTGCGGTGGTCTGTCGCACTTCGCCTGACGGCCCTCGTGCTGAGAGTGGTTTCTGATTTTTTCGGTAAGCCCCTCGTACTGAGAGCTGTTGCGGTTTTTTGTGGGGGAACACGCCGCACTTTCCACAAAAGCAGGCAGTGCAGCGCAAAATACTGAGAAACATCCATCCTTTTAACAGGGCCAACGGCCGAAGCATCGACGCGCAACCCGCCCCAGATCGGATGCCCGAAGGATCCTCTGATTCAGTGGCTGCCCGGTATCAAGTCTGATACCGACTGGTTGGACAAAAAAGCGGGGGTCCAGCCCGAAGGGGGCTGGCGGTTTTTTCCCCCATTTTTGGGCGGCCAAAAATGGGGCCGTCGGAGACAAAACAGCGCCAAGGGCCCCTTCCGGCCCCTTCGGAAACTCCCGGGGTGCGGGGGCAGAGCCCCCGCCGAAAAGCCCCGGGTCCGGGGCCGCAAGGTGAATGCCGCCGCAGGCGGCAGAGAGGGCAGCCTGGGCTGAGGAGGCCCGGGAGCCACGCCCCGAAGCGGCTGGCTTCAGACGCACCGGGTTTGGGGCCGGGCAGGCCCCTCGCCTTATCCCTCCCGGATGGGCGCGCCGGCCCGCCGGGCGGCAAGTCCCTGCCGGATGCGGTCCAGTGTGACAGAAAAATCCAGTTTTGTCTGCTCGCCGGACGCCATGTCCTTGCAGGCTACCACGCGGTTGGCGACCTCCTCCTCGCCCAGGAACACCACATAGGGCACGCCGATCCTGTCGGCGTAGGTCATCTTCTGCTTGAACTTCTTCTGCTCGGTGTAGAGCTGGGTCCGGACCCCGGACTGGCGCAGCTGCGTGGCCAGGGCGATGGCCGGGCTGAGATCCTCGGTCATGGGCAGGATCAGCACGTCGGCGGGGGCGGTGTCCATGTGGGGATCCAGCATGCCCTGCTCCTGGAGGATATAGAACAAACGGGTGAGCCCAATGGAAATTCCCACTCCGGGGAGTATTTTATCGGTATAATATTCCGCTAAGTTATCATACCGGCCGCCGGAACAGATGCTTCCAATCTCCGGGTGGTCCAGCATGGTAGTCTCGTACACGGTGCCGGTGTAGTAGTCCAGGCCCCGGGCGATGGTGAGGTCCACGGCAAAGCGCCCCTCGTCCACGCCGAAGGCGGAGAGGTACTTGACCACGGTGGCCAGCTCATCCAGGCCCCGGTCAAAGACCTCGCTGCGGCCCCGGTAATTCTCCAGGGCGGCAAGGACGCTCTGGTTATCCCCCTTGATGGCGATGAAGGAGAGGATCTCCTTTGCCTGTTCCCCTGTGAGGCCCAGGTCCTCCACCAGGATGGCGGCTACCTTCTCGCTGCCGATTTTATCCAGCTTGTCCACGGTGCGCATGATGTCCCCGGACTGCTCGCTGAGGCCCAGCATGGCGTAGAAGCCGTTGAGGATCTTCCGGTTATTGACCCGGATCTGGAAGCGCTTGAGGCCCAGGCGGGTAAAGGTCTGGGAGATAATGGCGGGGATCTCCGCCTCGTTGGCGATGTCCAGCTTGCCGTCGCCGATGATGTCGATGTCCGCCTGGTAGAACTCCCGGAAGCGGCCCCGCTGGGCCCGCTCGCCCCGGTAGACCTT
>CALXGG010000169.1 GCA_944387785.1 uncultured Oscillospiraceae bacterium | reverse complement strand
TTGGTGTGGCCGGCGGAGATCTGGGTGCGGATGCGGTCCTTGCCCTTGGGCACCACGGGGTAGCAGAAGGCCACCACGTACACGCCCTTCTGGAGCATCCGGTCGGCGAACTCGTGGGCGATCTTGGCGTCGTAAAGCATCACGGGGACGATGGGGTGCTCGCCGGGCAGCAGCTCAAAGCCCAGCTTCTCCATCTGGGCGCGGAAGTACCGGGCGTTCTCGTGTACCTTGTCCCGCAGCTCCGTGGAGGCGGTGAGCAGCTCCAGGGTCTTGAGGGTGGCGGCGCAGATGGCGGGGGCCACGGTATTGGAGAACAGGTAGGGACGGCTGCGCTGGCGCAGCAGGTCTACGATCTCCTGGCGGGCGGCGGTAAAGCCGCCGGAGGCGCCGCCCAGAGCCTTGCCGAAGGTGCCGGTGATGATGTCCACCCGGCCCTGAACGCCGCAGAACTCGGGAGTGCCGCGGCCCTTGTCGCCCATGAAGCCGGCGGCGTGGCTGTCATCCACCATCACCAGAGCGTCGTACTCGTCGGCCAGATCGCAGATGCCCTTGAGGTTGGCGATGTAGCCGTCCATGGAGAATACGCCGTCGGTGGCAATGAGCTTCACCTGGCAGCCGGCAGCCTTGGCTTCTTCCAGGCAGCGGCGGAGGTCCTCCATGTTGTTGTTCTTGTAGCGGAAACGCTTGGCCTTGCACAGCCGGACGCCGTCGATAATGGAGGCGTGGTTGAGTTCGTCGGAGATCACCGCGTCGTCGGGGCCCAGCAGGGTCTCGAAGAGGCCGCCGTTGGCGTCGAAGCAGGAGGAGTAGAGGATGGTGTCATCCATGCCCAAAAACTCGCTGAGCTTCTTCTCCAGCTCCTTGTGGATGGCCTGGGTGCCGCAGATGAAGCGGACGGAGCTCAGGCCGAAGCCCCACTTGTCGTAGCTCTCCTTGGCGGCGGCGATGAGGGCCGGGTGGTCGCTGAGGCCCAGGTAGTTGTTGGCGCACATGTTCACCACCTGCTTGGCGGCGGTGGTGTCGATCCGGGACTGCTGGGGGGTGGTGATGATCCGCTCATCCTTCCAGGTGCCGGCCTCGCGGATGGCGGCCAGCTCGGAACGGTACTTCTCAATGGCTGTCTTCATGGGCTCATCCTCCTTTTTATTCCTCCTTTTTCTTGCAAGAAAAAGGAGCAAAAAGAACCTTTGCGCGAAACGCTGTTTCGCTGGCTTGCTTTTTTGCCGGCGGGGGCTCCGCCCCCGGAGGGCGGATGCGCCCGCCGCCGGGCGGGCGGGTGAAAACGCCGCCGGGGACACCCTGGACCCCGCTTTTGTCCAATCGGACACTCCGAAATTTTGATACCCAGCTGCCGCTGAACTTCCGCAGGGCCTCCGGCTCCCTCGTAATCGGTGCGGTGGTTATCCCACTTCGCCTGACGGCCCCGCAGCGGCTATGCCGCGAGGAGACCGTGCTGGGGGGGAGAATCGATCCGTCTCCCACAGGCGTGGACAGCCCCCTGAAAGAACCCCGGATTCGCCTATCCCTTTAACAGGGCGTCAGCCGAAGCCGGACGAGAAACCCGGTACAGATCGGATGCCCGAAGGATATGGCTGCTTCAGTGGCAACGCAGTATCAAATCTGATAGAGGCCGATGAGACAAAGGAATCCAAAACCTTGGTTTTGGCGCTTTTTTGGTAACTTTTTGTGCGTACAAAAAGTTACCCGGGGTGCGGGGGCGGAGCCCCCGGCGAACAGCGCCGGAGCCCCCGGCGAACAGCGCCGGAGCCCCTGGCGAACAGCGCCGGGGCCCGGGGGCGCGCAGCCCCCGATAAGATGGTGCTTACTTGCTCCAGTCCAGGATGACCTTGCCGGAGTGGCCGCTGTTCATGGCGTCGAAGCCCTTCTGGAAGTCGGTGTAGTGGAAGCGGTGGGTGATGACGGGGGTGAGGTCCAGGCCGCCCTGGACCATGTAGCTCATCTGGTGCCAGTTGTCCATCTTCCGGCCGTAGATGCCCTGGAGGGTCAGGCCCTTCATGATGATGTCGTTCATGTTCATGGGCACGGGCTTGTTGGAGATGCCCAGGAGGCTGATCTTGCCGCCGTTGCGCATGACGGAGATCATCTGCTGGAGGCCGGCGCCGCTGCCGCTCATCTCCAGGCCGATGTCGAAGCCCTCCACCAGGCCCTGCTTGCGCATGATCTCCGGCAGGTTCTCCTTGCCGATGTTCACCGCCGCGTCGGCGCCCATCTTCCGGGCCAGGTCCAGGCGGTAGTCGTTCATGTCGGTGATGACCACCCGGCGGGCGCCGGCATACTTGCAGATGCCGGCGGCGATGATGCCGATGGGGCCGGCGCCGGTGATGAGGACGTCCTCCCCCACCAGGTTCCACATAAGGGCGGTGTGGGTGGCGTTGCCCACGGCATCGAAAAAGGCCACCACGTCCTCGGGCAGGCTCTCGTCGATGATGATGACGTTGCTCTCGGGGATGCAGACATACTCGGCGAAGGCGCCGTCCCGATCCACGCCCACGCCCTGGGTGTCCTTGCACCACTGGATGTTGCCGGTGTGGCAGTTGCGGCAGCGGCCGCAGGTGATGTGGCCCTCGCCGCTGACCCGCTGGCCCACGTGGAGGCCGGTGACGCCGGCGCCCAGCTGGGCCACCTCGCCCACATACTCGTGGCCGATGACCATGGGGGGCTTGATGTGCTCCTGGGCCCAGGGGTCCCAGTTGTAGATGTGTACGTCGGTGCCGCAGATGGCGGTCTTGTGGATCTTGATGAGCACCTCGCCGGGGCCGGGCTCGGGAATGGGGACCTGCTGGAGCTCCAGACCGGGGCCGGCGACGGGCTTGACCAGTGCGTCCATGAGCTGTGCCATAACTGTCCTCCTAACACAAACATTAAGTCGGGTTTTCGTTGTTCCTATGTGGACAGTATACGCCCGCACGGAGGCGCTGTCAATAAAAGATTTCAAAAACAGAGGAAAACTTTGTAAAAACCCGCCTTTTGCGGAAGAAGGGTATCTGTCCGCTGTGGGAGGACACAGGGGCCGGCGGCGGGAAAAAGAGGGGCCTTCCCGGGGCGTTCGCCCCGGGGAGGCCCTCAGAAGGATCAGTCGCAGCGGTGGGTCATGATGTGGAGGATGATGCGGTCGGTCTCCTGCATGCCCTCCTTGGCCAGGACGCCCACGTTGGCGATGGTGTTGTCCACGCCCTTGGTGACGATGCCGTCGCCGCTCTTGAACTCCTGGTGGTTGCG
>CALXGG010000168.1 GCA_944387785.1 uncultured Oscillospiraceae bacterium | reverse complement strand
GGTGTTACACGGACTTATACGGGAATTTGTACGGGGCACATTTCTCGAAATCAGTTTGGGAGCAATCCCACGTGGGTTCGAATCCCACCCGCTGCGCCACGTCGGAGCAAGCGTCATATCGCTTGCTCCGACTTTTTATAAGTCAGAGCGCGCTCATTCTGCTGCTCCTCCTTTCCAAACCGGGCCCGCTTACCCGCAAGGGGCACGCCGCATCCGTAAGGCGGCGGAGCCGCCAACGGCTGCCCAGTCGCTGGGCTCCGGTTTGGTTTTGGGTGCGGGCCTGCCAACTACCGCATCTTTCTCGGCAACGAAACACATATCGCCGCGGGCGGCTTATCGTCCGCGGCGGCTTTTTTTACATCCCCTGAAACCATCCGGTTTCAGGGGATTTTGTATGATACCGCCTTGGTTGGGAATTTCCCTGCCGGTTTTTGCGTCTTTATGGACAGAATCCCGATTACATCAAGGAGGTGTGCGTATGAAGAAAAGGAACGCGGCCAGCATCGCATGCTATCTGCTCGGCGCCGCCCTTTTTCTCCTATCCAATTCCGCAGTCGTCAGCGGCAGTCCCATATCGTTACCGTATTTGCAGCGCGTGCTCCTTTGCAGCGCGGCCGTCTGCGCCATCGCAGCGGCCCCCTTCCTTTACAGATCCAGCACAAGGGCCGGCGCGGTCATCAAGTTCGGCGTCGCGGCGGCGCTGATCTGCTGCATCTTTGCATTCGGCGGGTTCCTCCCCAATTATATGGCCTGAATACCGGCAGAGAAACCGCCCGCCGGCCCCGCCCTTGCCGGAACCGGTATTAGAACAAAGAGTATGCCGCCCCAGCGGCAGCAAAAAAAGAAATCCCGCAGTCCTTTCAGACTGCGGGATTTTTGGCGGAGATGGAGAGATTCGAACTCTCGATACCCTTTTGGGGTATACACGATTTCCAATCGTGCGCGCTCGACCAGCTACGCGACATCTCCACATAGTTGCCCGGCTCAAAAACCGCTTATTTGGTTATGCTGTTTGACAGCGAAGGTTATTATATCCTGTTCCTTCCGGGAAGTCAAGAGAAAATCCCTGGATTTTTCCTGAAATTTTTACACCACCGGCCCGTTCCCCGGGCGGGAAAAGCCCGGCCGCCACACGGCGGCCGGGCCCTCCGGGCGCGTTAGCGCCCCATGGTGTGCTTGACAGAGGCCGCGGCGCTGTCCACCGCGTCGGTCACCGTCTGCATGGCCTTGCCGGCGGCGGTGCGCTTGCCCTGGGTAGTGCGCAGCGCCATATCCGCCGCCGCGCCGGCCACCACGCCCAGCACCATGCCCTTTACAAATCCGTTCATCTCTTCACGCCTCCTCTCGGACGCCCCTAGTATGGCCCGGGCCGGACGAATTTAAGCGTCCGCCGCCGCTCATCCCCCTTGCTAAATGCTGACAGGTCCGATACAATAGCAGTAAACTGCAAGTAAAGAAGGATCTGCCATATGACCAGAATTTACCTTGTACGCCACGCCGAGGCGGAGGGGAACCTCTTCCGTGTGGCCCACGGACAGTACGACAGCAACCTCACCCCCCGGGGCTACCGCCAGCTCCACTACCTCCGGGAGCGGTTTGCCGGCGTCCATCTGGACGCGGTGTACGGCAGCGACCTCACCCGGACCCGGGCCACCGCCTCCGCCCTCTACGTCCCCCGGGATCTGCCCTTCCGGCCCCTTCCCCTGCTGCGGGAGGTCCGCCTGGGGAGCTGGGAGGAGCGGACCTGGGCGGAGATCAAGCGCCGGGAGCCGGAGATGTACACCAACTTCAACCGGCGGCCCGACCTGTGGCGGGTGGACGGCGCGGAGACCTTCAGCGAGGTGGCCCGGCGCATGGTGGAGGGCATCCGCCGCATCGCCGCGGAGTGCCCCGGCCTCACCGTGGCCGCCGCCAGCCACGGCGCCGCCCTGCGGACCCTGCTGGGCACCCTGGAGGGCCTGTCCCTGGAGGAGATCGGCCGCAGCGGCCACAGCGACAACACCGCCGTGAGCCTCCTGGAGGCGGAGGGCGACGAGATCCGGGTGGTGTCCCGGGACGACTCCTCCCACGTCCCCGCCGAGTGCTCCACCTTCCGCCGCCAGAACTGGTACAAGGCCGGCGGCGGCGACGAGGACTTCTGGTTCGTGCCCCTGGCGGCGGAGGACGGCCTGGTCCTCCAGGCCATGCTGGACAACGAGCGGTCGGGCCGGGTGGCCCTGCGCCGGGAGGACGACGCCATGCGGATCACCGCCTATGAGATCAATCCCCCCCTGCGGGGGCGGCACCTGGGGGTGCAGCTCCTGGGCCAGGCGGTGAAGTACGCCCGCCGCCAGGGGCTGGAGACCCTGGTGATGGCCTGCCCGGAGGAGCTGCGGGGCTACTTCGCCCAGTACGGCTTTACCGGCGCCGGGAGGGACATCACCATGGACCTGCGCCGCCGGGTCCGGGAGATCCCCTGAGGACAGTGACACGCCCCAGCCCGAGGGCCGTCAGGCGATGTTGGATACCCACCGCACTGGTTACGAGGAGGCCGGCGGCCTCATGGAGATTCAGTGGCTGCCCGGTATCACCCCCGATAAAAACCGATTAGATAAAAAGAGGGGGGTCTGGGGTCTCCCCAGCGCGCTTTTGCCTACTTTTCCCGCGTTGGAAAAGCAGGCCTGCGGAGCATACCAGCCTGAAAGGCTGAAAAAGAGAAGTTCAGAGGATATTTCCTCTGATAATCACCCCCGCCGCCGGGGCAAAGGCGGCAAGAGGAGAAACCATATGGATACACTGGACTTCCTCCCGGTGAGCCGGGAGGACATGGAAAACCGGGGCTGGTGGTACTACGACTTCCTGGTCGTCACCGCCGACGCCTACATCGACCACCCCAGCTTCGGCACCGCCATCATCGCCCGGGTGCTGGAGGACGAGGGCTACCGGGTGGCGGTGCTCTCCCAGCCCGACTGGCACAGCGCCGACGCCTTCCGGGCTATGGGCAAGCCCCGGTACGCCGTGCTCATCGGCGGGGGCAACATCGACTCCATGGTGGCCCACTACACCGCCGCCAAGAAGCGCCGCGGCGCCGACGCCTACAGTCCCGGCAACAGGATGGGCCTTCGTCCCGACCGGCCCACCATCGTCTACGCCAACCGGGCCCGGGAGGCCTTCCCCGGCACGCCCATCGTCATCGGCGGCCTGGAGGCCAGTCTCCGCCGCTTCGCCCACTACGACTACTGGGACGACAAGGTCCGCCGCTCCATC
>CALXGG010000167.1 GCA_944387785.1 uncultured Oscillospiraceae bacterium | reverse complement strand
GAACACGGAAGTTAAGCTCGCTTCTGCCGACAATACTTGTCTGGAGACGGACCGGGAAGATAGGTAGCGCCAACACATGAGGACAGTCTTTTGACTGTCCTCTTTTTTGCTTTAGACTGTTCCCTGGTAAGCGCCGCCTGCCGGAACCGACTGTGTTCCGGCAGGCGGCGCTTCTTTTCCCCGGCGTCTTTGCTGGGCGGAGCTATGGAACTTCTCGATTTGACGCTGGGGGCCCGGCATGGTATCATAGGAAAAAGGAAGTGCCGCGCCGGGATACCGGCTGGATCCGGGCATACGATCCGGGGAGAGGAGGAGTGCCGGTATGAGACGGGTAAAGCCCCTGAAGAAATTCCACATCGGCCCCCGCACCATCAAGACCGCCGCCGCCATCATCATTTCCCTGGCCATCGTCAACCAGTACGGCGCCAGCAGCGCCAAGCTGATCTTTGCCATGCTGGGCGCCATGTCCGCGGTGCAGCCCACCTTCAAGGGCTCCCTGGAGGCCTGCCTGACCCAGATCGTGGGCGTGGTGTTCGGGGCGCTGGGGGGCCTGGCCCTGCGAACCCTGCCGGTGAGCTATCTGACGGCGGTGGGCATCGGCGTGATCCTCATTATCGCCATCTACAATACCTTCCATGTGACCCTCTCACCCTCCCTGCCCTGCTTCATCCTGGTGATGGTGGTGACCACCGCGGACATGTCCCCCATGGGCTACGCCCTGGGCCGGATCTGGGATACCGCCATCGGTCTGGCGGTGGGGTTGTGCGTGAATATGCTGGTGTTTCCCTATGACAACAGCCGGAAGATCCGGGCCACCATGGAGAGCCTGGACAAGGACCTCATCGCCTTCCTGGAGGATATGTTCGACGGGGACGAGCACCTGCCTGACGCCGACGGCATGGCCGCCAAGATCGCCGCCATGGAAAAGCAGCTGACGATCTTCAGCAACCAGCGGCTTTTGTTCCACCTGCGGCGGCAGCGCCGGGAGCTGGCCCAGCTGCGCTCCTGCGACAGGATGGCTCAAGCCCTGGTGACCCAACTGGAGGCTCTGAGCCACCTGGAGCGGGCGGGACGGCTGGACGAGGAGAACCGCCGCCGGCTTCAGGCCTGCGGGGCGGAGATCCGGGACGATCGCCCTTTGGACTCGGTCATGACCCTGGACGTGGTGACCAACTACCATGTGGGCCAGGTGCTGACCCTGCGGCAGGAGCTGCTGGAGGAGCTGCGGCAAGGGAAATAGGCCGCCGCAACTGCTGGTTGCGCAGATTCCAGGGCAGGATGGTGGCAATTTTCTCCTGTTTTTGTTAGGCTGATGCCATCAAAGGAGAGGAGACGGAGCGTATGGCACTGGGAGAAAAGCTGGCCCGGCTGCGGAAGGCTCGGGGCATGAGCCAGGAGCAGCTGGCGGAGGCGCTGGGCGTCAGCCGTCAGGCGGTGAGCAAGTGGGAACTGGGGGAGGCGGTGCCGGATGTCAGCCGGGTGGTGGCCATGAGCGAGCTGTTCGGCGTGACCACCGACTACCTTTTGAAGGAGGGCTCCGGAGAAGGGGGGCAGGCGGCCGGAAGCGCCGCTGGAAGCCGTGCGGGCCCCGCCGCCGGAGAGGAGGGTGGGGAGGCGTCCCCTGTCCTATCCGGAAATGAAAAGCGCTGGCTGGGCATGGCCGTTACCCTTTTGGCCGGCATTGCCATTCTGGTCATGTGGGCGATGCTGGAATACAAGGGCGTCAACTACATCACATCGGCCGGGTATGTGGGCAACGGTTTTTTCGGATATCTGGCAGCCAGTGAGGAAGGGCTGCTGGCCTTCCTCCTGCTGGTGCTGTGCCTGGTGGGAGGGATCCGTCTGCTGATGGGGAAGCCGTTCCTGTTCGCTTTCCTGCGCCCCTCTGTCTGGGAGGCATGGCTTTTCCACGCTGATGGGAAGGACAGCGATCTGTACTCCGAGCAGACACGGCGGATCCTCCGGGGAGAAGAAGAGAGCGCCGAAAGGGAAGAGGCTCCTGGAAAGAAAGAGAGCTTAGAAGAAAAATAAGAACGTATACGCCATTGCCGGGAAGCGCAGCTGCTTCCCGGCTTTATTGTGCGGCTGGGGAGGCCGGGGCGGCAGGTGAGGGCGGAAAATTTACCGCTCAGGCCAAAGCCCTTGCGATCTCTGCCGCCTCTGCTATACTGATCCCAGAAGGAGGGGAGTCCATGAAGATCACCCTGAACCAGGACCCGGCCTTTCCGGAAACGGAGGTCATCATCAACTGTCCCCAGGCGGACGAGGATATCCTGCATCTGGTGGCCATGCTCCGCATCCACCAGCGCAAGCTGGTGGGGACCCGGGAGGGGGAGAGCCACCTGCTGGACACAAAGGATATCCTCTATATCGACACGGCGGATAAACGGACGTTTCTCTATACCCGGGAGGCGGTCTATGAGAGCACCCTGCGGCTGTACGAGCTGGAGGAGGGCCTGGAAGGGCTGGAGTTCCTCCGCTCCAGCCGGTCTGCCCTGGTGAATTTCCGGCGGGTCCAGTCCATCCGGCCGGAGCTGGGAGGACGGCTGCTGGTGACGATGGAGGGCGGCGAGCGGTTATATGTGTCCCGGCAGTATGCCGCCGCCTGGCGGGAGAAGCTGCGGGAGCTGGAAAGGAGCTTTGGCGGATGAAACAATTTTTGCGTTTTGTGGTGGAGTGGAAAACGGCGGCGGCCCTCAGCTATACCGCCGCGGTGGTGATCTATACCGTCGTCAGTCTGGCCCTGGGGGGGGAGGCGGTGAGTATCCGGGTGCTGCTGTCCCTGCTGCTGATCTGCGCGGTGGGAAGTGCGGTGCAGTATCTCTGCTTTACGGATCATGTCCTCAAATCCATGCGCTATACCCGGCGGACGCTGCTGTTCCTGGCGCTGTTTTTTCCGCTGCTGGCGGGGACGGCCTGGCTGTTCCGGTGGTTTCCCGTGGAGCAGGCGGGGGCCTGGCTGACCTTTGCCGCCAGCTTTGCCATCGCCTTTATGGTCTTTACCCTGGGCTTTGAGCTCTTTTACCGGGCGGCCGGGAGGAAGTACGACGGCCTTCTGGGCCAGTACCGCCGGGAGAAGGAGCGCCGGGGAGAATAGCCCCCTATACGGACTTAGCGGCAGGCCCGATATCGGGCCTGCCGCTGTATTTGCGGTACGCGAATCAGCGTTTCGCGCGAACGTTTCTTTTGCTTCTTTTCAAAGAAAAGAAGGATATGCGCGTGGCTTAGAAATCCACCTCGGTGTCGTAGAAGCAGCACTTGAGGAGCTTGGCCATGACGTCAGGGGTGATGGTGCGGGGGTTGGAACCGGTGCAGGCGTCGCCCACGGCCAGCTCGGCCACCTGGGGCAGCTTCTCCAG
>CALXGG010000166.1 GCA_944387785.1 uncultured Oscillospiraceae bacterium | reverse complement strand
GGGTGTGGCGAAGTTTGGTATCGCGCTTGAATGGGGTTCAAGAGGCCGCTGGTTCGAATCCAGTCACTCGGACCACGTCGCTGCGGACGACATGTCGTTCGCAGCGGCTTTTTTTATCAAAAAATCACTCCTCACGCATCCTGCCGCAGCTCCTCCCCAAACCGAACCCGTTCCCCCGGGCTCCGGTTTGGGTTTTCTTTTCCGGAGGCCCGCCGCTCAGCGGCCTCCCTTCCGCTTTTTCTGCGATCTGTTCCCCCCGGCGGCATTTTTGTCCGGCGTTTGCGTCACAGTAAGCAGAAACATCTTTGCAAGGGGGCCGGTACTCATGAAAAAGTTTGGGACAAGCATCCTGCTTCTCCTCTGTATGCTCGTACTCGCCGGCTGTACCATATCAGGCACGGAAGCAGACTATCCGGCGGCCATTATGGTACGCGGGAACATCTATTTCCTGACTTCGGCAGCCCCGGAGACAGCCGTGGACGAAAGCGCCATTATCGGGTATACCACCTCATACACAGACACTTTTCCCCAAAAAGACGGCGAAACCAATTTCAACCGGGATCTGGAAATGCCATACGCGGAAGCCGGGGACGGGATAGCGGTGCTGTACAATAACGAATGGCTCCTATGTATACCAGAGGACCTGGCCCGGCCCGGAACATGACCCCCTTCTGGCAACGCGGGAGCATCTTTGCCGGTGCTCCCGCCCAGTCTGCGCCCGGACGCGCCCCGCCGCCGGCTCCGTTCCCTCCTCATCTTAATGGATCATTAAGGAATCCTTAATGGGGCCTTCCGCTTTCTCTGGTATACTGGGGCCAACTTCTCCCAAGGAGGTCCCTGCCATGCCCTTCTCCTATTTCTTTTTCGACACCTACCCGGGGTACTTTCTTCAGGCGCTGCCCGTCGCCCTGCTGGCGGGGCTCCTCTGCGGCGTCCGCCGCTTCACACGGGACAAGGCCGCCCCCGCCGCCCGGAAGGTCTTTGCCGCCCTGTTCGTCTCCTATATCACCGGCCTGCTGTGCCTGACCCTGTTCCTCCACCTGATCGGCGGCCTCTGGTACTTCCTCCTCTACCACCAGCCCAGCGGCCGGACCTACCGCTGGTTTGCCGGGAACTTTGACCTGGTCCCCGACTTCTTTGTCCGCTTTTCCCGGGAAAACCTGGGCAATCTCCTGATGTACCTGCCCTTCGGCCTTTTGCACCCCCTCTCCCGGGCCCGGCCGGACTGGCGGGATACCCTGGGAGCCGGGCTGCTGCTGATCCTGGCCGTGGAGCTGGCCCAGCCCATCTTCGGCCGCAGCTTCGACGCCAACGACGTGATTCTCGACTTTGCCGGCGTGCTGCTGTCCACCAGCCTGTTTTTCCTGATCCGGCACGGTGTGGCGGCAAGATCCGCCTGACGCAGGCGGGGAGCCATGGAGGCTCCCCGCTTTTTACCTGCTTTTGTCCGCTTTTCCTCTGCCGGATACTGCCTATTGACAGCATATATTATTCGTTTTATAATATAATAAACTTAGCAAGTAGGGAGGGATGGCCTTGCGCTTTCAGGTAGGCGGCGCGCTGCTGGATTTCCTGGTGCTGAGCATCCTGCGCCGGGGGGACGCCTATGGCTACATCCTCACCCAGGAGGTCCGCACCATCCTGGACGTGTCGGAGACCTCCCTGTACCCGGCCCTGCGCCGGTTGGAGAAAAGCGGCCTTCTCACCACCTACGACATGCCCTACCAGGGCCGCAACCGCCGCTACTACCGGCTCACTCCCCAGGGCCAGGCCGCCCTGGCGGACTATATCGCCCAGTGGCGGCAGCTCAAGCACAATATGGACAGCATACTGGGGGAGGACGAGGCATGACGAGCGAACGCTATTTTTCCGAGCTGGCGGCCCAGCTGGGCCGGCTGCCCGCTTCGGAGCGGGAGGAGGCCCTCCGCTTCCACCGGGAGTACGCCCAGGAGGCCGGCTTCTCCACCTACCAGGAACTGGAGGACTGCTTCGGGCCCCCCAGGGCCCTGGCCTCCAGGCTGTACGCCGAGTCCGCCGTGAAGGCCAGCGGGGAGAAGAAGCCGGGGAACACGGGGAAAGCCCTGGTCATCGGCCTGGCGGCCCTGTTTTCCCTGCCGGTGACCTTTCCTCTGGCCCTGGTGATCCTGACCGTGCTGTTCGTGATCCTGGTGCTGATCCTGGCGGCGGGCTTTTCCATTGGGGTGACGGTGTTCGCCCTGGGCGGCGCCTTCGTGTCCCTGGCAGCGGAATCCTGGGGATACCTGCTGGCCTTTGCCCCGGGGCTGTGGCTGAAATTCCTGGGCGGCGCCATGATCGTGCTGGCCGTTATCATTCTGATCATATCCCTGATCCTGTTTGCCGCGCGGCGCATCCTGGGCTGGATCGGCGCGGGGATTGCCAGGATCGCGGAGAGGAGGACCAAAGATGAATAAGAAGCTTCTGATGGCGGCGGTGGCGCTGCTGGCGGCGGGCGCGGTCCTGCTGGGCGTGGGCGCCGTGATCGACCGGGGCCGGGGCGGCGCTTCCGGCCTGGGTGCCGTCCCGGGAAAGGAGCAGGCCGGGGAGGACCGGGAAACCGCCCCCCCGGGAGACAGCGCCGCCTCCGACGCCGCCCTTTCCGGTGAGAACGCCGCCCAGCTGGAGCTGGGCCCTTTTTCCCAGGCGGACCTTTCCGTCGTAGCGGCGGACGTACGCTTTGAGGAGGGGGAGGCCTACGGCCTGCGCTACCGCCTCCACCCCGACGAGGCCGTGGTCCGGGCCGAGGTGGAAGGGGAGGCCCTCCGCTTTTCCACCAAAACCAGGGAGGGCGCTTCCATCTCCGGGGACTGGGAGGTGGTGGTGACCATCCCCCGGGACGCCCGGCTGGCGGATCTCTCCGCTGTCACGGTCTCCGGGGACATCTCCCTCTCCGGCCGGGCCATGGATACGCTGCGCCTGGCCACCACCTCCGGGGACATTGCCGCCTCCGCCGTCACCGCCCATGAGATCCAGGCGGCCTCCGCCTCCGGCGCCATCACCATCACCGATCTCAGCGCCCACAGCGTGAACGCCGCCTCCACCTCCGGGAACGTCTCCCTAACGGGGACCGCGGACTCCCTGGAGCTGGCCGCCACCTCCGGGGCGTGCGCCTTCTCCGGGGAGCTGACCGGATCGGGCAGCGTGGGCACCGTCTCCGGGAATATCGACGTTGCCGTACCCGGCGCCGGCGCGGAGGCCAACAGCCTGGGGGAGATCACCTGGAACGGCCGGAGCCAGGGCCGGTCCCTCTATATCCCGGGGGACGGCCCCTTCCTGACCCTGGGCAGCGTGTCCGGGAACATCCGCGTCACTACGGAATGACCCCTTTTCCCGGTCCGGCCCGGCGCGGATACCGCGCCGGGCCGGCTGCTCT
>CALXGG010000165.1 GCA_944387785.1 uncultured Oscillospiraceae bacterium | reverse complement strand
CTTCACCCCTGAATTTTGTGTCAGGGGTGAATTTTTTTGCCCCTAATTGAGAAAGGAGCCGATCCCCATGAGCGAAGAAAACCTGTATACCTTTGAAAACCCCGAGTACCGCAAGACCTATTGGCACACCTGCTCCCACGTCCTGGCCCAGGCCATGAAGCGCCTGCACCCGGAGGTGAAGCTGGCCATCGGCCCCAGCATCGACAACGGGTTCTACTACGACTTCGACACCCCCCGCCCCTTCACCCCCGAGGACCTGGAGGCCCTGGAGGCGGAGATGCGGAAGATCTGCAAGGAGAAGCTGAAGCTGGAGCGGTTCGAGCTGCCCCGGGAGGAGGCCGTCAAGTTCATGGAGGAGAAGGAGGAGCCCTATAAGGTAGAGCTCATCAACGACCTTCCCGCCGACGCCCACATCTCCTTCTACAAGCAGGGCGAGTTCACGGACCTGTGCGCCGGTCCCCACCTGGACTCCACCGGAAGGATCAAGGGCAACGCCATCAAGCTCACCAGCGCCACCGGCGCCTACTGGCGGGGCGACAGCAACCGCAAGATGCTCCAGCGGATCTACGGCGTGGCCTTCCCCAAGAAGGAGGAGCTGGACGCCTACCTGGAGCAGCAGGCCGAGGCCCTGAAGCGGGACCACAACAAGCTGGGCCGGGAGCTGGAGTACTTCACCACTGTGGACGTCATCGGCCAGGGCCTGCCCGTGCTGCTGCCCAAGGGCGCCCGGGTGATCCAGCTGCTCCAGCGGTGGATCGAGGACACGGAGCAGAAGCGGGGCTACCTCCTGACCAAGACCCCCCTTATGGCCAAGCGGGACCTCTACAAGATCTCCGGCCACTGGGACCACTATCTGGACGGTATGTTCATCCTGGGGGACCCCTATGACGAGACCAAGGAGTGCTTTGCCCTGCGGCCCATGACCTGCCCCTTCCAGTACCAGGTCTACCTCAACCGCCAGCGGTCCTACCGTGACCTGCCCATGCGGCTGGGCGAGACCTCCACCCTGTTCCGCAACGAGGACTCCGGCGAGATGCACGGCCTCATCCGGGTACGGCAGTTCACCATCTCCGAGGGCCACCTGATCCTCCGCCCCGACCAGCTGGAGGAGGAGTTCCGGGGCTGCTTCGAGCTGGCCAACTACTGCCTGGAGACCCTGGGCCTGAAGGAGGATTGCTCCTTCCGCTTCTCCCAGTGGGATAGCGCCAACCCCAACAACAAGTACGAGGGCACCGCTGAGCAGTGGGAGCACGCCCAGAGCGTCATGAAGACCATCCTGGACGACCTGGGCATCAAGTACGAGGTGGGCATCGACGAGGCCGCCTTCTACGGCCCCAAGCTGGATATCCAGTGCAAGAACGTGTTCGGCAAGGAGGACACCCTCATCACCATCCAGATCGACATGCTGCTGGCGGAGAAGTTCGGCATGGAGTATGTGGATGCCGACGGCTCCAAAAAGACCCCCTATATCATCCACCGCACCTCCATGGGCTGCTATGAGCGGACCCTGGCCCTGCTGATCGAGAAGTACGCCGGGGCCCTGCCCACCTGGATGGCCCCCGAGCAGGTCCGCTTCCTGCCCGTCACCGACCGGGCCGCCGACTACTGCGCCCAGCAGGCCAAGAAGCTGGAGGAGCTGGGCTTCCGCGTGGAGGTGGACTACCGCAACGAGAAGATCGGCAAGAAGATCCGGGAGGCCCAGCTGGAGAAGGTGCCCTATATGCTGGTGGTAGGCGACCGGGATATGGAGAACGGTACCGTTTCTCCCCGCCACCGCTCCGACGGCGATTTGGGCGCCATGTCCATGGAGGACTTCACCGCCCTGCTCAAGGACGTGGTGGACTCCAAGGCCAAGAAGTGATCTGTCCGCCAGTGCGATTTTTCCGTCAAACCAAGCGCCGCCCCGCCGGGGCGGCGCTTTTTCTGGGCCTTCCGGCACCGGAAGGCCCTTTCCCGCATAAAATAGGAGGACAGGAGGTGGCTCCATGCCCATGATTTACCTCAGCCCGTCCACCCAGGAGTATAACCTGTACGTCACCGGCAGCGGCAGCGAGGAGTACTGGATGAACCGCCTGGCGGACGCCATGGCCCCCTATCTCAACAGCTGCGGCATCCGGTACAGCCGCAACACCCCGGATATGACCGCCGCCAGCTCCGTGCGGCAGGCCAACAGGGGCTGGTACGACCTGTACCTGGCCCTCCACTCCAACGCCTCCGGACCCGGCAGCGAGGGGAAGAACCGGGGGATCATCGCCTTTTACTACCCCGGCAGCACCGAGGGCCAGCGCTCGGCCCAGATCTTCGTCAACAACCTGCGGAACATCTACCCCCTGCCGGACAAGGTGGTGACCCGGACCACCACCAGCCTGGTGGAGGTCCGGGGCCCCCGGTTCCCGGCAGTGCTGCTGGAGATCGGCTACCACGACAACGAGGAGGACGCCCGGTGGATCGAAAGCAATCTCCAGGAGATCGCCCGGACCCTGGTGCTGAGCCTGACGGACTTTTTCGACATCCCCTTCATCTGGCCGGTGGATCCCCGGGAGGGGGTGGTGGACGCCGGCGGCGGCACTTTGAACCTCCGCAGCCGCCCGGAGCGCACCGCCCCGGTGATCGCCCACATCCCCCACGGGGCGGCGGTGACGGTCTACGGCGAATACGGCGACTGGTATGTGACCCGCTACGGGGACTATGTGGGCTACGCGGCGAAGCAGTACATCGGCACCGGGAGGGGCTGACGGCGCTATCCGTCCCGGAGCCCTCCGGGGCGCGGCGGCGCGCCGCCGGGGCCGGAGGCCGCGGGCCCGGACGGGAACGTTCCCGTCCGGGCCTCTTTTTGCTCCCCCGCCCCGGGATTTTTACTTGACAGGGAGCAGGTAGAGCGAGTATTATTGAATAGGATTTTTGTCGGCGGATAATAAGGGGTATCCGCTGATTATTTCCATGTCCGGCGCCCCGTCGGCGCCGGAGAGAAAACCCCCATGTCATAAGACAAGTAAACAGGAGGAACGGACATGATGCAGTATATCCTGGCTGCCGTGGCCTTCGTGGTGGCGGCCGTCGTGTTCTTCCCTCTCGGAATCGTGTACCGGAAAAAGGTTTCGGAAAAGGAGATCTCCAGCGCAGAGGAGGAAGCGCGCCGCATTATCAACGAAGCGATCAAAAGCTCCGAAAGTAAAAAGCGCGAGGCTCTGGTGGAGGCAAAGGAAGAGATCTTACGCGCCCGCAGCGAGTATGAGAAGGAAGAAAAGTCCCGCCGCGCCGACCTGCAGAAGCAGGAGCGCCGGCTGCAGCAGAAGGAAGAGAACTTAGACCGTAAGACCGAAAACATCGAGAAAAAAGAGGAAGCCCTGAACCAGAAGCACGCGGAGGCGGACAAGGAGCAGGAGGAGATCAAGCTCATCAAGCGCAGCCAGACGGAGATGCTGGAGCGGATCTCCGGCTT
>CALXGG010000164.1 GCA_944387785.1 uncultured Oscillospiraceae bacterium | reverse complement strand
CTGAGCCTCAACCCCACCAAGATCTCCGGCACCTGCGGCCGGCTCATGTGCTGCCTCAAGTACGAGCAGAACGCCTATGAGGACGCCGCCAAGCGGGTGCCCAAGAACGACAGCTTCGTGGATACCCCCGACGGCATCGGCAACGTCAGCGCCGTGGACCTCCTGCGGGAGGAGGTGTCCGTCCGGCTGGACAGCGCCCCGGAATCCCCCAAGCGCTACAAGTGCTGCGAGATCTGCGTCCTGCGCAACGGCAAGGGCAGCCGGGAGGGCATCGAGATCCCCCAGGAGCGGCCCCAGCGGTATGTGCCGCCGGAGGGCCGGGAGGAGGAGGCCGAGGCGGCCTTCCGCCCCCTGCGGAAAGCGGCCCTCCCCATCCGGGAGGCCATCCCCATCCCCTCCGTGCTGGCCGACGAGGCCAAGGATGAGGGCAAGGCCGGCGCCCGCCGCCGCCGGAGCCGCCGGGGCGGCGACAAGGCCCGCTCCGAGAAGGCCGAGGCCGGCGAGAAGAAGGCCGCCGAGCAGCGCCCGGACAAGCCGGAGAAGGCCAGGGGCCAGCGGCCGGAGAAGAAGGCCGAGGCCGGCCGGGGCCAGAAGGGCCAGCGGCCGGAGAAGGGCCGGGAGGCCAGCGCCGTGAAGGTGGAGAAGGTGGAAAAGACGGTGATCCGCTCCACCGGGGACACCACCGCCGAGAAGAAGGCCGCCGCCGACCGGGCGGCCCGGCAGCAGGCCGCTCCCGGCCAGGAGGCCAAGGCCGCCGGGGAGGGCCGCTCCCGCCGCCGCCGTCCCCGCCACCGCTCCCGGGGCAAGGGGAGCGGGGAGCCCCAGGGTGAATAAGCAGACCATCCGGGGAGGCCCGCCGAAACGGCGGGCCTCCCCTTTTGCGCCCGCCCGGCCTTCGGCAAATGCTCCCCCCGGGGGCCGGGGCGGGGGCTCCCCGGTTTGCTTCCGGCGGCCCCGGAGGGGCCGGGCGGGCCCCCCGGTTTTTCCCCGGCGGCGGGCGGGGCCTGTTGCATTTTTCCCCCCGCCGGGGTACAATAGCCCCAAACCATCATTCTCCCATTTCTGAAGGAGGCTTTGCCATGAAAGACGGCTTTATCCGCGTGGCGGCGGGCACCCCCCGGATCCGGGTGGCGGACTGCCGGTACAACGCCGAACAGATCTTCACCCTGATCCGGGAGGCGGACAAGCAGGGCGTGAAGATCCTGGCCCTGCCGGAGCTGTGCCTCACGGGGTACACCTGCGGGGACCTGTTCCTCCACGACACCCTGCTGGAGGGGGCCATGGAGGGCCTGCGGACCATCCTCAAGGCTACCAGCCATCTGGAGATCCTGGCGGTGCTGGGGATGCCCCTGCGCTGCGCCGGGAAGCTCTACAACTGCGCCGTGGCCATCCAGAAGGGGGAGGTCCTGGCGGTGGTTCCCAAGACCTACCTGCCCAACTACGGGGAGTTCTATGAGCGGCGCTGGTTCGCCCCCGGCGGCGTTTCCCAGGCCCTGGCCCTGGAGGTGCCCTGCCCCGGCGGGGATGCCGATACCCTCCACCTGACCCTGGGCCAGACCATCATCGAGTGCAGGGGCGTCCCCGGCCTGAAGGTGGGCGTCGAGATCTGCGAGGACCTGTGGGCCGCCGATCCTCCCTCCCGCCGACTGGCAGAGGCGGGAGCCACTCTGATCCTGAACCTGTCCGCCTCCAACGAGGTGGTGGGCAAGGCCGCCTACCGCCGGCAGCTGGTGGTGGGCCAGTCGGGCCGTCTGTGCTGCGGCTATGTCTACGCCGACGCCGGCGAGGGGGAGTCCACCACCGACCTGGTATTTGCCGGCCACAATATGATCGCGGAAAATGGCGCTCTCCTGGCGGAGAAGCGTTTTGCCACGGGGCTTACCATCAGCGAAATCGATGTACAGCGGCTGGTGTATGAGCGCCGGCGGCTGACCACCTTCCCCCGGGAGCCCGGCTTCGCGGAGGCGGGCCGGGACGGCTTTGCCTGGGCCTGGGCGGAATTTGCCCCCTGCCAGACCCCCATCACCCGCTATATCTCCCCCACCCCCTTCGTGCCGGAGAACGCCGCCGACCGCTCCGAGCGCTGCGAGGAGATCCTGACCATCGCCGCCATAGGCCTGAAGAAGCGGCTGGAGCACACCGGCGCCAGGACGGCGGTGGTGGGCCTTTCCGGCGGCCTGGACTCCACGTTGGCCCTCCTCATCACCGCCCTGGCCATGGGGATGCTGGGCCGGCCCGCCACGGACGTCATCGCCGTGACCATGCCCTGCTTCGGCACCACCGACCGCACCCGGAACAACGCCGTGATCCTGGCGGAGCGGATGGGGGCCACCCTCCGCACCATCCCCATCGGCGACACCGTCAAAAGCCATTTCCGGGACATCGGCCACAGCATGGAGGACCACAGCGTCACCTTTGAGAACGCCCAGGCCCGGGAACGGACCCAGGTGCTCATGGACATCGCCAACCAGAGCGGCGGCCTTGTCATCGGCACCGGCGACCTCAGCGAGCTGGCCCTGGGCTGGGCCACCTACAACGGCGACCACATGAGCATGTACGGCGTCAACGGCTCCATCCCCAAGACCCTGGTGCGCCATCTGGTGGACTATGTGGCCCGGGACAACCTGAAAAAGGACCAGGATCTCACCCATGTGCTGGAGGACATCCTGGACACCCCGGTGTCCCCGGAGCTGCTGCCCGCCGTCCAGGGGGAGATCAGCCAGAAAACCGAGGATCTGGTGGGGCCCTACGAGCTCCACGACTTCTTCCTGTACTATATCATCCGCTGGGGCTTCTCTCCCCGAAAGGTGCTGCGCCTGGCGGAGCAGGCCCTGGGCCGCACCTATGACCGGGCGGTGATCCTCAAGTGGCTGAAGAATTTCTATCGCCGGTTCTTCGCCCAGCAGTTCAAGCGCTCCTGCCTCCCCGACGGGCCCAAGGTGGGCTCCGTGGCTCTGAGCCCCCGGGGGGACTGGCGGATGCCGTCGGACGCCGTGGCCCAGCTGTGGCTGGACGAGCTGGAGGAGCTGTAAGCGCACCTTCGTCCCGGGGGCGGGGCCAGACAGGCCCTGCCCCCGGCGCTTGTCGCCGGGGGCTGCCCAGCCCAGGCTGCCCTCTCTGCCGCCTGCGGCGGCATTCACCTTGCGGCCCCGAGCCCGGGGCGTGCCTCCGGCGGGCCCACTTTTGGACGCCCAAAAGTAGGCGGAAAAAGCGCCAGCCCCCTTCGGGCTGGACCCCCGCCTTTGCCTAATCGGTCGGTATCAGGGGTGATACCAGGCAGCCACTGAATTTCCGATTGTCCCTCGTAACCGGTGCGGTGCTCTGCCGCACTTCGCCTGACGGCCCTCGGGCTGAGGGGCGTTTCTTTTTTCCTTTTTCGGCGGGGCCGCTTGCTGCGGAATGGCTCTTTTTTCCTTCGCTTGCCGGTATGCCTCCGGCGGCCTACTTTT
>CALXGG010000163.1 GCA_944387785.1 uncultured Oscillospiraceae bacterium | reverse complement strand
GCCTGGGCGGCGGCCGGTTCAACCTGGCCGGCTCCATCATCGGCGCCTACACCATCCAGGCCATCACCACCACCATGCTGGCCATGGGCGTGTCCACCGCGGTGAACCCGGTGTTCAAGGCCATCATCGTCATTGCCATCGTGGCGGTCCAGGCGCCCCCGGTAAAGGCCTGGTTCAAAAAGCGCTCCGCCGCCAAGGCGGCGCTCCAGAAGGAGGTGGCCAGCGTATGAAAGCTCCCGCCAACGCGCTGAAAGAGCGCAAGCGGATGAACAGCAACACCATGCTGCTGCTCATCACCATCGTCCTTTTCATCCTTCTCTATGCCGGCGGCTGCGTAGCCTATGCCAGCAGGGGCTTCACCAATTTCCAGACCTTCCTGAACCTGTTCCGCACCAACGCGGGCCTGATCTGCGTGGCCTGCGGCATGACCTGCGTCATGCTCACCGGCGGCATCGACATCTCCGTGGGCTCTCTGGTGGCCCTGGACTGCATGCTCCTGGCCTACGGTATGAGCGAGTGGGGCCTGAGCGCCCCGGTGATGATCCTGCTGGTGCTGGTCATCGGCGTGGTGTTCGGCCTGGTGCAGGGCATCTGCGTGGGCTATCTGGAGATCCAGCCCTTCATCGTCACCATGGCGGGCATGTTCTTCGCCCGGGGCATGACGGCGGTGATCTCCACCAACCAGCTCTCCATCACCGCGGAGATCAACCAGATGTTCTATGACCTGGCCAATTTCCGCATCTACCTGCCCGCCTTCCTGGGTTATGCCAACAAGAAGGGGATCATCCAGGTGCCCTATATCGGCATCGGCGTGGTGGTGGCCCTGCTGGTGCTGGTGGTCATCTTCCTGGTGCTGCGCTATACCAAGTTCGGCCGCTCCCTGTACGCTGTGGGCGGCAACGAGCAGTCCGCGGCCATGATGGGCCTGGACGTGAAAAAGACCAAGCTCAAGGCCTATGTCCTCTCCTCCTTCCTGTGCTCCGTGGGCGGCATCTGCTACTGCATGAACACCATGTCCGCCAGCGTCTCCCAGGCCACCGGCATGGAGATGGACGCCATCTCCTCCGCCGTCATCGGCGGCACCCTGCTCACCGGCGGCGTGGGCAACGTGATCGGCACCCTCTTCGGCGTGCTCATCAACGGCACCATCTCCACCATCGTGCAGACCAACGGCAAGCTGGCCAGCTCCTGGCCCAACATCCTCACGGCGGTGCTGCTGTGCTTCTTCATCGTGCTCCAGAGCATTTTCGCCAGAATCAAGGAAAAGAACAAGTAAGAGGGGATGTCTGTTATGGAAATCAAAAAGGCGATCGAGGCCGGCCAGACCTATCTGGGCATCGAGCTGGGCTCCACCCGGATCAAGGCGGTACTTATCGATGAGACCGGTACGCCCGTCGCCTCCGGCGACCACGGCTGGGAGAACCGGCTGGAAAACGGCCTTTGGACCTACACCCTGGAGGACGTCTGGACGGGCCTTCAGGACGCTTACGCCAACATGGCGGCGGACGTCAAGCGCAAGTACGGCGTGGAGGTGACCGGCTTCAAAGCCATGGGCTTCTCCGCCATGATGCACGGCTACATGGCCTTTGACCAGGCGGGGCAGCTGCTGGTGCCCTTCCGCACCTGGCGCAACACCAATACGCAACAGGCCGCCGAGGAGCTGACGGAGCTGCTCCAGTTCAACATCCCCCAGCGCTGGAGCGTGTCCCACCTCTACCAGGCCATTTTGAATGGAGAAGAGCACGTCTCCCGCGTCAGCTTCCTCACCACCCTGGCGGGCTATGTCCACTGGCAGCTCACCGGGAAGAAGGTGCTGGGCATCGGCGACGCCGCCGGCATGTTCCCCATCGACAGCGCCGTCAACACCTACGACAAAGCTATGCTGGCCGCCTTTGAGCAGCGGACAGCAGAGAAGGGCTTTGGCAAGAAGCTGGAGTCTTTGCTGCCCCAGGTGCTGCTGGCCGGCGAGGACGCCGGCTCCCTGACGGAAGAGGGCGCGAAGCTCCTTGATCCCACCGGGCGGCTCCGGCCGGGGATCCCGGTCTGCCCCCCGGAGGGCGACGCCGGCACCGGCATGGCCGCCACCAACTCCGTGGCGGTGCGCACCGGCAACGTGTCCGCCGGCACCTCCGTGTTCGCCATGTTCGTCCTGGAGAAGGCTCTCAGCCGCTACTACCCGGAGATCGACATGGTCACCACCCCCACCGGCAAACCGGTGGCCATGGTCCACTGCAACAACTGCACCAACGAGATCAACGCCTGGGCCACCGTGTTCAAGGGCTTCCTGGAGGCCCTGGGCCAGAAGCCGGATATGAACGCGGTCTACACCGCCATGTTCCGCTCCGCCCTGACCGCGGACAAGGACGCCGGGGGCCTGGTGCTCTACAACTTCCTCTCCGGTGAGCCGGTGGCCGGCATGACCGAGGGCCGGCCCCTGCTGGTCCGCAGCCCCGAGGCCAAGCTGGACTTTGCCAACTTCATGGCGGCCCAGCTCTACTCCGCGGTGGCGGCACTGAAGCTGGGCATGGACATCCTGGCCCGGGAGCAGGTGGCGGTAGACCGCCTGCTGGGCCACGGCGGCTACTTCAAGACCCCGGAGGTGGGCCAGCGTGTCATGGCCGCGGCCATGGGCGCGCCGGTGTCCGTCATGGAGACCGCCGGCGAGGGCGGCCCCTGGGGCATGGCCCTACTGGCGTCCTACGCGGTGGAGAAGGAGCCCGGCCAGAGCCTGGAGGACTATCTGGAGCGGCGGATCTTCGCCGGGCAGAAGGTGGAGACCATCGCCCCCGATCCGGCGGATGTGGCTGGCTTCCAGGCCTTCATGGAGCAATATCAGAAGGGCCTGCCCGTGGAGCGGGCGGCCGTGGATTCCCTGCGGTAAGCGGGAGAATGTGAAAAGAGGTAATCTGTCATGGATATGAAGCAGAGAGAGTTTTGGTTCGTGGTGGGCAGCCAGTTCCTGTACGGGCCTGAGGTCCTGGAGACCGTGGCAAAGCGGGCCGCCGAGATGGTGGAGAAGATGAACGCCTCCGGCAACCTGCCCTGCAAGCTGGTGTACAAGGTCACCGCCAAGACCAACAAGGAGATCGCCGACGTGGTCAAAGAGGCCAACTACGACGACAAGTGCTGCGGCGTCATCACCTGGTGCCACACCTTCTCCCCCTCCAAGATGTGGATCAACGGCTTTGTGAACCTCCAGAAGCCCTACTGCCACTTCGCTACCCAGTACAACCGCGAGATCCCCAACGAGGAGATCGACATGGACTTCATGAATCTCAACCAGGCCGCCCACGGCGACCGGGAGCACGGCTTCATCGCCGCCCGGCTGCGGATGCCCCGGAAGGTCATCGCCGGCTACTGGCAGGATGCGGACGTCCAGAAGCGGCTGGGCGCCTGGATGCGTGCCGCGGTGGGCGTGGCCGTCAGCAAGGAGCTGAAGGTCATGCGCTTTGGCGACAACATGCGGGAGGTGGCCGTCACCGAGGGCGACAAGGTGGAGGTCCAGGCCAAGCTGGGCTGGCAGGTGAACACCTGGCCGGTGGGCAA
>CALXGG010000162.1 GCA_944387785.1 uncultured Oscillospiraceae bacterium | reverse complement strand
CAAGCCCAAGGGGGCCTTGCCGAAAGAAAAACAGAAACCGCTCTCAGCACGAGGGCCGTCAGGCGAAGTGCGGCAGACCGCCGCACCGATTACGAGGTAGCCGGAGGCATAAAGGAGATTCAGCGGCAACCGGGCCGCAAATCACCCCAGACCGATTAGATAAAAAGGGGGTCCGGGGTCTCCCCGGCGCTTTTTGGTGACTTTTGTGCGCACAAAAGTCACCCGGGGTGTGGGGGCGGAGCCCCCGCTGAAAGCCGCAGCCCCCGCTACCCCAGCAGCCCCAGGTCGTACTTCCAGCCCAGGACCCGGCCCACCGCCTGGTCGATGAGGCCCTCGTCGATGGCGCCGCTCTCCACGGCGGCGATGACCTGGGGGATCTGCGCCTCAAAATCCGTGGTGACGATCATGTCGTTGCCGGCCAGCACCGCCAGCACCGCCACGGAGCCGTCCTCGGCGTAGGCCTCCACCGCGTCCATGGCCAGGTCGTCGGTGAGGATCACGCCGGTAAAGCCCAGTTCCTGGCGGAGGATCCGGTGGACCTCCGGGGACAGGGAGGCGGGCAGGGAGCCGTCCATACATTCCACCACGTTGTGGCTCACCAGCACGCAGCCCGCCCCGGCGTCGATGCCCGCCTGGAAGGGGAGGAAGTCCTGGGATACAAACTGGTCATAGGGCCGGCTGTCCATGGCCACGCCGGTGTGGGTGTCCCGGTTGCTGCCGTAGCCGGGGAAGTGCTTGAGGACGGAGCCGATGCCTGCCGCCTCCATCTCCGCCACGGCGGCGGCCACATAGTCCGCCGTGGCGGCGGCGTCCCGGCCCAGGGTGCGGTCGTAGATGAAGTCGGCGCTGTCGGTGGACACGTCCGCCACCGGGGCGAAGTTCACGTTGATGCCGTAGGAGAGGAGGCCCGCGTTGACGGTCCGGGTGTCCTCCCGGATGGCCTCCAGCCCTCCCTGGGCGTACACCGCCTGGGGGGATTTCCGCTTGGCGGCAAAGAGGTGGGGGTCCCGGGTGGCCCGGGCCACGGTGCCCCCCTCCTCGTCCACACCGATCAGCAGGGGGATCTCCGCCGCCGCCTGGTAGGCGGCAATGGTGTCGGTAAAGGCCTCCGCTGTGAGCCACTCCCCGGCGCTGTCCTCAAAATCCCGGCCGAAGAGGAGGTAGCCCCCCAGGTGGTACTCCCTGACCTTCTCCGCCTGGTTTGCGTCGGGGCAGCGGACGAAGAACATCTGCCCCACCTTTTCCGACAGGGTCATGTCCGCCAGAAGGCCGTCGATGGCCTCCTGCCGGGGGTCCGGCTCCGGCTCCGCCGGGGCGGGATCCTCAGGGAGGTTGTTGGTGCTGCCGGAGTTTTCCGATTGATCGTTCTCCACTCCGCCGTCAGCGGCGCTGCCGGCGTTATTGGCGGCGGTATGGTTGGGGGTATTGCCGCCGCAGCCTGCCGCCAGCAGCAGGCAGGCCAGCAGCAGGGCCAGGAGCTTTTTTTTCATGGTTCCTCCTTTGGGGAGCGATCCCCGCCGGCGCTTTTGTACCGGTCAGATAAAGGTGTTGGTCAGGGTGCCGATGCCCTCGATGGTCACGTCCACCCGGTCCCCGGGCTGGAGCCAGCGCTTCCGATCCGCCGGATAGCCCTGCATGACGCCGGAGGGGGTGCCGGTGAAGATCACGTCCCCGGGCAGGAGGGTGAAGTGGCGGGACAGGTCGCTGATGATGTGGGCCACGTCAAAGAGGAGGTCGCTGGTGCGGGCGCTTTGCCGCAGCTCCCCGTTGACGGTGGTGGTGAGGGCCAGGTCCCGGCCGTCCAGGCCCACCGCCACCCAGGGGCCCAGGGGGGCGAAGCCGTCGAAGGTCTTGCTGAGGAGCCACTGTTCGCTGCGGGCGAACTGGAGGTCCCGGGTGGACAGGTCGTTGCCGCAGGTGTAGCCGAACACATAGGCGGCGGCGTCCTCCGGGGACACGTTCCGGGCGGCTTTGCCGATGACGGCCACCAGCTCCCCCTCGTAGTCGTACTCCCGGTACTCCCGGGGCAGGAAGACGGCCTGGCCGTGGGCGGCCAGGGCGCTGCGGAACTTGTTGAAGAGGGTAGGGGCGGCGGGGGCGGCCTTGCCGCACTCGGCGATGTGCCGGCGGTAGTTGAGGCCGATGCAGAGGATCTTGTCCATCCCCGTCACCGCCGGGGCCAGGACCGGGTCCTCCACCACCGCCCCGTCGGAGAGGCCCTCCAGCAGGCGGAGGGCTTCCTCCCCGCCCCGGATGGCCTCCAGCATGGTGGCGGGGGCGGGCGTGCCCCGGCGGCGGCCCTCCGCCGCCGCGTCCACGATGCCCCGGTCCGTGCAGATGCCAAGAGCGGGGGCGTTGTCCTTGCAGAATTGGGTCAGCTTCATGGGAGAGCCTCCTTTTCTGTTCCTGCCGGCTGCCGCCGGCGGGGTGGTGCCGCCTGACCCCGGCGGCGGGGGCGGGAGTTCAGAGGATGGTTCCTCTGAATGGCTCCTTATCAGTTTTTCGGGCTGTTTAGGGGATTCCGTGCTCCGGCACGGGTTACTTTGCCCTCGGCGGCAAAGTAACCAAAACGCCGCCGGGGAGACCCCGGTCCCCCTTTTTTGTCTGATCGGTCTTTGCCGGGGGAGATACCCAGTTGCCGCTGAATGTCCGATTGTCCCTCGTAATCGGTGCGGCAGGCGTCCGGCTTCGGCTGTCGCCCCTCGGGCTGAGGGATTTTGCAGGTTTTTGCTGACGGGAGCCGGAGCAGTTCCCACAGCCGCAGGCAGTCCGGCGCGGGAAAAAAGATGCATCTATCTCTTTAACAGGGCCAACGGCCGAAGCATCGACGAGAAACCCACCGTAGATCGGATGCCCGAAGGATTTTCTGATTCGGTGGCTGCGCACCCGCCCAATCAGAAGGCGTCCGATTGGACAAAAGGGCGGGGGTCCAGCCCGAAGGGGGCTGGCGCTTTTTGGTGACTTTTGGGCGTCCAAAAGTCACCCGGGGTGTGGGGCCGGGAAGGCCCCGCCGAACCCCCCCGGGGGCCGGGGCCGGGCAGGCCCCGATAGTAAGCATCCCGGGGCCGGGGGCCCAAACCCAAAGGCAGAGGATGCAGGAAAGAGGAGGGGGCTCCCTCCTCTTTTCCTGCGGGCCGGGTGGTTACTCGGCAGTTTCTTCCTCTTTCTTGGTCACCATGATATTCAGCTCATCCAGCTGCTTCTGCTCCACGAAGGAGGGGGCGCCCATCATCAGATCCTGGGCGTTCTTGTTCATGGGGAAGGGGATGATCTCCCGGATGCTCTCCTCGCCGGCCAGGAGCATCACCATGCGGTCGATGCCCGGGGCGATACCGGCGTGGGGAGGGGCGCCGTAGCAGAAGGCGTTGTACATGGCGGGGAACTTCTTCTTCACGTCCTCCTCGCCCAGGCGCACCAGGTTGAAGGCCTTGATCATGATCTCAGGATCGTGGTTCCGGACGGCGCCGGAGGACAGCTCCACGCCGTTGCACACCAGGTCGTACTGGAAGGCGGTGATGCTCAGGGGGTCGATCTCCCCGCTGATGGCCTTGTCCAGGATCTCCGCGCCGCCGTTGGGCATGGAGAAGGGGTTGTGGCAGAACTCCAGCTCGCCGCTCTCCTCGCCGATCTCGTACATGGGGAAGTCCACGATCCAGCAGAACTCGTAGCGCTCCTTGTCCATGTGGTT
>CALXGG010000161.1 GCA_944387785.1 uncultured Oscillospiraceae bacterium | reverse complement strand
CGGTCTTGGCGGTGAGCTGCTGGTCGGTGAGGGCCTTATATTCCGGCTCCAGGGCCTCGATCTTGTCCACGATGGGATAGATCTGCTTGAGCTCCCGCTCACTGTAGGTGCCAAAAATTTTCGTGATCAAACCCATTATCGAAACACTCCTCTTTCGTGAGAGTAAAAATCCACACACAAATACAGCGTACAGTATAGCACAATAAAACGTATTTGCAAAGGGGAAAACAGGGGGAAATACGGGAGATCGTCCCTTTTGCGGGCCTGGCGGCCAAAATATGGAGGATTCCACAACGGCGGTTGCAAAACCGCCGGGATTTTGATACACTCTCATGAGAAACGGAGAGGGGAGCGCGGAGAGATGGCGGGAGAAAGGGGGCCGGAGGGCGGCGTCGGGCGGAAGGACATAGAGGCGGCGGCGGTCATCGTCCTCTTCTATGTGGTCCTGGAGTCCCTGGGGGTCACCTGCCCGATCCTTTTCCTCACCGGCGTCTCCTGCGCGGGCTGCGGCATGAGCCGGGCCTGGCTGGCGCTGCTGCGGCTGGACGTGGCCGCCGCCTTCCGGTTCCACCCCCTGTTCTGGCTGCCGGTGCCGGTGGCCGTCGGGTTCCTGTTCCGGCGCAGGATCCCCCGGAAGGTCCGGCGGGTCCTGCTGATCCTGGTGTGTGCCCTGTTTTTGGGGACATATATAGTCCGTCTCCTGTCGCCGGAGGACACGGTGGTGGTCTGGGAGCCCACCCGGGGCTTCCTGTACCGCCTGCTGTCCGGCGGGGGAGCGGGATAAAAGAGAAGGGAGAAAGAAAAGATGAAGTGTTGGAAGTGTGGGGCCGAGCTGCCGGAGGGACAGCGGTTCTGCGGCGGCTGCGGCGCGGAGCAGCGGACGGGACAGGAGACGCCCCCTCCCGCCGGTGAGGAGAACCCGGGGAGCATGGGGCAGGCCGGTGCGAACCGGGAGATCGTGCTGAAGGTCTTTGCCGCCGTGTGCGCCATGGTCTACGGCGGCAAGGCGCTGCGCGGCGTGTTCAGTGTGCTGGCGAACCTCGTCTGGATCCTGGGCGACCACTACTATTTCAGCATCCTGAGCGTCCTGCGCTGGATCCTGTTCGCGGCGGTGCTGGCGCTGGCGGGAGTCTGGATGTGCGCCGTCCTGCTGATGACGGCCTTCAAGCGCACGGAGAAAAATGCCGACCCCCTGCTGGTGAGCCTGGGCGGCGGCGCGGCGGTGATCCTGGCGGAGCGGCTGCTGGAGGCGGTGTTCCAGATCGGCAGCAGCTATGCCTTCGGCCAGGCCATCGCGGCGTTTGCCCTGTCTCTGCTGGGGGCGGTGGTCACGGTGGGCGGCGTCTATGCCATCCGCCGCTTCCTCCTGGGGGAGGAGCCCCTGGCCGGGAAGAACGCCGAGGATATCCGGCGGGAGTTTGCCGAGGGTTTTGCGGAGCTGCGCAGTTCTTCCGGGACCTCTGCCCGGACGGACCGGAACGTCCGGGAGGCCCAGGCGGCGTATGAGGGCGGCGCCGTGAGGATGAAAACGGACCGGAGCCTGGTGGCCTACATCCTCCTGAGCATCATCACCTGCGGCATTTACAGCTACTACTTCCTTTACGCCATGGCCCGGGACGCCAACGTGATCTGCAGCGCCGACGGGAAAAAGACCGGCGGCCTTCTGGCCTTTATCCTGCTGAGCTTCATCACCTGCGGCTTCTACGCCCTGTACTGGTACTACGCCCTGGGCAACCGCCTGGCGGAAAACGCGCCCCGCTACGGTATGAGCTTCCAGGAGAACGGCACCACGGTGCTGCTGTGGTACCTGGTGGGCGCCTTGGCCTGCGGCATCGGCCCCTTTGTGGCCATGCATATCCTCATCAAGAACATGAACAGCCTGAGCGTGGCGTACAATATGAAGCACGGCTTCTGATCCGAAGGGAGCGCGGGGCGGCTGACCGGGACACGGTCGGCCGCCCTTTCCGTTCCCCGGTTGTAATTCCGCCAAACCGTGATATAATGTAACATGGAATTTTACCGCTTACGGATATAGGAGAATGCCCCATGAAACTCATGGTCATCGACGGCAACAGCATCATCAACCGCTCCTTTTACGGCGTGCGGCCCCTCACCACCCGGGAGGGCCTGCCCACCAACGCGGTCTACGGCTTCGTCACCACCCTGCTCAAGCTCCTGGAGGAGGAGAAGCCCCAGGCTCTGTGCGTCACCTTCGACCGCCGGGAGCCCACCTTCCGCCACCTCTCCTACGAGGGCTACAAGGCCCAGCGCAAGGGGATGCCGGAGGAGCTGGCGCAGCAGATGCCCCTTCTCAAGGAGCTGCTGGACGCCATGGGCATCCCCCGCTACGAGCTGGCGGGCTACGAGGCCGACGACCTCATCGGCACCATCTCCCGCAAGTGCGAGGCGGCGGGATGGGACTGCGTGGCGGTCACCGGGGACAAGGACAGTCTCCAGCTCATCACCGACCACACCATGGTCAAGCTGGTGTCCACCCGCATGGGACAGACCACCACCAGGGACATGACGCCGGCGGCCTTTACCGCCGACTACGGCTTCGCCCCCATCCACATGGTGGACCTGAAGGCCCTCATGGGGGACCAGAGCGACAACATCCCCGGGGTCCCCGGCGTGGGGGAAAAGACCGCCATGGCCCTGGTGCAGAAGTATGAGAGCGTGGCGGCCATCTACGCCGCCCTGCCGGATATCGACGCCAAGCCCGGCGTCATCAAAAAGCTCCAGGCGGGGGAGGACTCCGCCCGCATGAGCTACCGCCTGGCCACCATCGTCACCGACGCGCCCTTGGACTTTGCCCCGGAGGACAACCTACGCCAGGCGGCGAAGCCGGAGCTAAAGGACGTCCTCCTGCGGCTGGAGTTCACCAAGCTCATGGACAAGCTCCTGGGCCAGGTTCCGGCGGCGGAGACGACCCCGGAGCCAGCGGCGGAGCTCACCGGCGCCTGCGAGAGCGAGGTGGTGGAGTCGGCGGAGCGGGCGGAGGAGCTTCTGGCCCTCTGGCGGGGCTGCTCGGAGCCGGTGGCCTGCCTGGCCCTGCCGGAGCTGGGGGGCCTGTGCGTGGAATGGGGCACGGACACGGCGGGCAAGGCCGCGGTGTTCCTTCCCGGCCGCCTCGCGGGCTACAACGATTTCCTACGGGCCTTTTTCGGCCCGGAGATCCCCAAGGCCTCCCACGAGGTGAAGGACCTTACCCGGTCCCTCCTCTCGGAGGGCCTGCCGGCGGAGGGCTTCGTCTTTGACACGGCTCTCGCGGGCTACCTCCTGGACGCCACCGCCGGCCGCTACGACCTGGAAAAGCTGGCCATGAGCTGGTTCCATACCGCCGTTCCCAAGGCGGAGAGCTACCTGGCCCCGGAGGCCTTCACCGCCCTGGGGGAGGATCCCCAGGCCCTGGGGGCCTTCCTCAGCCACACCGCCCTGGTGGCGGCCCTCCGCCGCGCCATGGCGCCCCAGCTGGCGGAGACGGGGATGGAGAAGCTGTTTTACGAGGTGGAGCTGCCCCTGTGCCGGGTGCTGGCGGAGATGGAGCTGGCGGGCTTCCGGGTGGACGCCCGGGCCCTGCGCTCCTTCGGCCAGGCCCTGGACGAGGCCATCGCCCAGCTGGAGCAGCGGATCTACGCCCATGCCGGGCCCTTCAACATCAACTCCCCCAAGCAGCTGGGGGAGGTCCTCTTCGAGCGGTTGGGCCTGCCCGCCCAGAAAAAGACCAAGACCGGCTGGTCCACCAACGC
>CALXGG010000160.1 GCA_944387785.1 uncultured Oscillospiraceae bacterium | reverse complement strand
GGCCGCAGGAGGATGTCCCCCCACTCCGGATGGTTGGGGCTGTCGGGGAAGAACTGGGTCTCCAGGCACACCGCCTGCCGTCTGCCGTAGGGCACGCCGGTCTTGGTCTGGCCGTCGGTCTCCAGGAAGTTGGCGGTGTAGAGCTGGACGCCTGGCTTTTCCGTCCAGGTCTCCATGGTGATGCCGCTCCTCTCTCCCGTCAGCCGGGCCGCCAGGCGCAGGCCCTGGGCCGGGTCGAGGACAAAGTTGTGGTCGTAGCCGCCGGTGTTCTTCAGCTGTACGCAGTCCGCCTCGATGTCCCGGCCCACGGCCTTCTCGATGGTGAAGTCAAAGGGCGTCCCCGCCACGTCCTCCGCCATGCACAGGGGGATGCTGTCCTCCCACACCGGCGTGTAGCGGTGGGCCGCCAGCCACAGCCGGTGGCCCATGGCGTCGCCGCCGCCGTTGAGGTTGAAGTAGCTGTGGTTGGTGATGTTGCAGTAGGTGGCCTTGTCGCTCTCCGCCTGGTAGCGCAGGCGCAGGGCGTTCTCTGTCAGGGTGTAGGTGGCCTTCAGCGCCAGCGTCCCGGGGAAGCCCCCTTCCCCGTCGGCGGCGGTATAGGTGAACGTAACCTGGCTGTCCCCGGTGATCTCCCCGGAGAGCACCCGGTGGCTGAAGCCCCTGGGGCCGCCGTGGAGCTGCTTGGGGCCCTCGTTGGCCTCCAGGTCCACCCGCTCCCCATCGATGAGGCAGGACGCCCCGGCGATGCGGTTGGCGTAGCGGCCCACCAGGGCCCCCACATAGCCGCCGTTGCGCTCATAGCCCGCCACGCTGTCATAGCCCAGGACCACGTCCACCAGGCGGCCCTCCTGGTCCGGCGCCCGCAGGGCCGTCACCGCGCCGCCGAAGGTGATGACCTCTGCCTCCATTTTCCCGCAGGTGAGGATGTACTTGTCCACCGGCGTCCCCTCCCGGGTGGCGCCGAAGGGCACTTTTTTCACTGCCATCCGTTTCCCTCCTTCGTTGTCTGTGGCTGTGTTTCATTTTCGTTTCACACTGTATCAGCTTCAGTATACCCCCGCCCCGCGGGAAAAACAAGGTGGAATTCACCGCCGCCCTGTGGTACACTGGTGGCGGTACCGCCCGGGAAGCGCAGGCCGGGCTTTTGATGTGAGATGATAAAGGAGGAACGTCCTTATGCAAAACAAGACACCGGCCCAGTGGCGGCAGGAAGTGCCCGTGGTGGGCCAGCTGATGGACCTGGAGGAGACCCTGTGGCTCAACCCGGGCCTGCGGTCCGGGGCGGCGGCCCTGGCGGACTGCCCCCTCACCGCCGGCGACGTGGCCGACGCGGAGGCCCGGCTGCGGCGCTTCGCCCCCTACCTGGCCGCCGTGTTCCCCGACACCGCCCCTGCCGGCGGCATCATCGAGTCCCCCCTCACCCCCATCCCCGCCATGCAGGCGAAGCTGGGGGATCTCCCCGGGCGGCTCCTTCTCAAGGAGGACAGCCACCTGCCCATCTCCGGCTCCATCAAGGCCCGGGGCGGCATCTATGAGATCCTCCACCTGGCGGAGGATATTGCCGTAAAGGAGGGGATGCTGTCCCTCACCGACGACTACGCCGTGCTGGCAAGGCCGGAGTTCCGCTCCCTGTTCCACAAGTACGCCGTGGCGGTGGGCTCCACCGGCAATCTGGGCCTCTCCATCGGCATCATGAGCGCCCAGCTGGGCTTCCGGGTCACCGTCCACATGTCCGCCGACGCCCGGCAGTGGAAAAAGGACATGCTCCGCAGCAAGGGCGTCACCGTGGTGGAGTACGCCGACGATTACAGCAAGGCGGTGGCCGAGGGCCGCCGCCAGGCGGAGGCGGACCCCATGTGCCACTTCGTGGACGACGAGAACTCCCAGACCCTGTTTTTGGGCTACGCCGTGGCGGCGGGCCGGGTGGCGCGGCAGCTGGAGGACATGGCCATCCCCGTGGACAGGGACCATCCCCTTTTCGTCTACCTGCCCTGCGGGGTGGGCGGCGGCCCCGGCGGCGTGGCCTTTGGCCTCAAGCTCCGCTACGGCGACAGCGTCCACTGCTTCTTCGCCGAACCCACCCACGCTCCCTGCATGACCCTGGGCCTTGCCACCGGCCTCCACGACGCCGTCTGCGTCCAGGATTTCGGCATCGACAACCGCACCGCCGCCGACGGCCTGGCGGTGGGCCGGCCCTCCCGGTTCGTGGGCCGGGCGGTGGCGCCCCTCCTCTCCGGGTCCTACACCGTCACCGACGAGCGGCTGTACCGCCTCCTCAAGGACATGGCGGACACGGAGCACATCCGCCTGGAGCCCAGTGCCCTGGCAGGGGTGCCGGGGATGGGCCTCATCTGCGCCGGCGCCGGCCGGGCCTACGTCCAGGCCCACGGCCTCAACCTGGCCAACGCCACCCACATCGCCTGGGCCACCGGCGGCAGCATGGTGCCCGCCGACATCTGGCAGGACTACTATAACAAGGGGGCGGCCCTGTAAGAGGGCCGCCCCCGGGGGTGCTCGGCGGGGGCTCCGCCCCCGGGCCTTGTACTTCCGAAGGGGCCGGCAGCGGCCCTGGGCGCTGTTTTGTCTCCGACGGGTTCACTTTCTCTCATTTGAATGCCCTGCGGGCGGCGGGGAGGAGAGAGGCCTACGGGCTGTACGCACAAAAGTGAACCGAAAAAGCGCCAGCCCCCTTCGGGCTGGACCCCCGCCCTTTTGCCCAATCGGTCTGCATCAGACTTTGTGGGTGCACAGCCACCGAATTCAAAAATCCTCCGGGGATCCGATCTGTACCGGGCTTCTCATCGATGCTTCGGCCGTTGGCCCTGTTAAAGGGATACATGCATCTATGGCTTTTGTGCCGGACTGCCTGCGGCTGGGGAAAATGCGCCACCTTCCGTCAACAAAAACCTGCAAAATCTTCCAGCACGAGGGGCGACAGCCGAAGTACAGCAGAGCACCGCACCAATTACGAGGTGGCCAGCGGCCCGGCAGACATTCAGTGGCTGCCCGGTATTTCCTCTGCCAAAAACCGATTAGGCAAAAAAAAGGGGGTCTGGGGGAACCCCGGCGGCGTTTTGGTTACTTTGCCGCCGAGGGAAAAGTAACCCGCGCCGGGGCGCGGAATACCCCTGAAATTAAAAGCAGCATCTCTCAGCCCGAGGGGCGACAGCCGAAGTCGGCTGACCGCCCCGCCGGTTACGAGGCGGCCAGCGGCCAAAAGGAAATTCGGTTGCTGCCCGGCATCAGCCTTGATACCAACCGATTAGGCAAAAACAGGGGGGTCTGGGGTCTCCCCGGCGCGCTTTTGCCTACTTTTCCCGCGTGGGAAAAGTAGGCCTGCGGAGCAAAGGAAACTGAAGGGCAGAAAAATCTTCAACAGAAAGCAAAAAGGCCTTCCGGCCATCAGCCGGAAGGCCTTTTATAATATAGGTCACGCCGTTTCGATGGAGGCGGCCTTCTGGAGGTTCAGCTTCTTCACCGCGTCCTCCCGCATCTTGTACTTGAGGATCTTGCCGGCGGCGTTCATGGGGAAAGCGTCCACGAAGTCCACATACCGGGGCACCTTGTGCTTGGCCATGTGGTCCAGGACGTACTGCTTCATCTCCTGCTCCGTCATGGTCTCCCCCTCCTTGAGGATCACGCAGGCCATGATCTCCTCGCCGTACTGCTCGTCGGGCACGCCGATGACCTGGACGTCGCTGACCTTGGGGTGGGTGTAGATGAAGTCCTCGATCTCCTTGGGGTAGATGTTCTCGCCGCCCCGGATGATCAT
>CALXGG010000159.1 GCA_944387785.1 uncultured Oscillospiraceae bacterium | reverse complement strand
CGGTTGACGATCAGGGTGCTCAGGGCCTCGCCCTCCACATCCTCGGCGATGATGACCAGCTTCTTGCCGGACTGGACCAGCTGCTCCAGGATGGGCAGGATGTCGGAGATGACGGAGATCTTCTTGTCGGTGATGAGGATGTAGGCGTCGTCGATGACGGCCTCCATCTTCTCGGTGTCGGTGACCATGTAGGGGGTGATGTAGCCCCGGTCGAACATCATGCCCTCCACCACCTCGCTGTACGTCTCGGCGGTCTTGGACTCCTCGATGGTGATGACGCCGTCGTGGCTGACCTTCTCCATGGCCTCGGCGATCAGCTTGCCGATGGTCTCGTCGCCGGAGGAGACGGCGCCCACGCGGGCGATGTCCTCGGTGCCGTTGACGGGCTTGGAGTTCTCCTTGATGGCCTCGATGGCGGCGGTGGTGGCCTTGGCGATGCCCTTCTTCATGATCATGGGGTTGGCGCCGGCGGCCAGGTTCTTCAGGCCCTCCCGGATGATGGCCTGGGCCAGCAGGGTGGCGGTGGTGGTGCCGTCGCCGGCCACGTCGTTGGTCTTGGTGGAGACCTCCTTCACCAGCTGGGCGCCCATGTTCTCAAAGGGGTCCTCCAGCTCGATCTCCTTGGCGATGGTCACGCCGTCGTTGGTGATGAGGGGAGCGCCGAACTTCTTGTCCAGCACCACGTTGCGGCCCTTGGGGCCGAGGGTGATCTTAACGGTATCGGCCAGCTGATTGACGCCGATCTCCAGAGCCTTGCGGGCGTCCTCGCCCCGCTTGATGAGTTTAGACATATTGCAAAACCTCCAAATCTGTTAATCATACCGGCGCGCTTCTTTGGGCGCGGCCTGGGAAGGGATGGGAGCGGGTCAGTCCACGATGGCCAGGATGTCGCCCAGGCGGACGATGACGAACTCCTCCTCACCGATCTTCACGGTGGAGCCGGCGTACTTGTCGGTGATGACCTTGTCGCCGGGCTTGACGGTCATGACGATCTCCTTGCCGTCCACGGTACCGCCGGGGCCAACGGAAATGACCTCGGCCACGGAGGGCTTCTCCTTGGCGCTGGAGGTGAGGATGATACCGCCCTTGGTGGTCTCCTCGGCCTCAGTCATCTTCAGAACGACGCGGTCAGCTAAGGGTGTGAGTTTCATGGGAAATGCCTCCTATATCAATTTTTTTATAAACATAAGCGGACACCGTTAGCACTCAATAAGTAGGAGTGCTAACGGTGCTTATCTTACAACATCCGTATGCATATTGCAAGAGGGTTTTGCAAAAAAAGATGGCTTTTACAAAAAGTTCACAATCTGGAGGGACCGCTCAGGGCCGGGGCCGGGCGGTGGCGTTGGGATCGCAGCCGGCGGGGCCGAAGAAGTTGACCTTGCCGGGGGCCATGCGGAAGGACACCCGCTGGCTGGAGACGGATTCCCCGTCCAGGCAGGTGACGATAGGGGCGCCGTGGGACTCGATGACGATCTCCCTGGCGCGGTAGCATGTGGCGTACCGGGGGAAGCGGTAGTACTCGCCCCGGGCGTAGTGGCTCACGAACTGGAGGAAGGTGGCCCGGCTGACCTTTTTCACCACCAGGGTGTTGAGCACGCCGTCGTCCATCCGGGCCTCCGCCACCGGCATGAAGCCGCCGCCGTAGTAGCGGCCGTTGCACACGGCGGTGAGGACGAAGTCGCCGGTGACGGCCTTGCCGTCCAGGATGATGGTCCAGGGGTGGCCCAGGCTCCGCAGCAGGAAGTTCACCGCCAGGGAGGCGATATAGCTGCCCTGGCCCCCCAGGAGAGGGGACTTGCCGAAGCGGTGGACGTCGTGGGCCACCTGGGCGTCGAAGCCGGAGCAGGCGATGGTCAGGGCGCAGCGGCCGTTGCACTCGATGGCGTCCAGGGGGAACTGGGGGCCGTCCCAGAGGTTTTCGGCGTCCCGGAACAGGGGGGCCTTGTCCCCGAAGTTCTTGAGGAAGTCGTTGCCGGTGCCCACGGGGATGCAGGTCATGGCGGCGTTGTCCCTGCCCACCACGCCGTTGGCCACCTCATTGGCGGTGCCGTCGCCGCCGCAGGCGTAGAACCGGATGGGATCCCCGGACGCGGCCAGGGCCCTCGCGGTCTCCGCGGCGTGGCCGGGGCTTTTGGTAAGGATGCACTCCACCTGAAGGCCGTGGCGCTCCTCCAGGCCCTTGGCCATCTCCATGAGCTCCGTGGTGCAGTTGCGCTTGCCCGCGGTGGGGTTGATGATGAATATGTGTCGCATCAGATACTCTCCCGCCCTCTGTTTACAAACTTCTTACACACTATACCGGGAAACCGCCGGGAACGCAAGGGGGCATTTTCAGCGGCTGAACTGGTAGAGGTCGCACTTGAGCATGCCGTTGTAGAGCTTGCGCTTTTTATCGGCCTTCCGGCCGAAGAACCGCTCGAACTCCGGGTGGCTGGTGAGGACCAGCACCCGCCACTGGGGGGGCACCTGGCGGTAGACCTGGCCGAAGGCCCGGTACAGCCCCTCCGCCTCCTCCTTTTCCAGCAGCCGCTCGCCGTAGGGCGGGTTGGTGACGATCTGGCCGTAGGGTCCCTCGCAGCGCAGCTGCTGCATGTCCGCCCGGTCAAAGCGGACGATGTCCTCCACCCCGGCCTTCGCCGCGTTTTCCCGGGCGATGCGGACGGCCTTGGGGTCGATGTCGCCGCCCCAGATGTCGTATTTGCCGTCAAATTCCTTGTCCATGGCCTCATCGGCGGCGTCCAGCCAGCATTGGCCGGGGACGCAGGCCCATTTCTGGGCGTCGAAGGAGCGGTCCAGGCCCGGGGCCCGGTTTTTGGCGACGAGGGCAGCCTCGATGGGGATGGTGCCGCTGCCGCAGAAGGGGTCCCGGAAGGGGTCCTTGCCCCGGAACCGGGCAAGGAGCACCATGGCGGCGGCCAGGGTCTCCCGGAGGGGGGCCTCCACGCCCACTGCCCGGTACCCCCGCTTGTGGAGGCCCGCGCCGGAGGTGTCCAGATACAGGGCGCACTGGTCCCTGTGGATGGCGAACTGGATCTGGTATTTGGCGCCGGCCTCCGGCAGCGTCTCCAGGCCGTAGGCCTGGCCCAGCCGCCGGGCGGCGGCCTTTTTCACGATCTTCTGGCAGTCGGGGACGGAGTGGAGTTGGGAGTCCAGGCAGTAGCCCTTCACCGGGAACTGGCCGTCCCGGGGGATGAAGTCCTCCCAGGGCAGGGCCCGGACGCCCTCGAAGAGGGCCTCGAAGCTGCGGGCGGGGAAGGCACCCAGCTGGAGCAGCACCCGCTCGCCGCAGCGGAGATTGATGTTGAGGCGGGGCAGGTCGGAGATCTCCCCCCGGCACAGGACCCGGCCGTTGTCCACGTGGACCTCCGAAAGGCCCAGGCGGCGCAGTTCGTCGCCCACCAGGCCCTCCAGGCCGAACAGGCAGGGAATGGAATAAGTCAGCATCTGATGGTCAACCGTCCTCTCTGGCATATCGGCTCCAGTATAGCAGACGGGGAAGAAAAAGGCAACGAGGGCGGCGGGAAAACAGTGGAAAAAAGGGGCGGCAGGTGGTATACTAGGCAAAAGGGCCGGCGAAGGGCCGGGCTGTTGCGCTGTGCGCGGGAAAAGGAGGAACCCCTATGCAGTATATTTTCATTGCCATCGGCGTCATCGTGCTGATCCTGCTGGTGACCAACATCCATGTGGTCCAGCAGTCCCGGGCCTTCGTGGTGGAGCGCCTGGGGGCCTACCATGCCACCTGGGGCGTGGGGCTCCACATCAAGCTGCCCATCCTGGACCGGGTGGCCAAGCGGGTGAGCCTGAAGGAGCAGGTGGTGGA
>CALXGG010000158.1 GCA_944387785.1 uncultured Oscillospiraceae bacterium | reverse complement strand
GTGAGCTGCTGCTTGATGCGGTCGGGGTTGGCCTCGGGCTTATCCATCTTGTTGATGGCCACGATGATGGGGATGCCGGCGGCCTTGGCGTGGTTGATGGACTCCACGGTCTGGGGCTTGATGCCGTCCTCGGCGGCCACCACCAGGATGGCGATGTCCGTGACCATGGCGCCCCGGGCCCGCATGGAGGTAAAGGCCTCGTGGCCGGGGGTGTCCAGGAAGGTGATGGGCTTGCCCTTGATCTGCACCTGGTAGGCGCCGATGTGCTGGGTGATGCCGCCGGCCTCGCCGGAGGCCACATGGGCGTTGCGGATATAGTCCAGGAGGGAGGTCTTGCCGTGGTCCACGTGGCCCATGACCACCACCACGGGGGCCCGGGGCACCAGGTCCTCGGCCTTGTCCTCGGCGGTGTCGATGAGCTTCTCCTCGATGGTCACCACCACCTCCTTCTCCACCTTGCAGCCCATCTCCTCGGCGATGATGGCGGCGGTGTCGAAGTCGATGAGCTGGCTGAGGGAGGCCATGACGCCGTTTTTCATCAGGCACTTGACCACCTCGGCGCCGGTCTTTTTCATCCGGCTGGCCAGCTCGCCCACGGAGATCTCCGGGGGGATCTTCACGGTGAGGGGGGTCTTTTTGGCGATCTCCAGCTGGAGGCGGCGCAGCTTCTCGGCCTCCTCCTGCTTGCGCTTGTTGGAGAAGGGCTGCTGGCCCCGCTTCTTGCTGCCGGCGTTGCGGAACTTCTCCTTGTTCTGATCCCGGTCCCGCATGCCGCCCCGGCTGCCCTCCGCCAGGTCCTGGAGCTTCTCGTCGTACTTGTCCAGGTTGACGTTGGTGGCCTTGCGGGTGTCCACCACCTTGGTCTTGGGGACCCGGGACATGGGCTGGGCCTGCTGCTGAGCGGGCTGGGCCTGGCCGTGGCCGCCCTGCTGGGGCCGCTGGGCCTGGCCGGCGCTCTGCTGGCCGTGGCCGCCCTGCTGCTGGGGCCGCTGCTGGCCGCCCTGCTGAGGCCGCTGGGGGGCCTGGCCGCCCTGCTGGGGCGCCGGGGCCGCCGGCTTCTCGGCGGGCTTCTCCGCCGGAGCCGCGTCGGCGAAGATCGCCTGGAGCCCGGATACCTGGTTATGCTGGGTCAGGTGCTCAAACACGATCGTCAGCTCCCGCTCGTCCAGGTTCTGCCCGGACTTCTTGGGGACGTCGAAATACCGGCCCAGGATCTCGATGATCTCCCGGGTCTGCAGGCCGAAATCTTTCGCCAGTTCATTCACTTTATACTTGTTCACAATACTACCCAATAGGGCCACCTCCCATAGTGATCAGGGTTCTGCACCATAACACACGGCCGGGTACCCGGGGGCGGATACCCAGGCGTGCGTTATGGTGGATATGACGGTACGTTTCATTTGGGGCCGTGCTTCCTGCCGCCCCGGCGGACGTTGCGCTGGTGGGCCTGCTGCTCCTTCCGGCGCTGGGCGGCCCGCTCCGCCTTTACCTGGAGCTTTTCCGCCGTGACAGCGTACTTCTCCGGCTCCAGGGCCGCCAGCTTCCGGCCGATAGCCTCGGCGAAGCCGATGTCGGTCACCGCCGCCATGGCGCAGGCGGTGCGGCCCACGGCCTGGCCCAGCTCCTCCTTGGTGCAGGGCAGGGACACCCACAGGCACTGGCCCGCGTCGGCAAAGTGCCGCACCCGGCGGAAGCTGTTGTCGGCGGCGTCCCGGGCCACCAGGATCAGCCGGCAGTCCCGGGCCCGGCAGGCGGCGCCCACCGGCTCCTCCCCCACCTCCAGCCGGCCGGCCCGCAGGGCCAGGCCCACCATGTGCAGGATGTTATCCATTGCCCTCTCCCATCTGCTGCTCCAGCTGGTCGTAGACCTCCGGGGGGATGGCCGTCTCAAAAGCCCGCTCCAGGGCCCGGCTCTTCCGGGCCTTCTGCAGGCAGGCGCTGTCGGGGCATACATAGGCCCCCCGGCCCGGCTTCTTCCCCTTGAAATCCAGGCTGATCTCCCCCTCCGGGGAGCGGACCACCCGGATCAGGTCCCGCTTGTTCTTCATCTCCCGGCAGCCAAGGCACTGGCGCTGGGGGATCTTCTTTGGCTTCTGCATGGCTGTCGTTCCTTTCTGTTCTCTCTGCCGCCTGCGGCGGCATGCACCTTGCGGCCACGGATCCCCGGGGCGGTTTGGCGGGGTCCCCGCCGGGGAATGGCTCTTTTCCTTTGGGGGCGTTCCGCGCCCCGGGCTTTGCCTCCGGCGGGCCCACTTTTGGCCGCCCAAAAGTGGGCGGAAAAACCGCCGGGGAGACCCCAGACCCCCTCTTTTTCCTAACCGGACAGCTTCATAAGAGATACCCAGTTGCCACTGAATTTCCTTTTGACCTCCGGATACCTCGTAACCGGTGCGGTTCTCTGCCGCACTTCGGCTGTCGCCCCTCGGGCTGAGGGGCGGTACTCCCGGGGCTCCCCGCCCCGGACCCGGGTGACTTTTGTACGCACAAAAGTCACCAAAAAGCGCTGGGGAGACCCCAGACCCCCCTCTTTTTCCTAACCGGACAGCTTCATAAGAGATACCCAGTTGCCACTGAATTTCCTTTTGACCTCCGGATACCTCGTAAGCGGTGCGGTGCTCTGCCGCACTTCGGCTGTCGCCCCTCGTGCTGAAAGTGGTTTCTGTTTTTCTTTCGGCAGGGCCCCTCGTGCTGAGGGATTTTGCAGGTTTTTGCTGGCGGGAGCCGGAGCAGTTCCCGCAGCCGCAGGCAGTCCGGCACAGAACCACTAGATTCGCGTATCCCTTTAACAGGGCCAACGGCCGAAGCATCGTTGAGAAACCCGCCGCAGATCGGATCCCCGAAGGATTTGGTAGCTTCAGTGGCTGCGCAGGATCAAGTCCGATACCAACTGGTTGGACAGAGCGGGGGTCCGGGGTGTCCCCGGCGGCGTTTTGGTCACTTTTTCGCCGTGGAAAAAGTGACCCGGGTCCGGGCCGGGGAGGCCCGGGAGCCAAAGTCCCGAAGCGGCTGGCTTCAAACGCCCCGAGCCCAGGGCCGGGTAGCCCCCGCCAAACAGCCCCGTGGCCCCGAAGGGGCCTTACTCCTCCCGGAAGGACTCCGGCTTGATATCAATTTTATACCCCGTCAGCCGGGCGGCCAGCCGGGCGTTCTGGCCCTCCTTGCCGATGGCCAGGGACAGCTGGTCGTCGGGGACGATGACCCGGCAGGCCTTCCCCTCCTCGGCCATCCGCACGTCGATGACGTCGGCGGGGGCCAGGGCGGCGGCGATGAACCGGGCGGGATCCTCGCTGTACTTGACGATGTCGATCTTCTCCCCCCGCAGCTCGCTGACGATGCTGTTGACCCGCTGGCCGCTGGGGCCCACGCAGGCGCCGATGGGGTCCACGGCCTCGTCGTGGCTCCACACCGCCATCTTGGTGCGGCTGCCGGCCTCCCGGGCGATGGACTTGACCTCCACGATGCCGTCGTAGATCTCCGGCACCTCCAGCTCGAACAGCCGCTTGACCAGGCCCGGGTGGGTCCGGGAGATCAGCACCTGGGGGCCCCGGGTGCTGCGGCGGACCTCCACCACATACACCTTCACATGCTGGCCCTCGGTGAGCTCCTCGCTCTTGATCTGCTCGCCGGCGGCCAGCAGGGCCTCGGTGGACTCCGCCCCGGTGCCGATCCGCAGGGACACGCCGCCGGTGCGGGGGTCGATGCGGGTGACCACGCCGGTGAGGATCTCGTGCTGCTTGGAGTTGAACTCGTCGTAGACCATGCCCCGCTCAGCCTCCCGGAGGCCCTGGATGATGACCTGCTTGCCGTTGCCGGCGGCGATGCGGCCGAACTCCACGTTGTCCACGGGGATGTTCAC
>CALXGG010000157.1 GCA_944387785.1 uncultured Oscillospiraceae bacterium | reverse complement strand
AGGGTCAGCCACCCGGCGTCCCGGCCCATGACCTCCACCAGGAAGATCCGGCTGTGGGCCAGGGCGGTGGTGTGGATATAGTCGATGACGTTGGTGGCGATATCGGCGGCGGACTGGAAGCCAAAGGTCTCGTCGGTGCCGTAGATGTCGTTGTCGATGGTCTTGGGCAGGGTGATGACGTTCATGCCGGCGTCGTGGAGGAGCTTGGCGCTCTTCTGGGTGCCGTTGCCGCCCAGGACCACCAGGCAGTCCAGGTTCAGGCGGTTATAGGTATCCAGCATGGCGGGCATCATATCGTTGCCGTCCTTGTCCACGATGGTCTTGCCGGGGATGTAGGGCTGGCGGGAGGTGCCCAGGATGGTGCCGCCGGTGGCGATGATGCCGGAGAAGTCGCTGGGCTCCATGTACTTGTAGTCATTCTCCATGAGGCCCCGGTAGCCGTCATACATGCCGAAGATCTCGATGTTGTCCACATATTGGAACAGCGCTTTGCCCACGCCGCGGATGGCGGCATTGAGGCCCTGGCAGTCGCCGCCGCTGGTGACGATCGCGATTCTGGTTTTCCGTTTCATCAGTGTTACCTCCTGGATAGATGATCTCGATATTCCACCTATTATATGCCATTATACGGCATAGCCGGGGAAAAATCAATCTATGCTTTTGCGGGATTTGGGCCGGGGGAGCGCCGCGGTGGGAAAAGGGAGGAGGCGGCGGGGGCGTAAAAGTTTTTCCCCGGGAAAGGCGCAACTTTTGGATGCATTTTACCGGGGATGACCTTGACAATCCCTTGACAATCCGCCCTGTTTTTTCTATAATTTATACTGTTGGATCAGGGCTTTCCCGCCTTGATCCACGGGAACGCCAATCATTCGGTTGCTGCCAAAGCGCGACTGGAAATAAAGGAAAGGAAGATTCGCCATGATCTATTCTACCGAAGTTCAGAACATGTGCCCCGTCGCCAAGGGCGCGTACCATGGTCCCGCCCCCATCCCCGAGGAGGGCAAGTGGGTCCAGGCCAAGGAGATCAAGGACATCAGCGGCCTCACCCACGGCGTGGGCTGGTGCGCTCCCCAGCAGGGCGCCTGCAAGCTGACCCTGAACGTGAAGGACGGCATCATCGAGGAGGCCCTGGTGGAGACCCTGGGCTGCTCCGGCATGACCCACTCCGCCGCCATGGCCTCTGAGATCCTCATCGGCAAGACCCTGCTGGAGGCGCTGAACACCGACCTGGTGTGCGACGCCATCAACACCGCCATGCGGGAGCTGTTCCTGCAGATCGTCTACGGCCGCAGCCAGACCGCTTTCTCCGAGGGCGGCCTGCCCATCGGCGCCTCCCTGGAGGACCTGGGCAAGGGCCTGAGAAGCCAGGTGGGCACCATGTTCGCCTCCAACGCCAAGGGTCCCCGCTACCTGGAGATGGCCGAGGGCTACTGCACCCGTATGGCTCTGAACAAGGACAACGAGGTCATCGGCTATGAGTTTGTCCACCTGGGGAAGATGATGGCCGCCATCGCCAAGGGCACCGACGCCAACGAGGCCCTGAAGGCCGCCACCGGCCACTACGGCCAGTGGGACGCCGCCGTCAAGTATATCGATCCCCGCCACGAATAAGAGAAGGAGGACAAAGAAATGGCTCTGTTTGAAAGCTACGAGAGAAGAATCGACAAGATCAACGGCGTCCTCGCTCAGTATGGGATCGCCTCCATCGAGGAGTGCCGCAAAATCTGCCAGGACAAGGGCTTTGATCCCTATGAGATCGTCAAGGGCATCCAGCCCATCACCTTTGAGAACACCTGCTGGGCCTACTGCATGGGCGCCGCCATCGCCATCAAGAAGGGCGTAAAGACCGCCGCCGACGCCGCCGAGGCCATCGGTATCGGCCTGCAGGCCTTCTGCATCGACGGCTCTGTGGCCGAGGACCGCAAGGTGGGCCTGGGCCACGGCAACCTGGGCGCCATGCTGCTGCGGGACGAGACCAAGTGCTTCGCCTTCCTGGCGGGCCACGAGTCCTTCGCCGCCGCCGAGGGCGCCATCGGCATCGTCCGCAACGCCAACAAGGCCCGCAAGGAGCCCCTGCGGGTCATCCTCAACGGCCTGGGCAAGGACGCCGCCCAGATCATCAGCCGCATCAACGGCTTCACCTATGTCCAGACCCAGTTCGACTACGCCTCCGGCAAGGTGAACATCGTCAAGGAGATCCGTTACAGCGAGGGCGAGCGGGCCAACGTCCGCTGCTACGGCGCTGACGACGTCCGCGAGGGCGTGGCCATCATGCACCTGGAGGGCGTGGACGTGTCCATCACCGGCAACTCCACCAACCCCACCCGGTTCCAGCATCCCGTGGCCGGCACCTACAAGAAGGAGTGCGTGGAGCAGGGCAAGAAGTACTTCTCCGTGGCCTCCGGCGGCGGCACCGGCCGTACCCTCCACCCCGACAACATGGCCGCCGGCCCCGCCAGCTATGGCATGACCGACACCATGGGCCGTATGCACTCTGACGCCCAGTTCGCCGGCAGCTCCTCCGTCCCCGCTCATGTGGAGATGATGGGCTTCCTGGGCGCCGGCAACAACCCCATGGTCGGTATGACCGTGGCCTGCGCGGTTGCCGTGGCCGAGAGCATGAAGTAAGATCAGCACAGGACCGATACGAAGCACCCCGGAGCAGCGCTCCGGGGTGCTTTTTGCCATACCGGCCATGGGCTCCCGCCGGAGGCGGGTACGAGCGGTCTGCCTTGCGGCAAAACCTCGGCGCAAGGGGCGATCCACTCGCCCCGCGCAAGTGAAATCAGACGGGGCCCCGGGCGGCCAGCCGCCTGGGGAGGCAGTGCCCTCTGTGGGAGGCAGAGGGGGGTGATCCCCCTCAGCTTACCATAAAGCAGAGCAAAAAAGGCCCGCGGCGTATGCCGCGGGCCTTTTGCAGCAATATTCAGGAGTGGGCGCTGGATCAATACATACCGCCCATGTCGGGAGCAGCGGGAGCCGGTGCGGGAGGCTCGGGCTTGTCGGCCACCAGGGACTCGGTGGTCAGCACCATGGAGGCCACGGAGGCGGCGTTCTCCAGGGCGGAGCGGGTCACCTTGGCGGGATCCACGATACCGGCGGAGACCATGTCGCAGTACTCCTCCTTGTAGGCGTCGAAGCCGTAGCCGGTCTTGCCGGACTTCCTCACGTTCTCCAGGATCACGCTGCCGTCCAGGCCGGCGTTGGCCGCGATCTGGCGGATGGGGGCCTCCAGGGACTTGGCGATGATGCGCACGCCGGTCTTTTCGTCGCCGTCCACGTTGGCCAGCAGGGCCTCCACAGCGGACACGGCGTTGACATAGGCCACGCCGCCGCCGGCCACGATGCCTTCCTCAACAGCGGCCTTGGTGGCGTTGAGGGCGTCCTCGATGCGCAGCTTCTTCTCCTTCATCTCGGTCTCGGTAGCGGCGCCCACCTTGATGACGGCCACGCCGCCGGCCAGCTTGGCCAGGCGCTCCTGGAGCTTCTCCTTGTCGTAATCGCTGGTGGTGACGGCGATCTGGCTGCGGATCTGGGCCACGCGGTTCTTGATGGCCTGGCTGTCGCCGGCGCCGTCCACGATGACGGTGTTCTCCTTGGTGACCTTCACCTGACGGGCACGGCCCAGCATGGAGATGTCAGCGGTCTTGAGCTCGTAGCCCAGCTCCTCGCTGATGACCTGGCCGCCGGTGAGGATGGCGATATCCTGGAGCATCTCCTTGCGGCGGTCGCCGAAGCCGGGGGCCTTGACGCACACCACGTTCAGGGTGCCCCGCAGGCGGTTGACGATCAGGGTGCTCAGGGCCTCGCCCTCCACATCCTCGGCGATGATGACCAGCTTCTTGCCGGACTGGAC
>CALXGG010000156.1 GCA_944387785.1 uncultured Oscillospiraceae bacterium | reverse complement strand
ATCTCCGCCCGGGACAACAAGAATATCGACAAGCTGGTGGAGGAGGCCCACCGCCAGATGCACACGGGCCTCACCCTGGAGCCTGACGACCTCTACGATGACTTCACCCACATCATCCACCATCGGATCGGGGAGCTGATCCACGACAAGGCCTACGCCGCTGGGATCCCCGCCCACTGGGCGGCCATCAAGCTGCTGGAGGGGGACGCCAAGGTGGCGGAGGACCTGTCCCTGGACCGGGAGACCCTGGACAAGATCGACGCCATCGCGGCGGAGTACGAGAAGAGCAGCCCCCTGGGGGACCGGGAGACCCTGCTGGCGGACAGCCGCTACCGGTTCGTGGAGCGGGTGGTCCGCAGCGCTGTCCGGAAAAAGAGCCGGGACGGCAAGCCCACCCTCACCGAGCGCATCGACGCGGTGGCCACCCACAAGTACCTGGCCCTGCCGATGTTCCTTCTCATGATGCTGGTGGTGTTCCTCATCACCTTCGGCGGCCCCGGGGCCTGGATGTCCGACGGCATCGCCGCCTTTGTGGAGAATGTCCTCTGCCCCGGCGTATCCGGCTGGCTGGGGACCGTGGGCGCCCCGGCCTGGCTCACGGGCCTGCTGGTGGACGGCCTCATCTCCGGCGTGGGCGGCGTCCTTACCTTCCTGCCTATGATCGCCCTGCTGTTTTTGTTCCTCTCCATGCTGGAGGACAGCGGCTATATGGCCCGGGCGGCCTTTGTGATGGACCGGACCCTCCGCCACTTCGGCCTGAGCGGCAAGGCCTTCATCCCCATGCTCATGGGCTTTGGCTGCACGGTGCCGGCGGTGATGGGGGCCCGCACCATGGAGAATGAGAAGGACCGGCGGATGACCATTCTGCTGGTGCCCTTCATGTCCTGCGGGGCGAGGCTCCCCATCTACGGCCTCATGACCGCCGCCTTTTTCCCCAGTCACGCGGGGCTGGTGGTGTTCGGGCTGTACCTTCTGGGGCCGGTGATGGCCATTTTGTCCGGCCTTTTCCTCAAGCGCAGCATCTTCAAGGGGGAGCCCGCTCCCTTCCTGCTGGAGCTGCCTCCCTACCGGATGCCCACCCTGAAGAACATCTGGCTCCACGTCTGGGAGCGGGTGCGGGACTTCCTCACCCGGGCGGGCACCATCATCGCCGCTATGAGCGTGTTGGTGTGGTTCCTCAAGAACTTCGGCACGGACCTGCACATGGTGGCGGATACCGCCGACGGCATCCTGGCGCAGTTCGGCGGCTTCATCGCGCCGGTGTTCGCCCCCATGGGCTTCGGCGTGTGGCAGGCGGCGGTGGCCCTGCTCACGGGCCTCATCGCCAAGGAGGCGGTGGTCAGCTCCATGAGCCTCTTCTACGGCTTCTCCCTGACGGACTACGCGGCGGCGGGGGCCGTCATGTCCGCCACCTTTACCCCGGCGGCGGCCCTGGCGTTCCTGGCCTTCTGCGCCCTGTACACCCCCTGCGTGGCGGCCATCAGCACCATCCGCCGGGAGATGGGCAGCGCCAGGTGGACGGCCCTGACGTTGGGCTGGCAGCTGGCGGTGGCCTGGCTGGTGAGCTTCGCGGTGTACCACATCGCCGGATTGTTCCTGTAAGATAGCCGGATAGAAAAAAGGACGGCCCCAGGGCCGTCCTTTTGCTTGGCAATTATGGGATGTTTTCCAGGCGGAGGAGGGCGGCGCAGCCATAGTCCCCGCTGGGGAGGAAGCCGCAGGCCCGGTAAAAGGCCAGGTTCCCCTCCGTATGGTCGGTGAGCAGCACCTTCTGCCGCACATGGGGATAGGCTTCCAGGCAGGCCGCCATCAGCCGCCGGCCGACGCCCCGGCGCTGCCAGGCGGGCGCTACCAGGAGGTCCTGGATGTACAGGATGGTTTCCCCGTCGCCCACGGCCCGTAGGAGGCCCGCCAGACGGGGACCGTCCCAGGCGGTGAACACCGCCAGGGAGGCGGCCGCGGCCCGCTCCAGGCGGTCCGGCTCGCAGGTGTAGGCGCTCCAGCCCACGCTGTCGTAGAGGGCAAGGAGCTGCTCCCGGGAGGGCAGTTCCCGGGTGATGGTGATGGTCATGTATGATCCTCCTTTGACTGAAATTTGGGTCAAAGGACGCTTCTCAACCGCATCACGGCCCCTCCTTCTTGTATTGGATATGGCGGGCGGGCTGTCAGCCCTGCTTGCCGATATGGTTGGCGATCCGCTGCATGATCATGTCCAGGGCCACCAGGTTGTGGCCCCCCTCCAGCACGATGATGTCGGCGAAGCGCTTGGAGGGCTCCACGAACTGCTCGTGCATGGGTTTGACGGTGGTGAGGTACTGCTCCACCACGGAGTCGATGGTGCGGCCCCGCTCCTTCACGTCCCGCATGATCCGCCGGAGGATCCGCACGTCGGCGTCGGTGTCCACAAAGATCTTGATGTCCATCAGGTCCCGGAGCTCCGGGTTCTGGAAGATGAGGAGGCCCTCCACGATGACCACGCTGGTGGGCCGGATCTCGGTGGTCTGGGCGGTGCGGTTGTGCTCGGTGTAGGAGTACACCGGGCACTGGATGGGCACGCCGGCCTTCAGGGCCTTCAGGTGGCGGACCATAAGGTCCGTGTCGAAGGCGTCGGGGTGGTCGTAGTTCTGGCGGCAGCGGATCTCAAAGGGCATGCCGGTCTGGTCCTTGTAGTAGTTGTCGTGGTAGATGACGCTGACGTCGTCGCCGAAACGCTTTTTGATGTGCTCCGTCAGAGTGGTCTTGCCGCTGCCGGTGCCGCCGGCGATGCCGATAAAGATGGTGTCCATCATAGGCGGGGCCCTCCTGTCCGCTGTTTTTTTCAATTATAGGCGGAGGGCGGGGGAAAAGCAAGGCGGAGGAACAAAATTTCACCAAATCCGTCAAAAGGGGCAAAAGGCAGTTGACGGACGGGGGAAAAGCCGATATTATGTAAAGTGATGAAATTGTGTCCCAAGGAGGATTTCAGATATGGGCAATCGTGTTTGTCCCCAGTGCGGCCAGGAATATTCGGACACCTATCGGAAGTGCCCCTTCTGCGAGGAGGAGGAGGCCGAGAAGCGGGGCAAGCCCCTGCGCCGCCGGGGCGGCAAGCGGCTCTCCCGCCGCAAGCGCAGCGCCGGCGCCGGCGGCATCATGCTGCTGGTCACCGCCGTGGTGATCATCGGCGTGGTGGGCTATGTGTTTTTCGGCGACCAGATCGCCGGCTTCATGGGCATCCGCAGGGAGCAGTCCCAGCAGGAGGACCAGCAGGAGGACGTCCTCCCGCCGGAGGACGGCGGGGACGGCCAGACCGGGGAGGACGACGGCGGAGACAGCCAGGCCCCGGAGGGGAACCAGCCTGACGGCAGCCCCCTGGCCCTGGATTTTGAGACGATCACCATCCCCGCCGGGGAGACCGCCCGCCTCACCGCCACCGGCGGTACGGAGGCGGTGACATGGTCCTCCTCCAACGACAACATCGCCACGGTGGAGGGCGGCTCCGTCACCGGCAAGGCCGGCGGCACCGTGACCATCACCGCCGCCTCCGGGGAGGAGAGCGTCAGCTGCACCGTCACCGTTACCGGCGACCCCTGGGTCAGCGACGCCAAGCTCTCCCTCAACAAGACGGATTTTACGCTTTATTCCGGAAATCCTGATGTGCAGATGAAGGTCAGCGGCACCGACAGCCCGGTGGTCTGGGCCAGTGAGAATCCCAACGTGGCCTCTATCAGCGAAAGCGGCGTAGTCAAATGGGTGGGCAAGGGCACCACCAACGTCACCGCCACGGTGGACGGGCAGGTCCTCACCTGCATCGTCCGCTGCCGCTGAGGCCGGGAACAGAAACGGGACAGGATACGGCGCGGGAGGGCAGATGCCCTCCCGCGCCGCGGTTTGCTTTGGCGGAGGCT
>CALXGG010000155.1 GCA_944387785.1 uncultured Oscillospiraceae bacterium | reverse complement strand
AGGGACGTGATGAGCAGCAGCATGATGAGCACCAGCTTCATGTGCAGGCTGCGGAACATATAGGCGCGCTCCTTTCCGGAAGGATGGTCAGCTCTCGGCGCTGAAGTAGTAGCCCACGCCCCGGCGGGTGAGGATGAGGGCGGGGCTGGCGGGGTCGTCCTCGATCTTCTCCCGCAGGCGGCGGACGGTGACGTCCACGGTGCGCACGTCGTCGCCCACATAGCCGTAGTTCCACACCTGCTCCATCAGGTCGGTGCGGGAATAGACCTTGCCGGGGTGGCTGGCCAGGAAGGTCAGCAGCTCATACTCCCGCTGGGTCAGGTCGATGGGCTTGTTGTGCTTGCAGACCTGATAGTTCTCCGGGTTGATGGTCAGCCCGCCGCCGGCGGCCATGGCGGCGTCGGCGGAGCCGGAGCGCTGCATGGCGGTGCGGCGGATGTTGGCCTTCACCCGGGCCATCAGCTCCCGCATGGAGAAGGGCTTGGTGATGTAGTCGTCGGCGCCGATCTCCAGGCCCAGCACCTTGTCGGCCTCCTCCTCCCGGGCGGTGAGGATGATGACGGGGACGCTGCTGCCCTTCTCCCGGAGGGCCCGGCACACGTCAAAGCCGTTGCGCTTGGGCAGCATCACGTCCAGCAGGATCAGATCCGGATTTTCCAGGGCCTTCTCCAGGCCCGTGTCCCCGTCGTAGGCGGTGGCCACGGCGTAGCCCTCTTTCTCCAGATTGAAGCGGAGGATATCCACGATGCTTTTTTCGTCCTCCACCACGAGGACGGTTTTTTTCTGTTCCATGTCGTTACCTCTGTCCACAGGTGCTTCCCCCGGGGGGGAAAGGGTCACAGGCCCAGCAGCAGCTTGGCCTTCAATACGGCGGCGATGGTCTTGGCGTCCTTGATCTCCCCGGAGAGGACCTGCTCCACCAGCCGGGGGAAGGGGATCCGCTCCAGGCCCAGGAATTCGTCCTCGTCAGGGTCCGTATCCCCGAAGGACAGGTCCCGGGCCAGGTACATCCGGATGATCTCGCCGCAGTAGCCCGGGGAGGGGTAGAGCTCCCCCAGGGATTCGAAGCGGCCGGCCGCCGCCCCCGTTTCCTCCCGGAGCTCCCGGACGGCGGCCTGGGCGGGATCCTCGCCGTACTCCAGCTTCCCCGCCGGGATCTCCCGGAGGACCTCGCCGTAGGGATAGCGGAACTGGGACACCAGCAGGGCGTTGCCCTGGCCGTCCAAAGCCAGGATGCCCACGCCGCCGGGGTGGTCCACCACCTCCCGGGTGGAAGTGTGGCCGTTGGGCAAAAGGACGGTGTCCCGCCGGATGTGGAGGATCCGCCCGTCGAAGATCTTCTCGCTGGATAGGGTCTTTTCAGTCAGTTCCATGGCAATGTTCCTTTCGGATGGTGATGTCAAAGGGTCATCCCGCCTGGCCGGCCAGGACGCCGGGGGCGAGGGTGTCGGTGTAGACGGCGCTGATGCCGCTGTCCAGAAGGGACCGGGCCTCCTCCGGGTCGTTGACGGTGTGGGCGAACGCCCGGATGCCGTACTCCCCGGCGATGGGGGCGTAGGAGGGGTCCCACCAGTAGTCCCACATGGTGACCCCCAGGATGCCGTTTTCATCGCAGAAGGCGGCGATCTCCCGGAAGGCGGCCTCCGTGCGGCCGAAGCCCTCGGCGTAGAGGGTGTAGAGGTAGTGGGGGAAGTGGTGGAGGCTGTCCACCACGGTATACATCAGCTGGCTGTACACCTGGATGACCATGCGGTCAAAGAGGTAGGAGAGGCCCAGCTCCTCCGCGTCGGAGAGCATGGCCTTGAACTGGAGGGTGACGATCTCCGCGTCGGTGAACTTGGTGTCGGTGATGATGCACACGTCGGGGTATTCCTCCATGAGCAGCAGCAGGTCCCGGAAGGAGAGGGGGGTATACTGCTCCAGGAGGGGGCGGTTGCAGAAGGCCTCCAGGGAGGGGATGGCGGTCTCGCTGATACCGGCCTGCCAGCCGGAGCGCCAGTCGTGGCGCAGCACCACCTGCAGGTCGGAGGTGAGCCGGAGGTCCGCCTCGAACACACGCACCCCCCGCTCATACTGCTGCTGGAAGCCCTCCAGGCAGTTGAGGGTGGCCACGCCCTCCACGGCCCCCATGCCGTGGGCGATGACCTGGGCGCCGGAGAGGATGTCCTCGGCGGAGAGGGCGCCCTCGGGGGGCTCCTTCTCCCGGACCGGCTCCGGGTCCGCCGGCCGCAGCCAGTCGGGGATGTCCTCCTCGGCGTCGTCGGAGGGGGCCTCGGAGACCTCGGAGGCCGCGGCATCGGCCTGCCGGCCGTCCTCCGCCAGCAGCAGGCCCAGCAGCCCCGCGAACTGCAGGGCGATGATCGCCAGCAGCAGCCAGGTAAAGGATGAGAATTTGCGAAAACGCGCCATAGGGAAGCCTCCAGGAGATCAGACGTTACCCCAGCAGTATACCATACCGCCGGGGAGAATGCCACAGGGAATTGCGCCGCCGGCAGGGGTCAGGCCAGGTGCTTTTGCAGCAGCCGCAGCAGCTCCCGCATGTCCAGGGGCTTGGCGATGTGGGCGTTCATGCCGCAGGCCAGGCACCGGTGGATGTCCTCGGAAAAGGCGTCGGCGGTCATGGCGATGATGGGGATGGAGCGGCTGTCGGGCCGGTCCAGGGCCCGGATGGCCGCGGTGGCCTCGTAGCCGTTCATCACCGGCATGCGCAGGTCCATGAGGATCAGGGCGTAGTCCCCGGGCTGGGAGGCGGAGAAGCGGTCCACGCACTGCCGGCCGTTTTCCGCCCAGTCCAGCTGGAAGCCGTAGGAGGAGAGCAGCTCGCTGGCGATCTCCCGGTTGAGCTCGTTGTCCTCGGCCACCAGGATGCGGATGCCGGTGAAGTCCAGGGCCGCCTCCTGGGGCTCCTCCTGCTGGGCGGGCTCGTCGCCGGCGAAGCGGAGCAGGCCGTGGTAGAGGGTGGACTTGAAGAGGGGCTTGGCCATAAAGCCGCTGATGCCGGCCTGGCGGGCGGGGGCCTCGATGTAGCTCCGGTCGTAGGCGGAGATGAGGAGGATGGGCACATGGTCGCCGATGGCCCGGCGCAGCTGCCGGGCGGTCTCGATGCCGTCCATGCCGGGGAGCTTCCAGTCCAGCAGGATCACATGGTAGTCCCGGCCCTGGCGGCGGCGCTCCTGGGCCAGGGCAAGGGCCTGGCCGCCGCTGAGGGCCCACTCCGCCCGGACGCCGATCTCCCCCAGGGAGTCGGCGGCGCTGCGGCACAGGGGCTCGTCGTCGTCCACCACCAGCATGTCCCAGGGGGGCAGGCGCATCTCACCCTCCGTGTCCGGGGCGTTTTCCAGGTCCAGCGTCACATGGAAGCAGCTGCCCTTGTCCCGCTGGCTGGCCACGGTGATGGTGCCCTGCATCTCATCGACGATGTACTTGGTGATGGCCATGCCCAGGCCGGTGCCCTCGGTGCGCTGGACCCGGGAGCTGTCCTCCCGGGCGAAGGAGTCGAAGATCTTCTTCTGGAATTCCTCGGACATGCCGATGCCGGTGTCCTGGACGATGAAATGGGTGCGGACGAAGCCCTCGCCCCGGGGGGAGCCCTCCTGGGACACGGTCATGGTGATGCGCCCGCCCTCGGGGGTGAACTTCAGGGCGTTGGAGAGGAGGTTGAGGAGGACCTGGTTGAGCCGCACCCCGTCGCAGAGCACGTTCTCCCGTCGGATGTTCTGGATGAACACGTCGAAGGACTGCTTCCTGCTCTTCACCTGGGGCTGGATGATGCTCGCGATGCCCTCCACGGCTTCCCGCAGACACACCGCGTCCAAATTGAGGGTCAGCTTGCCGCTCTCGATCTTGGACATGTCCAGCACATCGTTGATGAGCCCCAACAGGTGCTTGCTGGACAGGGAGATCTTCCGCAGGCAGGAGGCCACCTGTTCCCGGTTGTCCATGTTGGCCGAGGCGATGGCGGTCATGCCCACGATGGCGTTCATGGGGGTGCGGATGTCGTGGCTCATGTTGGAGAGGAACTCGCTCTTGGCCCGGTTGGCCCGCTC
>CALXGG010000154.1 GCA_944387785.1 uncultured Oscillospiraceae bacterium | reverse complement strand
AGGTTGGGGATGGCCATGAGGCCGTTGAGGGTGTCGGCGATGTCCCAGGCCAGGCCCAGGTCCATGGTGGCGCCCACGATGACGATGAGGGTGAAGATGATCTGATAGGGTTTGATGGCCTTGGTGCCCAGGATGAACTCCCAGCAGCGGGTACCGTAGAGGCCCCAGCTGAGGACCGTGGACAGAGCGAAGAGGCTCAGGCCGATGGCGATGATCAGCGCGCCGATCTTGCTGCCAAACACCGTGCCCAGGGCCGCGGCGTTGATGGCAGTGCCGGGGTCCTTGCCGTAGGTCAGGCCGATCTTGTCAGCGGTGAGCAGGATGGTGAGACCGGAGAGGGTGCAGATGACGATGGTGTCCATGAACACCTCGAAGATGCCGTAGAGGCCCTGCTTGACGGGGTTGGACTCGGAGGAGGCAGCGTGGGCGATGGGCGCGGAGCCGAGGCCGGCCTCGTTGGAGAACACGCCCCGCTTGACGCCCCAGGTGATGCACAGCTTCACCGTGATACCCACGGCGCCGCCGGTGACGCCCTCGGGGGTGAAGGCGCCCTGGAAGATCATGGCGAACACATGGGGGATGTTGGTGATATTGGCGAACACCACCACCAGGCAGGCAATGATGTAGATCGCCGCCATGGCCGGCACCAGCTTCTCAGTGACGCTGCCGATGCGCTTGATGCCGCCCAGCAGCACCACGCCCACAATGATGGCCAGCACCACGCCCAGCGCCAGGTTGATGGTGGAGGTGTGCTCCGCGGCGGAGGGAGCGAACTGCTGGATAGCGTTGTTGATGGAGCCGGTGATGTTGCCCACCTGCACCGCGTTGCCGATGCCGAAGGAGGCCAGGCCGCCGAAGATACAGAAGATCACGCCCAGCCACTTCCAGTTCTTGCCCAGGCCGTTCTTGATGTAGTACATGGGGCCGCCCACCCAGTCGCCGTGGGCGTTGCGCTCACGGTACTTCACCGCCAGCAGCACCTCGGAGTACTTGGTGGCCATGCCCAGCAGGGCGGAGATCCACAGCCAGAAGATGGAGCCCGGGCCGCCCAGGGTGACGGCGGAGGTGATACCGGCGATGTTGCCGGTGCCTACGGTGGCGGCCAGGGCGGTGGTCAGCGCCTGGAAGGGCGTCACCTCGCCCTGCTTCGCCTCGTGCTTGTCAAACATCTTGCCGATGGTGTTCTTCATGGCGTAGCCGAACTTCCTGAACTGGAAGCCCTTGAGCATCACCGTCAGAACAATGCCGGCGCCCATGAGCAGCACCAGCGCCGGGATACCCCATACGATCCCGTTGAGCCAGCTGTTGCCGGCCGCTATGGCGTTGAAAATACCCTCCATACCGTTTCTTTCTCCTTTACTTTCATTTTCTCCGCCATACCGGAGACAAACTGGGACGCCGCAGCAGCGGCGTCCCAGAAGAGAGAACAGATCCCACGCGCTCAGCCGGATCTCCTTCCTGCTGAGTGTATGTTCAGTGGTGATTCTGTCCTTTCGCCTGAGAGTTTACGGAATCGGCCGCTTGCACCTTCGGCATCTGCCTAAGCAGATTTCTCCAGAATTTCGTCCGTCCACAGTCCCGCCTCCCGGCACCCGTACGCGTTACGCCTTAGGTCGGGGGAACGTCCCCCCGTTTCCTGCGGACATCATCCGATATGTGGTTGTGGTTATATCTTAACAGATTATTCACAGTATAGCAAGGATTTTTTTCATGTTCTTATCAAGTTATTGACTTGACAGGACTCACTGATATAATAAACTGTAAGAAAGTATCTCTATGGCCGGCTCCAAACCAGGAGAGAGCCGGCTGCTAGCCCCGCCTTTGGGCGTCTGTGCTGCGGCGTGCTGCCGGAAAGGAGACATTATGACGCTGTCTGACGCGATATCCACCAGGATCTCCCTGCGGACATACCTGCCCGACCTCATCAGCCCCCAGCAGATCTGCCAGCTGAACAAGGCCATCGGGCAGTACAACCGCCAGGGCGGGCTCCACATCCAGCTGATCTGCGACCGGCCCGACCCCTTCTCCTCCCTTACCAAGAGCTACGGCATGCTCTCCGGGGTGCGCAACTACCTGGTGTTCGCCGGGCCCGCCTCCGACCCGGACCTGGCGGAGAAGTGCGGCTACTACGGGGAGCTCATCGTCCTGACCGCAACGTCCATGGGCCTTGGCACCTGCTGGGTGGGCGGCACCTACGACCAGCGCAGCTGCCTGTGCCACCTGGCGCCGGGAGAGTCCCTGGTGTGCGTGGCGGCCATCGGCCACACCCCGGAGGAGCGCAGCGGGAAAGAGAAGCTCATCCGGCGCATCGCCCAGCGGGGCAGCAAGAGCGTGGCGGAGCTGGCCTCCGGCCTGAGCCACGCCCCCAGTTGGTTCATGTCCGGCATGGCCGCCGTACAGCGGGCGCCCTCCGCCCGGAACCGCCAGCCCTACCGCTTCGTAAAAAAGCGGGACAACTCCGTCCAGGTCCATCTTACGGAGAACACCCCCTTCTCCCCCGTGGACCTGGGGATCGCCAAGCTCCACTTCGAGCTGGGGGCCCACGGCGGCGTATGGACCTGGGGCGATGGCGGCGTGTTCCACAAGGCGGCGGAGGAGAAGTCCTGCGGCGCCGTGATCTGGCGGGGCACCCCGGAGGAGCACCAGTACCTGCTGGCCCGCCACAACGGCGGCCACTGGAGCTTCCCCAAGGGTCACATGGAGGGCGGCGAGACGGAGATCGAAACGGCCCTCCGGGAGATTCGTGAGGAGACCGGCCTGGAGACCCGGATCGACGACAGCTTCCGCCAGGTGGTGACCTACTACCCCAAGCCCGGGGTCATCAAGGACGTGATCTTCTTCATCGCCCGCCCCACCGGCGGCAGTCAGCATGCCCAGGAGGCGGAGATCGCCGACCTGGGGTGGTTCTCCTTTGAGGAGGCCAGGCCCCTGGTGACCTTTGCCACTGACGAGGAGGTCCTGCTGGCGGCGGAGGCCTACCTCACCGGCCAGGGCTGAGCGTTCCCTTTGAATACTGCCGGGCGGCGCCGCGTGATGCGGCGCCGCCTTTTTGCGCCCGCCCTGGCGGAAAAGAGGCCGGAAGGGTTTGACAGATCTGGAAAAGGGCGTATACTATAACTATTTCTGCCACACAGGAGGAACCATGGAGAATTATTTCGACCTGCATATGGGAGATGACGATATCCGCGCCATCAGCAGCATCGGCCTTGCCCACCTGGGGGACGCGGTATACGAGCTGCTGGTCCGGGCCAGTCTCTGCGCCCAGGGCAAGGCCACCGGCCGGGGACTCCACCGGGCCGCCGTGGAGCTGGTGAAGGCGCCGGCCCAGGCCCTGCGGGCCGACAGGATCCTGCCCCTGCTCACCCCGGAGGAACTGGCGGTGTTCAAGCGGGGGCGCAACGCCCACGTCAACACCATCCCCCACAGCGCCAGCCGCAGCGACTACCTCAAGGCCACCGCCCTGGAGTGCCTGCTGGGCTACCTCTACCTCCGGGGGGAGACCCGGCGGATCAACGAGCTGTTCGACGCCATGATGGAGGTGACAAGGGATGCCACTTGACGCTGTTTGTCTGGCCGGGGTTTTGGAGGAGCTCCGGCCTGAGATCGTGGGGCTGCGGATCGAAAAGGTGCAGCAGCCTGCCCGGGACCAGGTGGTCCTCTCCCTGCGGGGCGGGCGGCGGCTGCTGCTGTGCGCCGGCGCGGCCCAGTCCCGGCTCCACCTCACCGCCATTGCCCGGGAAAACCCCGCCGCGCCCCCCATGTTCTGCATGCTTCTGCGCAAGCACCTGGGCGGCGGCCGCATCGCGGCCCTGGAGCAGCCGGGACTGGAGCGGGCGGCCATCCTGACGGTGGACGTGGTGGACGAGCTGGGGGAGCCCAGCCGCCGGAAGCTGATCCTGGAGTGCATGGGCCGGCGGTCCAACCTGATCCTCACCGACGGCGAGGACCGCATCATCGACTGCCTGCGGCGGATCGACCTGGAGATGAGCGAGGCCCGGCAGGTGCTGCCGGGGCTCTATTACCGCCTCCCCCCCGCCCTGGAGAAGGCGGACCCCCT
>CALXGG010000153.1 GCA_944387785.1 uncultured Oscillospiraceae bacterium | reverse complement strand
CGGCAAGAGCCGCCTGGTCCCCGAGGGCCACGGCATGCTGGAGGTGGCCCGGCGGATGGGCATCAGCCTGGGCTGATCCCCCGTGCCGCAAGGCGGCCTCTTCCCCACGGGAACGGGCCTCCGCCAGGCGCAGCCATGTAAAAAACCGGCCCTGGGCCTTTTCGGCCCGGGGCCGGTTTTCCGCGCTGTCACAGCCGCCGCGCCCCTCAGGGCATGGCCAGCAGCGCCACCTGGGCGGGGGTGTCCGCCGTCAGCTCCAGGCGGCTGGCCGGGTAGCGGCGCACCTGCTCCGCCGGGAAAAAGCTGAGGAAGGGGTCGATGGTGTCCAGCTCCAGGAAGCCCTTGTCTCCCTGGCGGTAGTGCATGGGGATGATGACCCGGGGGGAGAGCTGGTCCGCCACCGCCTTGGCCCCGGCGGCGTCGATGGTGTAAGTGCCGCCCACCGGCAGCAGCAGCGCGTCGCAGGGGCCGATGGCCGCCGCCTGCCGCTCCGTCAGCAGGTGGCCCAGGTCCCCCAGGTGGACCACCGTCTGCCCCTGGGCGGAAAATACCCGGACGATATTCTCCCCCCGGAGGGTGCCGTTCTCACTGTCGTGGAAGGTGGGGACCTCCCTTACGGCAAAGGGGTTTGCCTTCCCCTCGGTGAGGCTCACGCCGGCGGTATAGGCGTGGTCGAAGTGGCCGTGGCTGCAATAGACCGCGTCGGCCTCGGCGGTCACGTCCGGGAACCCCCGGACCACCTTGTAGGGATCCAGCAGCACCCGGAAGCCGCCGCTCTCCAGCACGAAACAGGAATGGCCCAGCCAGGTAATGGTCATATGTATCTCTCCTTTCACCACATAGCGGGGACGCCCGCGCCGGGGGCCTCCGCGGCGGTCTCTTTCTTTTATTATAAGGCCCCGGCGGCGGTATTTGCAAGGGCGGAAGGAAATATCTTGGCCGGCGGCGGCACATCGCCCCCCTTCTCTGCGTCATAAAAAGCAGAAACCCCCAGAAAAGGAGGATCGCGTTATGAAAAGGAACCTGTCTCTCTTGCTGTGCGCCCTGCTGCTGGCCAGCTTCCTCACCGCCTGCGGCAGCAGCAGCGACAGCGCCGCCCCGGAATCCATGAATAGCGGCAGCGCCGCCGCCGATGACGCCATCATGGATGAGATGGGCTGGGCCGCCGACACCAGCGACAGCGGCACCACCGCCCCCACGGAAAACACCGGCGGCAGCGCCCCCCTGGACCAGTCCAAGATCATCCGCACCGCCACCCTGGAGATGGAGACCCAGACCTTCGACGACGCCATGGCGGCCCTGGACCAATTAGTGGAGGAGCTGGGCGGCTACTGCGAGAGCCGCAGCATCCGCCAGCACAGCACCTACCGCAGCGCCAGCTTCACCGTCCGGGTACCGGCGGCGTCCTTCGACGCCTTCCTGGATCAGGCGGGACAGGCCGCCCACGTCACCTGGCAGGATGAGAGCCAGGACAACGTCGGCGAGAGCTATTACGACATCGAGGCCCGGCTCGCCACCCAGCGCACCAAGCAGGAGCGGCTGCTGGCGCTGCTGGAGGAGGCCGCCACCATGGAGGACATCATCGACCTGGAGAACGCCCTCAGCGAAACGGAGCTCCAGATCGAGTACCTCACCGGCAGTCTGCGGCAGTACGACAGCCTCATCAGCTACTCCACCATCACCGTCAGCCTCCAGGAGGTCTACAAGCTCTCCACCGATGAGGAACCGGCCACCACCTTCGGCCAGCGGCTGGGCTCCGCCTTCTCCACCGGCCTGCGCCAGGGCCTGGGTACCCTGGAGAACCTGGTGATCGCCCTGGCCCGGAACTGGATGGGGCTGGCGGTCATCGCCGCCGTCGCGGCGGCGGCCGTGCTGGCGCTTCGCCGCCGCTTCCGCCGCCGGCGGAGCCCGCCGCCCAGCCAGCCCCCCGCCTCCCCCGGCGGGAGCAGCGGGAGCGGAGACGGCAGCGGGAGCTGACCGCCCCGCCGGGATCGGCCCCCAGGCTCCCGGCCGCCGCTGCGGCGGCCCGGCAGGGGGCAGGGACTGTCCCCGTCCCCGCCCGGCCCCGGCCATCCCCCGGGCAGGGGGCCGGGCCCGTTTCCGCCTCCCCCTGCCCGGCCCTCCACCCATCTGCCGCCCCTCACCCCGCCGCTTCCCACCCCCCTCCGGCTCCCGCGCCCCTCCCCCGGCTTTTTTCACCGCTCCGCTGCCGCCGCCGGCACGAAATGTCCAGCGGCGGCAAAATTTTTCAAAATTTTTGTTATTTTTTTAACATGTCCTCTGGACAAATACAAGGTTTGATGGCATAATTAAAGCAGTGAATCCCCTCCATGTGGATCTTTTTCCAGGGGATCCGCCTTTGTTTTGGGATTTTATTCAGGTATCGCTACGAAGCAGAAAGGAGCGTGCCGCTTTTGAGCCGCCTTGACATCAAAACCCCCGACCGCGCCCAGATGGTGGTGGAGCAGCTCTACCACGACATGGAGCGCCGGATCGCCGCCTCCCCTCCGGGTCTGTGCCCGGTGGACATGGCGCTGAACTTTTTGAACCTGTGCCACGCCCAGACCTGCGGCAAGTGCGTGCCCTGCCGGGTGGGCCTCGCCCAGCTGTCCATCCTTCTTACCGACGTGCTGGAGGGGCGGGCCAAGCCCAGCCACATGAAGCTCATCGAGGACACCGCCCGGGACATTGAGGAGAGCGCCGCCTGCGCCATCGGCCAGCACGCCGCCCAGCTGGTGCTCAACGGCATCCGGGGCTTTGCCGACGACTACTGGGAGCACATCAACAACCACCGCTGCCTGGGCAGCCTGGAGAACCCGGTGCCCTGCGTGGCCCTGTGCCCCGCCGGCGTGGACATCCCCGGCTACATCGCCCTCATCAACGCCGGCCGCTGCGAGGACGCCGTGCGCCTCATCCGCAAGGACAACCCCTTCCCGGTGGCCTGCGCCTACATCTGTGAGCACCCCTGCGAGGCCCGCTGCCGCCGGAATATGATCGACGACGCCATGAACATCCGCGGCCTCAAGCGCTACGCCGTGGACAACGCCGGCGACGTGCCTCAGCCCCTGTGCGCCCAGCCCACCGGCAAGCGGGTGGCGGTCATCGGCGGCGGCCCCGGCGGACTCTCCGCCGCCTACTACCTGGCCCTCATGGGCCACGAGGTCACCGTGTACGAAAAGCGCAAGCAGCTGGGCGGCATGCTCCGCTACGGCATCCCCAGCTACCGCTTCCCCCGGGAGAAGCTGGACCGGGAGATCGACTCCATCCTCTCCCTGGGCATCACCGTCATCACCCAGGTGGACGTGGGCAAGGACATCCCCTTTGAGGAGCTGCGCCGCCAGTACGACAGCGTGTACATCTCCATCGGCGCCCACACCGACAAAAAGACCGGCATCCCCGGCGAGGACAGCCAGGGCGTGGTCAGCGCGGTGGAGATGCTCCGGGCCATCGGCGACAACGAAATGCCCGACTTCACCGGCAAGAAGGTGGTGGTCATCGGCGGCGGCAACGTGGCCATGGACGTCACCCGCAGCTCCGTGCGCCTGGGAGCCGAGAAGGTTTCCTGCGTCTACCGCCGCCGGCAGGTGGATATGACCGCCCTGCCCGAGGAGGTGGAGGGGGCCGTGGCCGAGGGCGTGGAGCTTCTGACCCTGATGGCCCCCGTCCGCATCGAGGCCGACGAGAACGGCCGCGCCGTGGCGTTGTGGGTCCAGCCCCAGATGCCTGGCGAGATCCGCTCCGGCCGCCCGGTGCCCAAGGCCGCCGACCTGCCGGAGGTCCGCATCCCCGCCGACGTGGTGGTGGTGGCCATCGGCCAGGGCATCGAGACCAACGCCTTTGAGCACGCCGGCATCCCCATCCACCGGGGCACCATCGACGCCCTCAGCGACAGCAAGCTGGCCAAGGCGGACATGGAGGGCATCTTCGCCGGCGGCGACTGCGTCACCGGCCCCGCCTCCGCCATCAAGGCCATCGCCGCCGGCAAAGTGGCGGCGGCCAACATCGACGAATACCTGGGCTTCCGCCACGAGATCACCGTGGACGTGACCATCCCCGACCCGGACTTCAGCGACCGCATGCCCCACGGCCGGGTCAACACCACCGAGCGGGAGGCCAGCGAGCGCAAGCACGACTTTGTGTGCATCGAATGCGGCCTCAGCCGCCAGGGCGCCATGGAGGAGAGCGCCCGGTGCCTGCGCTGCGACCACTTCGGCTACGGCATCTTCAAGGGAGGGAGGCA
>CALXGG010000152.1 GCA_944387785.1 uncultured Oscillospiraceae bacterium | reverse complement strand
CTATGAATCTCAAGGGAACCAAGACCGAAGCCAACCTGCAGGCCGCCTTTGCCGGCGAGAGCCAGGCCCGCAACAAGTACACCTACTACGCCTCCAAGGCCAAGAAGGACGGCTACAACCAGATCGCCGCCATCTTCGAGGAGACCGCCGCCAACGAGAAGGAGCACGCCAAGCTGTGGTTCAAGCTCCTCCACGGGGGCATCGGCGACACCATGGACAACCTGGCCGACGCCGCCGCCGGCGAGAACTACGAGTGGACCGACATGTACGCCACCTTCGCCAAGGAGGCCCGGGAGGAGGGCTTCGACCAGATCGCCGCCCTCTTCGAGGGCGTGGCCGCCATCGAGAAGGAGCACGAGGAGCGCTACCGCAAGCTCCTGGGCAATATCGAGAAGGGCATCGTTTTCTCCCGGGACGGCGACATGGTCTGGCAGTGCAGCAACTGCGGCCACCTGCATTTCGGCAAGGAGGCCCCGGAGGTCTGCCCCGTGTGCGCCCATCCCAAGGCCTACTTCCAGCTGAAGGCGGAGAACTATTGATCCGTTGGACCCCCCAGGCGGCCGGGGCTGACCCCGGCCGCCCCATCAGGAGAATATGATGCTGGAAAAAGAACTGCTTTACGCCGCCCTGGGCACCGGCTTTACCTGCGCGGCCACGGTGCTGGGGGCGGCCGCCGTGTTTTTCTTCCGCCGGGACCTGTCCCCCGCCGTGCAGCGGGTGTTCCTGGGTTTTGCCGCCGGGGTGATGATCGCCGCCAGCGTGTGGTCCCTGCTGATCCCCGCCATGGAAATGGCGGAGGAGCAGGGCGGCGGGGTGCTGCTGCCGGTGGGCGGCGGCTTTATCCTGGGCGGGCTGTTCCTTATGCTCCTGGACGGCCTCCTGCCCCACCTCCACCCCGGCAGCGACCATCCCGAGGGCCTGCCCGCCAGGCTCCGGCGGACCACCATGGTGGTCCTGGCGGTGACCCTTCACAACATCCCCGAGGGCATGGCGGTGGGCCTCTCCTTCGCCATCGCCGCCCAGGAGGGGGGCGCCCTGGCCGGGGCGGTGGCCCTGGCCCTGGGCATGGCGTTGCAGAACTTCCCGGAGGGGGCCGCCGTGTCCCTGCCCATGCGCTCCCAGGGCGTGTCCCGGGGCCGCTCCTTCCTCTGCGGCGCCGCCTCCGGCGTGGTGGAGCCTATCTTCGGCCTGCTCACCGTGCTGGTGGCCGGCAGCGTGGCCCCCGTCATGCCCTGGATCCTGTCCTTCGCCGCCGGGGCCATGATCTATGTGGTGGTGGAGGAGCTGATCCCCGAGGCCCATCTGGGGGAACACTCCCACGCCGGCACCGTCAGCGTCATGACCGGCTTTTTGGTGATGATGCTGCTGGACGTGCTGCTGGGCTGAGGGACGAATCTACCAAGAAAGAGAAAAGGATATAACAAATGAGCTTTTTTGAACCCATTTCCGGGGCGGATTTCGACAAGAAGCTGGCCGCCGCCCGGGCCACCGCCGGCGCCCGGATCATCGACGTGCGCAGCGCGGTGGAATTTGCTGAGGGCCATGTCCCCGGCGTGGAGCACATCCCCCTCAACCAGATCCCCACCCTGGACGCCCCCAAGGATACCCCTATTTTCCTCTACTGCCGCAGCGGCGCCCGCAGCGCCCGGGGCTGCAAGGCCCTGGAGAAGCTGGGCTTCACCAACGTGACCAACCTAGGCGGCATCCTGGACTACAAGGGGCCGGTGGAGGCCTGACCCGGGCGGTAAAAATTGACACTTCCCGGATTTTCGGGTATACTAGGAGTGCCCGGTGCTGTCGGAAGCGGCGCCGGGCCTTTTTATTCCCATCCTTTGTGTGTATGTAGGAGGTCTTATGTGGTTTGACAACTCCGTGATCTACCAGATCTATCCCCTGGGCCTGTGCGGCGCCCCCCGGGACAACGACGGCGCCGGCGCCCACCGCATCCTGAAGCTGCTGGACTGGGTGGAGCACATCCGGAAAACCGGCGCGGACACCGTGCTCCTCAACCCCGTCTTTGAAAGCGACCGCCACGGCTACGACACCCGGGATTACCGCACCGTGGACTGCCGCCTGGGCACCAACGAGGAGCTGAAAACCGTGTGCGACGCCTTCCACCAGGCCGGCATCCGGGTGATGCTGGACGGGGTGTTCAACCATGTGGGCCGGGGCTTCTGGGCCTTCCGGGACGTGCAGGAGAAAAAGTGGGAGAGCCCCTACAAGGACTGGTTCCGCCTGAGCTTTGACGGCAACTCCCCCTACAACGACGGCTTCTGGTACGAGGGCTGGGAGGGCCACTATGAGCTGGTGAAGCTGAACCTCCAGAACCCGGAGGTGGTGCGCCACCAGTTCGACGCCATCCGCGCCTGGGTGGAGCAGTTCGATATCGACGGGCTGCGGCTGGACGTGGCCTACTGCCTCAGCGAGGACTACCTGCGGCAGCTGCGCGCCTTCACCGGCAGCCTCAAGCCGGACTTCGTCCTCATGGGGGAGACCCTCCACGGGGACTACAACCGCTGGATGAACGACCAGATGTGCCACAGCGTCACCAACTACGAGTGCTACAAGGGCCTCTGGTCCAGCTTCAACTCCATGAACCTCTTCGAGATCGGCCACAGCCTCCAGCGGCAGTTCGGCCCGGAGCAGTGGACCCTCTACAAGGGCAAGCACCTTTTGAGCTTCCTGGACAACCACGACGTCACCCGCATCGCCAGCATGCTCACCGACCCCCACCATCTGATCCCCGCCTACGGCCTCCTCTTCGGCATGCCCGGGGTCCCCGCCCTGTACTACGGCAGCGAGTGGGGCATCCAGGGCCGGAAGGACCAGGGGGACGACGCCCTGCGGCCCGCCCTGGAGGCCCCGGAGTGGAACGGCCTCACCGACGCCATTGCCGCCATGGCCAAGGCCCGGAAGGAGAGCCCCGCCCTGTGCAGCGGCAGCTTCCGCAACGTGGTCCTCACCAACCGCCAGATCATCTTTGAGCGGTGCTGGGAAAACGAGCGGGTGCTGGTGGCGGTGAACGCCGACAGCGTCCCCTATACCGCCCACTTCGACGCCCGGGCGGGCCGGGCCACGGACCTCATCACCGGCAAGCTCCACGACTTCGGCGGCGGCAGCCAGCTGCCTCCGTACAGCGCGGCCTTCTGGCGGACGGAGTGAGGGAACGCCCTCCCCGCCGGCGGGGAAGATGCCCCGTTACCGGTATTTCCCAAAGGAAAAACGCCTCCGGATCAAATGATCCGGAGGCGTTCCGCTTTATTCGTCCTCCTCAGGCTCCTCCAGGGCGGCATGGCAGGCCGCCAGCCGCTCCTCCAGGAAGGGCCGCACCTGATCGGGGTCCCCCTGGGTGCACTTCCCCTTGGGGATCACCACCCGCTGGCCGGGCCGGATCAGGTACCAGCCGTGGCTGTCCTCCTCCACCCGGTCGAAATCGGCGTAGGCGTGGAAAAGGGTCTTGCCGTACTTCACCAGCTCCGTCTCCACCCCGTCCTCCGTCAGGGCGATGCGCCGGGGGCCGTCGGCCTGGTAGCGGCGGTAGTTGGACAAGGTCTGCCGCATGGCCAGCCGGGGCAGGTACAGGTCAAAGGCCAGGAACAGCAGCGCCACCATCAGGAACCCCATGGGGGCCTCCCCGGTGGACGCCCAGGTGAACCCCACCGCCAAAAGCCCCGCCGCCGGCACCAGCGCCAGCAGCCGGGTCACCCGCCGGGCCTTGGGATAAAATTCCCAGGTCTCCCGGAGGTAGGCCTCGTTCACGTCCATTTCCATCCGGAAGGCCGCCGTTTTTTCCTCCATGCCCGTATCCCTCTCTTTCCGCCGCCGGTCAGCCCGGATCGGCCATCATTTCCATGGTCACTTCCAGATACGCCCCGTCCCGCCAGATCACCACGGGGACCAGGTCCCCCACATGGAGCTCCCGCCGCAGGGCCAGGATCTCCGAGGTGCTGGAGACCTCCTCTCCGGCAAAGGAGACGATGTAATCCCCCACCCGGATCCCCGCCTTGTCGCCGCTGAGGTCCGGGGTGACCTCCTCGATCCGCAGGCCCTGCCCGCCGTCGGGCAGGGTCTCGGGGATCCGGTTGATCGTCAGGCTCAGCACCGGCTGGGGCTGGATCTCGCCGTACTCGATCATCTCGTTGACCCAGCGGACGGCGAGGCTGGTGGGGATGGCGAAGCCCAGGCCCTCGATGGTGTCGTCGCCGCTCATCATCTTGATGGTGTTGATGCCCACCACCTGGCCGTACTGGTTGAT
>CALXGG010000151.1 GCA_944387785.1 uncultured Oscillospiraceae bacterium | reverse complement strand
CAGGCCTTTGAGCCGGTGCTGGTGGAGGGCCGGGCCATCAAGCTCCACCCCCTGACCTGCACCGCCTTCAACGCCGACTTCGACGGCGACCAGATGGCCGTCCACGTCCCCCTGAGCGCCGAGGCCCAGGCGGAGGCCCGCCTGCTGATGCTCTCCGCCAACAACCTCCTGCGTCCCCAGGACGGCGGCCCTGTCACGGTGCCGTCCCAGGACATGGTGCTGGGCTCCTATTACCTCACCTATGTCAACGACCAGGAGGTGGGCGCGGGCAAGGTGTTCGTCAGCGAGGATGAGGTGATGCTGGCCTACAACGACCGTGTCATCGGCATCCACGCCCCCATCCGGGTCCGCCGGGAGTTCACCTACCAGGGCCAGACCTACCAGAAACTGGTGGACATCACCGCCGGCCGGATCATCTTCAACCAGAACATCCCCCAGGACCTGGGCTTTGTGGACCGCAGCGACAGCGACCATGTCTGCGACTACGAGATCAACATGACCTGCGGGAAGAAGGAGCTGGGCAAGATCGTGGACCGCACCATCCGGGAGCACGGCTTCACCGTGGCCAGCGAGGTGCTGGACAACATCAAGTCCACCGGCTACAAGTACTCCACCCGGGGCGCCATCACCATCTCCATCTACGACATGTCCATCCCCGCCAAGAAGTATGAGCTCATCAAGGAGACGGAGCACCGCATCGTCGACATCGAGAACGAGTACAAGATGGGCTTCATGACCAACGACGAGCGGTACCGGGCCGTGGTCCGTGAGTGGGAAAAGACCACCGAGGACGTGACCAACGCCCTGCAGGACAACCTGGAGGAGCTCAATCCTATCTATATGATGGCCACCTCCGGCGCCCGCGGCTCCATGAAGCAGATCCGCCAGGTGGCGGGCATGCGCGGCCTGATGGCCAACACCGCCGGCCGCACCATCGAGATCCCCATCAAGTCCAACTTCCGCGAGGGCCTGAGCGTGCTGGAGTACTTCATCTCCTCCCGGGGCGCCCGGAAGGGCATGGCGGATACCGCCCTGCGTACCGCCGACTCCGGTTACCTGACCCGCCGCCTGGTGGACGTCTCCCAGGATGTGATCATCCGGGAGGACGACTGCGGCGTGGACCACGGCATCTGGGTGGAGGAGATCCAGGAGAACGGCCAGGTCATCGAGAAGTTCTCCGACCGCATCCGGGGCCGCTTCCCCGTCCGGGACATCGTGGATCCCGAGACCGGCGAGGTGCTCTGCCCCAAGGACCGCATGCTCAGCGAGGCCGACGCCAAGGTGCTGGAGGCCCGGGGCATTCACAAGGTGGAGATCCGCACGGTCCTCACCTGCCGGGCCAAGAGCGGCGTGTGCGCCCGCTGCTACGGCATGAACCTGGCCTCCGGCCGCCCGGTAGGCACCGGCGAGGCGGTGGGCATCATCGCCGCCCAGTCCATCGGTGAGCCCGGCACCCAGCTGACCATGCGTACCTTCCACACCGGCGGCGTTGCCGGCGGCGACATCACCCAGGGTCTTCCCCGCGTGGAGGAACTGTTTGAGGCCCGCAAGCCCAAGAAGATGGCCACCCTGGCCGAGATCGGCGGCCGGGTCCGCTTCGAGGAGAGCGCCAAGGGCTCCCTGCTCAACATCCATGTGGTGGCCGACGACGGCAACACCAAGATGTACTCCGTGCCTCACACCGGCCTGAAGGTCAGCGACGGCGACGTCATCGAGAAGGGCGCCGCCCTCAACGAGGGCGCCCTGAACCCCCACGACGTCCTGCGCACCCGGGGCGCCAGCGCGGTGCACAACTACCTGATCCAGGAAGTGCTCCGCGTGTACCGCCAGCAGGGCGTGGACATCAACGACAAGCATATCGAAGTCATCGTCCGCCAGATGATGCGCAAGTGCCGTGTGGAGGACGCCGGGGATACCGACCTGCTCAGCGGCGCCATGGTGGACGTCCTGGAGCTCCACGCGGCCAACGAGAAGATCAAGGCCCGCACCGCTGCCGGCGAGGTCCGGGAGGACGGCGAGCCCCTGCGGGAGGCGGAGGTCACCCAGCTGCTGATGGGTATCACCAAGGCGTCCCTGGCCACCGACTCCTTCCTCTCCGCCGCCTCCTTCCAGGAGACCACCAAGGTCCTCACCGAGGCGGCCATCAAGGGCAAGGTGGACCATCTGATCGGCCTGAAGGAGAACGTCATCATCGGCAAGCTGATCCCCGCCGGCGCCGGCCTTGGCGCTTACCGGGATCTGGCGGAGAAGGTGGTGCCCGATCCCGAGGAGCCCGAGCTTGCCGGGGAGGAGATCCCGGAGGAGCCCGAGGGCTTCGGCCAGGGCGTTTCCTTTGACCCGGAGGAGGACGGCGGCTTGGCCGAATGAAAAGGCGGCCCCGCGGCATACCGGCTGACAAGGGCGGGGAGGACCCCAGCGGTCCTCCCCGCCCTTTCCGCGCCGGTCATTGGGCATTGTGCCCCAAGGGCCCCGGCGCCGCAGGGAAAAGTTGTCTCTTTCCCTGGGAAAAAAGCGGGGACAACATCTTGACGTGAAAACGCGCCTATGCTATAATTCAAAATTGCGCGGGTATGTTTCCGCGAATTTTGGCGTGTCAAAAACAGGAGGAATTGCCGTGCTGAAGGAGCTGCGGTCCAGGGAAAAGGTGATCGGCGCGAAGCAGTCCCGCCGGGCCATCCGGGACGGCCTGGCTCAGCAGGTGTTCCTGGCGGCCGACGCCGACCCGGCGCTGACCGGGCCCCTGGCGGAGCAGTGCCGCGGCTGCGGCATCCCGGTGGAAACGGGCTGCACCATGCGGGAGCTGGGACAGGCCGCCGGCATCCAGGTAGGGGCCGCCGTGGTGACATTGCTGAAGAAATAATGCCATTTTGATTTTTTCCAGGATATTTTTTGATATCCTGTAAAAAATAAACAGGAGCTTTGCTCCCTACATTTTATGAGAAAGGAGAAAACTATGCCTACTTTCAACCAGTTGGTTCGCAAGGGCAGAGAGCAGGTGACCTACAAGTCCACCAGCCCTGCTATGCAGTACGGTCTCAACACCCTGAAGAACAAGGAGACCAACCTGCCTTCTCCCCAGAAGCGCGGCGTCTGCACCGCAGTGCGTACCTCTACCCCCAAGAAGCCCAACTCCGCGCTGCGTAAGATCGCCCGTGTGCGCCTGACCAACGGCTACGAGGTCACCGCCTACATTCCCGGCGTGGGCCACTCCCTCCAGGAGCACTCTGTGGTGATGATCCGCGGCGGCCGTGTCAAGGACCTGCCTGGCGTGCGTTACCACATCATCCGCGGTACGCTGGATACCCAGGGCGTCCAGGGCCGGATGCAGGCCCGTTCCAAGTACGGTGCCAAGCGTCCCAAGTCCAAGTAATTTCCGTTCCAGCCAGGGCGGAGATCACCGGCCCCGCAACCCCTAGCAAGCGCTTTGCCGAATAGGTTGACATAGTTTTCTGAAACGATAGATAAACTGTGACCTCTTTGGCAGGCCGAACGCCGGGCAGGGAGCCCGGAGAGTACCTATGATTTCATCAATTTAATGAAGGAGGGAAGCATAGTGCCCAGAAGAGGTAATGTTCCCAAGAGAGAAATTTTGCCCGATCCTATCTACAACAGCGTCCTGGTGACCAAGCTGGTCAACAGCATCATGCTGGACGGGAAGAAGGGCGTGGCTCAGAAGGTCGTGTACGGCGCCTTTGACATCGTCAAGGAGCAGACCGGCAAGGAGCCCCTGGAAGTCTTTACCACCGCTATGGACAACATCATGCCCAGCCTGGAGGTCAAGGCCCGCCGCGTGGGCGGCGCCACCTATCAGGTGCCTATGGATGTCCGTCCCGTCCGCCGCCAGACCCTCGGCCTGCGGTGGCTGACCAACTACTCCCGCGCCCGCAGCGAGAGGACCATGGCCGAGCGCCTGGCCAACGAGATCATGGACGCCGCCAACAACACCGGCAGCGCCGTGAAGAAGCGGGAAGACACTCACAAGATGGCCGAGTCCAACAAGGCTTTCGCCCATTTCCGCTGGTAAGTTAGGAGAAGCAATATGCCGAGAAAGGTATCACTGGAAAACACAAGAAATATCGGCATTATGGCTCACATTGATGCAGGTAAGACCACCACGACGGAGCGTATCCTGTATTATACCGGTGTGAACTATAAGATCGGTGAGACCCACGAGGGTACGGCCACCATGGACTGGATGGCCCAGGAGCAGGAGCGCGGCATCACCATCACCTCCGCCGCCACCACCTGCTACTGGAA
>CALXGG010000150.1 GCA_944387785.1 uncultured Oscillospiraceae bacterium | reverse complement strand
GAGACGTTTGTCCCATCCGGCCTCTGCCGGACGGGAGCCCTCCCGTTTCCCTTCCTCGGGCGGAGTGGATCCGCCCTGCGGCAGGGTCCCCGCCCCGGCGGGGACGCCTGGACGGGCCTTCGGCCCGGGCCCGCTGCCCGCGGACGGCGGAAACCGTCTCCTATTTCCCCTCGCCAGCCTTGGGCGTCAGCTCGAACTTGTAGCCGACCCCCCACACCGTTTTCAGCGCCCACTGGTCGGAGACGTTTTCCACCTTCTCCCGCAGGCGCTTGATGTGGACGTCCACCGTCCGGCTGTCACCGAAGTAGTCGAAGCCCCACACCTCGTCCAGCAGCTGGTTGCGGGTGTACACCCGGTTGGGCGTGGAGGCCAGGTGGTAGAGCAGCTCCAGCTCCTTGGGAGGCGTGTCCACCTTCTTGCCGTCCACCGTCAGCTCATAGGAGTCCAGGTTGATCTCCAGCTTGTCGAATACCAGCTTCTTCTTGGTATCCTCCGGGATCTCCGTCCGGCGGAGCACCGCGTTGATCCGGGCGATGAGCTCCTTCATCTCGAAAGGCTTGACGATGTAGTCGTCCGCCCCCATCTCCAGGCCCTGGATCCGGTCGAACACCTCGCTCTTGGCGGTGATCATGATGATGGGGGTGCGGCTGGTCTCCCGGATCTTGCCGCATACCGCCCAGCCGTCCATCACCGGCAGCATGATGTCCAGCAGCACCATATCCGGCTGCATGGCGCGGAAGGTCTCCACCGCGGCGCCGCCGTCAAAGACGGTCTGCACCTCGAAGCCCTCCTTCTCCAGATACATGCGGATGAGATCGGAGATGTTCCGGTCATCCTCCACCACCAAAATCTTCCTGGCCATACACACGCCTCCTCCTTCTCCGTTTCCCCGGCGGCGCTTCCCCGCCGCCGTTTTGCCGTTTTGTTCTATTATACCGCAAAGGCCCGGTATTGCTTGAATTTTTTGTAAATTAGGCGGCGGGGCGCCAGGCGCACACCAGGCACTCCCGCTCCTCCAGGCCCTCCAGCAGGGTCTCCATGCCCCCCAGGCAGCCGCTGTCCGGCCCCAGCAGGATGGTCAGGTCCCGCCGGTAGCGCTCCACCGTGCCCAAAAGGGTCCTGGCCCGGCCGGCGGAGCCCATCCCCGTGTCCCGCCGGTCCAGGTCCGCCGTGACGGACAGGCAGCCCAGCTCCTCCAGCAGGGAGGCGGCGGGCGCCTCCCCCTCGTACCACACCAGGTCCAGCCAGGCGCAGGCCGCCTGCCACAGCAGCTCCCGGCCCCGGAGGATCTCCTCCTCCAGCGCCGCCTCCGTCTCGCCCCGGGCCAGCAGCACCACGGCGTGGCCGCCGGCAATCAGGCCCCGCAGCAGGTCCCCGTCCTCCATCTGCTCCGCCGTGAGCAGGAAGGCCCCCTGGGCCTCCTGGCCCAGCACGTCCAGCAGGGCCAGCGTGTCCTCCCGGGTCCGGCTCTCCACCAGCAGGTGGATCTTCTGGCCGGTGTAGACCGGGCTGCTGGGCAGGCCGTCCCCCTCCGTGTCCCCTTCCGCCGCCGCCTTCTCATAGGCGTTGTACCGCCGGAGCATCTCGTTGCGGGCGGCGTCGATGAAATCCCGGTCGGAGAGGATGGCGCCGCTGCTGCGGACCCGGATCAGGGGGGCCACGCCGGTCTGGCTCGCGTCGCTGACGCTCCAGCTCAGGCCGAAAAAGCCGCACACCGTCCCCATGGGCAAAAACACCTGGCCGCCTTTCTCGATGGCGTGGGCCTGGTAGCTGTTGCCGTTTTTGTCGTAGGTGGTCTGCTTGGCCAGGTCAAAGCGCAGGTCCGTGCGGTTGGTATACAGCATGGCGATGCCGGTGCTGCTGTTGTAGACATAGGTGACCCCCAGGTCCGTCCCGTCAAAGAGGCTGCTGGAGACATACAGCACCCCGCCGGAGTAGAAGGGCATCGTCCCGCTGCTCAGCTCCATCAGCTGCTCGTTGGCGGCGGTGAAATAAACGCCCTCCAGGGCCGCCCGGCTCCGCTCCGGCGCCAGCGCCGCCGCCAGGGCCAGGGCCAGCAGGAACGCCGCCGCCCGGCAGGCCAGCCGTTTCCTCACAGGGACCATCCCCCTTCCTCTCCCGACATGATAGTCCATTTTAGCACAAAGCCTCCCGCCGCACAACGAAAACTTCTCGCCCGGCCCCTTCGGCTATCGCTTTTTCCCCGGGGATGTGGTATGATCGCTTTGTCCGCCGGGGGCCGCCCCCCGCGGGCCCCACTCTCTGCCGAAAGGAAGGTCGCATCCATGTCTCTCTGCCAGCAGCGGCTGGACAGGGTCCGCCGCCAAATGGAGGAGGCGGGCCTCAGCCAGCTCCTCGTCACCGACCATCTGAGCATCTACTACCTCACCGGCCTCTATGTGGCGCCCTTTGAGCGGTTCTGGTGCCTGCTGGTAAAGACCGGTGGCGCCCCCGTCCTCTTCGCCAACCAGCTCTTCGCCCTGGGGGAGACCGGCTTTGCCGCCGTCACCCTCACGGACAACGACGACGTGGCCGCCGCCGTGGCCCCCCACATCGCCCCCGGCCCCCTGGGGGTGGACAAGAACATGGCCGCCCGGTTCCTGCTGCCCATCCTGGCGGCCTGCCCTCAGGCCCGGGCGGTGCTGGGCTCCGGCTGCGTGGACAGCGTCCGGGCCCGGAAGGACGAGGCGGAGAAGGCCCTGATGCGCCGGGCCTCGGCCATCAACGACCAGTGCATGGAGCAGCTGGCGGCCTATATCCACGAGGGCGTCACCGAGCGGCAGTGCGCCGACTACCTGATCCAGTGCTACGGGGCCCGGGGCTGCGAGGGCCTGGCCTTCGCCCCCATCGTCTCCTTCGGCGCCAACGCCGCCGACCCCCACCACGCCCCCGACGGCACCGTGGTGCAGGAGGGGGACTGCATCGTCATCGACATCGGCTGCAAGAAGGACGGCTACTGCTCCGACATGACCCGCACCTATTTCTGGAAAAAGGCGGATCCCCGGTACGCCGCCATCCACGACCTGGTCAGGGAGGCCAACGAGCGGGCCCGGGCCCTGGTGCGCCCCGGGGTAAGGCTCTGCGACGTGGACGCCGCCGCCCGGGACCACATCGCCGCGGCGGGCTACGGGGCATATTTCACCCACCGGCTGGGCCACTTCATCGGCATGGAGGACCACGAGCAGGGGGACGTGAGCGCCGTGAATACCGCCCCCGCCCGGGAGGGCATGGTGTTCTCCATCGAGCCGGGGGTATACCTGCCCGGGGAATTCGGCGTGCGGGTGGAGGACCTGGTGATCGTCACGGAGGACGGCTGCGAGGTCCTGAACCATGTGGACAGGAAGCGGAAGCTCCTGGGGCTGTAAGAAAGGCCCTGCCCGGATACGCCGGCAGGATATAAAAAGAAGGACACGACCGGGTCGTGTCCTTCTTTTCATGCGGCCGAAGGGGGAGCGGCGCCGGCCCAGGGCAGGCGCCGCGACGGAAAGGCGGGACCGTCCCCGCCCGGCCTCACGTCCCCTGGCGGAGGCCTCGCGGAAATTACGGCTCCAGCTCCATATAGACCGCGTCATACCCCTCTTCCTGCCGGGCAATATGGGCGGGCGGTTCTTTCACAGCGAAGCCCAGGCGCCGATACAGGGCGATCGCCTTTTCATTCCGCGGGTCGGGATCGACCCAAACCAGTTTGGCTCCGTGGGCGAACGCTTCCCTGATGGCACGCTTCAGGCCGGCCGTGCCGATGCCCTTGCCCCGGGCAAAGGAGAACAGCTTGATGTCAAGCGACGCGCTGCCATCATGGCCGGCGTCAATGGCGTAAAAGGACTCCCCGCAGTACACGCCGTCGTCAAAGAGCGAATAGTGGTTGCGCAGCGGCTTTCCCTGCTCTATCCGGGAAAGCCATTTTTTCATATCCTCATCTGTTTCGTGCAGGCCCTCCGGAAACCCGACGAACTTCATCACGTCTCCATCAGCCCAGAGCCGCTGCACGTCGGCAAGGTCTTTGGACGTTGTTTCCCGAATCGAAATCATGGCGGACATTCCTCCTTTGTGCCCTCCAGGGGCTCGGCCATATGGGTGAGCGGTGATTTTTATAAAAAAGCCGGAGCATGCGATATACCGCTTGCTCCGACGTGGAACATCGAAACACTATAGATGCCGGTAGGCCCTGGGGCCCCACACGGTGGGGCGGCGCTTTTGCGCCGTACAAGCGTTTTGGGCCGATGGCCCAAAACCTTGGCGCAGGGCGAATTCACTTCGCCCGAGCATTTCAAATAAAAGGGGTGGAGCCGCCCTTCTGGGCGGCGGAACCCAGAAAAAAGGACACGACTGCGTCGTGCCCTTTTTTCTGGAACATCGCAACACTATAGATGCCACGGCCTTCGCCCACTCGCAAGCGTCCTGCCGATTATATTTTTACTC
>CALXGG010000149.1 GCA_944387785.1 uncultured Oscillospiraceae bacterium | reverse complement strand
GGGGGACGATCTCCATGCCCAGGGACTGGATGGTCTCCACCTTGCTGGGCATGAGGCCCAGGGAGATGTACATGAGCTTGGAGGCCACGATCTCGTTGCGCTCGGAGAAGCCCTTCTTGAAGGTGTCGGTGTAGCTGAACTCAGAGAGGTAGAGGGTGTCGTTGACCTGGCCGTTGAGGAGGATGTAGGCCTCCTCCCCCAGGTCCAGCAGCACCACGTCCTCGGGGTGGAAGCGCTGGGACACGCCGTCGGCGACGAACCGGGTGGCCTCCTGGCCGGAGACCTCCACCAGCACGTCAAAGCGGTCATAGCCATAGTCGGTGATGGCGCTGACGAATTCGGCGGGGTAGCTCTCCCGCCAGTCGGCGTTCTGGATCACCGTGTCCATCATGGTGGCGGTGACGGACAGGGGGGAGCTTTCCATCAGGGAGGTGAGGCTCTCCTCGGTGAGGCCCATCCGGGTGATGCCCATGTCCCGGAACTGCTCCAGCCACCATGTGACGTCCTTGTCGCTCTGCTGGGCCATGAGCTCCAGCTCATTGTAGTCCAGGATCACGTCGTAGGTCTTGTTCTCCGATTCGATCCGCCAGCGGCTGGCGATCACCGTCAGGCTCACCAGGACGGCGGCGGCCAGCAGGGCCAGCAGGATCCGGTTGGCTTTGGTAAATGATTTCATGCTCTGTCTGCTCTCCTATCTGATAGAATGATCTGCATACGGTACCGGCGGGTCAGCCCCGGCTCCGCCGGAAGGTGAGATACCCCTCCAGGATCAGGGCCGCGGCCACGCTGTCCACCACCGCTTTCCGCTTCCTGGCGTTTTTGCCGGCGTTTTGCAGGATGTTGTGGGCGTCGATGGTGGTCCGGCGCTCGTCCCAGAGGACCACGGGCAGGGAAAACCGCTCTTTCAGGGCCTCCTCCAGCTCCCGGGCCTTCTCCGCCCGGGGGCCCAGGGTGCCGTCCATGTTCTTGGGGTAGCCCAGCACCAGCTCCTCCACGCCGTACTCCCGGATCAGCTCCCCCAGCCGGGAGAGGACCTCCTCCCGGAGGCGGGTGTGGATGGTGGCGGTGTAGCCGGCCAGAAAGCCGGTGAGGTCGGATATGGCCACGCCGGTGTGGGCGTCGCCGTAGTCGATGGCCATGATGCGCATGGTGTCTCTCCTTGACAGCGGGGGGCTCCCGCTGTAATATAGTGGTATCGCGGCTGCCGCCGCATCTTTTTATTATACTATACTTGTCCCGCAAAAAAAAGTGGGATATTTGAAAAAAATATATTGACCTGTGGGGAGCCTCGTGGTATAGTAATGATTACCTGTGGAAATGGGGCTTTCTTTTTGTGCGCATTTTTTCGCTTTTGGCGCGGGAAAGGGCCGCCGCTTCCGGAGCAGGGAGGCAATCGGTACAGGCCGCTGAGCCTGGATACATGAATAAGGAGGTGCCGTTAGGAGATGCGCGTTAAAATCACGTTGAGATGCAACGAGTGCAAGCAGAGAAACTACAACACGGTCAAGAACAAGAAGAATGACCCTGATCGTCTGGAGATGAACAAGTACTGCCCCTTCTGCAGAAAGCACACGGTCCACTCTGAGACCAAGTAAGGAAAGGGAGAATTCATCATGGCAGAAGAAAAGAAGGTCAAGAAGGATCGGGGCCGCTGGTTCCGTGAGATGAAAAGCGAACTGAAGAAGGTCGTGTGGCCCACGCCGGAGAAGGTCGGCAAGAACACCGCCACGGTGATCCTTTGCTCCCTGGCCATCGGCGTATGCATCTGGGTGTTCGACGGCGTTGCCGGACTGTTCATCAAGACCCTGCTCAACGTCTTCGGGGCGTAAGAGGTAGGGAGAAATGGCCGATAACGCGAGATGGTATGTGGCCCATACCTATTCCGGCTATGAGAACGCCGTCAAGACCACTATTGAAAAGTTCGTCACCAACCGCCACCTGGAGGACATGATCCTGGACATCCAGATCCCGCTGGAGAAGGTCACCGAGATCAACGATGCGGGCGTGGCCAAGGAAGTGGAGCGCAAGGTGTTCCCCGGCTATGTCCTCATCAAGATGGTGATGACCGACGATACCTGGCATCTGGTGCGCAACGTCCGGGGCGTCACCGGCTTCGTGGGCGAGGCCAGCAACAAGCCCATCCCCCTCACCGAGGAGGAGGTGCTGGCCCTTGGCATGGAGAAGCACGAGATCGTGGTCCTCTACAAGGAGGGCGACCGGGTCCGCATCAACGACGGCCCGCTGGAATCCTTCACCGGCGTGGTGGAGGAGATCGACCCGGAGAAGAACAAGGTCACCGTGGTGGTGTCCATGTTCGGCCGGGAGACCCCCGTGGAGCTGGAGCTGGACCAGGTGGAGGTCGTGGACTGACCGCACCCATTTCCCCTAAGCAGTTTTCCCGCCGCGCAGCGGCGCCGTGGGAGGGGCCGCCCCAAGGAGAGACGAGCCCCGCCACCACCACATTTTATCAAGGAGGTGCCTGAACATGGCACAGAAAGTCGTAGGATACGTCAAGCTGCAGATCCCTGCAGGCAAAGCAACCCCCGCGCCCCCCGTGGGCCCCGCTCTGGGCCAGCACGGCGTCAACATCGCCGCTTTCACCAAGGAGTTCAACGAGCGCACCAAGAATGACATGGGCATGATCATCCCCGTGGTCATCACCGTCTATTCCGACCGCTCCTTCACCTTCATCACCAAGACCCCTCCCGCTGCGGTCCTCATCAAGAAGGCCTGCAACATCGAGTCCGGTTCCGGCGTGCCCAACAAGACCAAGGTGGCCACCATCAGCAAGGCTGATGTGCAGAAGATCGCCGAGACCAAGATGCCCGACCTGAACGCTGCCAGCCTGGAAGCCGCCATGAGCATGATCGCCGGCACCGCGCGCAGCATGGGCGTTATCGTTGGCGAATAAGGAGGGCATGAGAGATGTTTAGAGGTAAGAAATATCAGACCAGCGCCAAGCAGATCGACCGGGCCACCCTGTATGAGTCCAAGGAGGCCTTTGAGCTCATCTGCAAGACCGCTTCCGCCAAGTTCGACGAGACCGTGGAGCTCCACGTGAAGCTGGGCGTCGATTCCCGCCACGCCGACCAGCAGGTCCGCGGCGCCATCGTCCTGCCCCACGGCACCGGCAAGACCGCCCGCGTGCTGGTCTTTGCCAAGGGCGATAAGGCCGACGCCGCCCGGGCCGCTGGCGCGGACTATGTGGGCGACATGGACATGGTGGAGAAGATCCAGAAGGAAAACTGGTTCGACTTCGACGTGGTCGTGGCCAGCCCCGACATGATGGGCGTTGTGGGCCGCCTGGGTAAGCTGCTGGGCCCCAAGGGCCTGATGCCCTCCCCCAAGGCCGGCACCGTCACCCCCGACGTGGCCAAGGCCGTCCAGGAAGTGAAGGCCGGTAAGGTCGAGTACCGCCTGGACAAGACCAACATCATCCACTGCCCCATCGGCAAGGTCTCCTTCGGCGCCGACAAGCTCAACGACAACTTCAACGCCCTCATGGGCGCCATTGTCAAGGCCAAGCCCGCCGCCGCCAAGGGCCAGTATATCCGCAGCTGCGTCACCGCCTCCACCATGGGCCCCGGCATCAAGCTCAGCACCGCCAAGCTCATGTAAGACCCGGCGGCAGCCGCCAGGGGAAAATCCCCGAGATCCGATATTTAAGTATTGACAAACAGCCGGTACTTGAATATAATACTTGATGCGTTCCAAAGACAGCAGGTGGGCCTTGCCCGTAAGTCCTGCCGAGGATAGCCGATCGATACGATTTGCTTTCAGTCCTTGTGTCTTTGCGGGCACAAGGACTGTTTCCTTTTCTTGAACGCACCAGATTCCCCGCAAATCTAACGGAGGTGAAAACAAGAATGCCTAATGCAAAAGTTCTCAGCGAGAAGCAGGCCATCGTGGCTTCTCTGACGGAAAAGCTGCAGGGCGCCGCCGCCGGCGTGCTGGTGGATTACAAGGGCATCACCGTGTCCGAGGACACCGCTCTGCGCGCTGAGCTGCGCAAGAACAACGTCGAGTACGCCGTTGTGAAGAACACCCTGCTGCGCTTCGCCGTCAACAATGTGGGCATGAACGAGCTGGACGACCTGCTCAACGGCACCACGTCCCTGGCCATCTGCAACGATGACCCCGTGGCTCCCGCCCGCATCGTCAACGACTTCGCCAAGAAGCTGGGCGACCGCTTCTCCATCAAGGGCGGCTTCATGGACGGCAAGGTCATGCCCCTCAGCGAGGTCATGGCCCTGGCGGAGATCCCCCCGCTGCCTGTCCTGCAGGCCCAGGTCCTGGGCACCATGCTGGCCCCCATTTCCGGCCTGGCCTGCGTCCTCAAGCAGATCGCCGAGAAGCAGGGCGCTCCCGCCGAGGAAGCTCCCGCCGCCGAGTGATCGGCGCCAACCACAACTACTTTTTACTGAAAAATTATTAGGAGGTACCTAACAATGGCTAGTGAGAAAGTTACTGCTATGATCGAAGAA
>CALXGG010000148.1 GCA_944387785.1 uncultured Oscillospiraceae bacterium | reverse complement strand
GCGTCATTGGCGTGGCAGGCCCAGTCGATCTTGCCGCCCTCGCACATCATGAAGAAGCCCTTGTCGTTGTCCAGGACCTCGATGCCCTTTTCCACATGGTCGGCCAGGGACCACATATCGTCGGTGCGATCCAGCTCATAGGCCATGGCGTCGCCGTCAGCCAGGTGCTCGTCCACGATGATGACGGGGCCCTCGGTGACCTTCTCGGCCTCGGCCTGGGTCTTGACTACGGTGTAGCCGGCTTCCTCCGCCAGGGCGTAGAGGTCCTCCTGGTCGCCGTCGCTGCCGGTGGGCTTGAGGAGAGCGCCGCCGGAGAAGTACTCAAAGCCAGAATCGATGAGCTCCAGGCCGATCTCGTAGTAGTCGTTGCGGCTGGCCTGATGGGCGTAGAAGGCGGCGGGAGTGGCGTGGTTGAGGTTGACGGAGGAGATGACGCCCACCTTCATGCCCAGCTGCTCATGGACCTTCTCAGCGATGGTCTCATAAGCGGTCTTGTAGTCCTCGCTCATGTTGATGGTGCCGGAATAGGTCTTGTGGCCGGTGGAGATGGAGGTAGCGGTGGAAGCGGAGTCGGGGCAGAAGCTGTTGGAGTCGTAGGTAACGGCGGAGCCGGCAGCCTCAAAGTTCATGAAGTTGAGGTACTGGGGGCCGTCCAGGATGGCGCCCTTGTTGTCGTCCAGGCTGGGCTGGGCCTGCCAGTAATCCTTGTCCTCCAGGGCACCCAGGAAATCGGAGGTGGACTGGATCTGGGGATAGCTCATGCCGTCGCCGATGAACAGGAAAACGTACTTGGGGGCGGTGGTTTCGCTCTTGTCGGTGGTGCTGCCGGTGGTGGCGGACAGGGTGCTGGTTTCCGCGCCGCTGTCGGCGGCGCTGGCGGCACAGCCTGCCAGGACGGCGGCCAGCATGGACAGCGCCAGCAGCAGGGTCAGGATCTTTTTCATGTGATGTTTCCCTCCAGGATGGTTAAAATAATGACCGCTTGGTACGGCCCCTATTGTACGGGTGAGGCTGTAAAATCATCAACCGGGCCGTGGTAAAATGGCCGTAAAGCATACGGGCCCTTCCGAAAGTAAAACTTAACAAAAACCCTTGTTCCTGGGCGGAAAAAGAAAAAGCGTCCTCTCCGCATATGTTGCGGAGAGGACGCAGGCAATATTCCTATTATAAGGGCAGGCCCAGAAGGCGGCGGCGGAGCATGTCGAAGGCGTTCTGGGCGGCAGAGGAGCGCACCCGGTCCCGGCCCCGGCCCATGCCGCAGGAGAATTTTTTGCAGATGGTGCCCCGGCTGTCGGAAAGGGCGATGTACACGGTGCCCACCTCGTTGCCCCGGTCGTCCCCCTCAGGGCCGGCCAGGCCGGTGACGGAGAGGGCGATGTCGCTGCCGCAGAGCTTCCGGCAGCCCTGGGCCATGGCCCGGGCCACCGGCTCGGACACCGCGCCGTAGGTATCCAGCACCTCCCGGGGCACCCCCAGGACCTCCGCCTTCACGTCGCTCACATAGCTCACCACGCCGCCCCGGAAGATCCGGGAGGCTCCGGGCAGGTCGGTGATGCGCTTGGCGATGAGGCCGCCGGTGCAGCTCTCGGCGGCGGAGAGGGTGAGGCCCTTCTCCCCCAGCAGCCGGGAGGCCACCTCCTCCAGGGAGCCCACGTCCACGCCGTAGACCACATCCCCCAGGATCTCCTCCACCTGCCGTACCAGAGGCGTGAGCATCTCCTCGGCCTGCTGGGCGGTGGGGGCCTTGGCGGTGGCCCGGAGCATGCACTCGCCCGGCTTGGCGTAGGGGGCCAGGGTGGGGTTGGTCATGGTGGTCATGATATCCCGGAGCTTTTCCTCCACATGGCTCTCCCCCATGCCGAACACCCGGATCTCATGGCTGACGATGACGCCGTCGGTAAGGGACTGGAGGTAGGGCACCGCCCTGTTTTCGAACATGTACCGGCACTCGAAGGGAGGGCCGGGGAGCATGAGGACGTGGACGCCCCCCTCCTCGAAGGCGCAGCCCGGGGCGGTGCCCACCGGGTTGTCGAATACGGTGCAGTTCACCGGCAGCATGGCCTGCTGGACGTTGTTCTCCGGCATGGTGCGGCCGCTTTTGGCGAAGTAGGAGCGGATGCCCTCCAGGATGTCCGGATGGAGCTCCAGCGCCCGGCCGAAGGCGGCGCAGAGGGTCTGCTTGGTGAGGTCGTCGTAGGTGGGTCCCAGGCCTCCGGTGGTGATGATGATGTCCGCCCGGGTGCGGGCGACGTCCAGGGCGTCCCGGAGCCGCTGGGGGTTGTCCCCCACCACGGTGTGGTAGTGGACGGTGATGCCCAGGGCGCTGAGGCCCTGGGAGAGGATCTGGGCGTCGGTGTTGGCGATGTTGCCCAGGAGCAGCTCGGTGCCCACGGCGATGAGTTCGGCGGTATGGGTCATGGTGATGCGCCTCTTTTCCTTCCGTTTGGTTCGGCGGCCCGCCGGGGCCGCGGGAAATTTACGGGTTCCCATGGGGGGGGAAGCTGTGGTAAGATGGGCCTGCGGGCCTTCTTGGAGGCGGCGGGAAAAATTTTCCCCGCCCCGGCGAATGGAACCGCCCGCCCCGGTCGTATAGGAGATAGAGAGGCGGCGCTGCCGCCCCGACTTTACGATTGTGGGAGGAACGCGATATGAAAATGAAGAAGGCTGTGACCGGCCTGCTGGCGGCGGCGCTGGTGGTGGCCATGGCCACCACCGGGGCCCTGGCCGCCGACTGGAGCGGGCGGCGGACCGCCGCTGTACAGCGGACCGTGGCGGTGACCGCCGCCGGGGAGACCGCCCAGGCCTATGTCCCCCGCTGCCACTACCTGGACGTGGACGGGGACGGCGTGTACGACTACTGCGTGGGGCCGGTGAACCCCTGGGTGGACACTGACGGGGACGGGGTCTATGACGCCCGCCTCACCGCCGCGGAGCCCTACCTGGACACCGACGGCGACGGGGTCTACGACTACTATGTGGGCCGGGCCTACGCCTTTGCGGACGCGGATGGGGACGGCGTGTACGACTACTATGACGGCGCGGCCTGCCCCTTCGTGGACGCCGACGGCGACGGGATCTGCGACGGCTGCGGGCTGTACCTGGGCCGGGGCCCCGGCTTCTGCGGGGACTACTGCGGGGAGAACGGCTACGGCTACTGCTATGAGTACGGCGGCTGCTACGCCGACGGCTACGGCTGCTACGCCGACGGCTACGGCTGCTACAACGGCGGCTGGGGCGGCTGCGGCCGCCGGGGCTACTACGGCGCGTACAGCGGCAGTACGGCAAGCGGCGCGGCGGGCGTCTCCGGCGCGGTGAGCGTGAACTACGGCCACCGGGGAGGCTGCCGCCGGTAAGGACATAACGGAGTTTTGGGATGCGGAGCGAGCAAGAGGTGGAACGGGCCATCGGGCGGTACGCGGATACCGTCCGGCGGCTGTGCCTGGTACATCTGAAGAACGAGGCCGATACCGAGGACATATTTCAGACGGTGTTCCTGAAGTATGCCCTTAGCTCCGTGTCGTTTGCAAGCGAGGAGCACGAGAAGGCGTGGCTGATCCGGGTGACGGTCAACGCCTGCAAGGACCTCCTCAGGAGCGTGTTCCGCAGCCGCACCGTGCCCCTGGACGAGCTGCTGGAGCAGAGCGCCCCCCTGGCGGAGGACCACCGGGAGGTGCTGGAGGCGGTGCTGTCCCTGCCGGGGCGGTACCGGGACGTGGTGTACCTCCACTACTACGAGGAGTACACCGCCCCGGAGATCGCCCGGATCCTGGGGAAGAACGTCAACACGGTCTACACCCATTTGAACCGGGCGAAGCAGCTCCTGCGGGAGAAGCTGGGAGGTGATGGCGATGCGTGAACAGATCCGGGACGCCTTTGGGGCCGTCCATGCGGACGAGGCCCTGAAGGAGCGCACCAGGGCGTTCCTGGCGGAGCGGGCCTATGGCCGCCGCCGGGCCCGTCCGGCGGTGCGGCGGCTGGCCCTGGCCGCCGCCTGCCTGGTCCTGCTGGTGACCCTGGGGGGCTGGCGGGTGTATTTCACCCCCACCGCCTCGGTGAGCATCGAGGTCAACCCCTGGGTGGAGCTGAGCGTCAACCGCTTTGACCGGGTGATCGGCGTCACGGGCCGCAACGACGACGGGGTGGCCCTGGCGGCGGACCTGGGGCTGCGGTTCCTCACCTGCGACCAGGCCATCCAGGCGGTGCTGGCGGACAGCCGGGTGGCTTCCCTCCTGGCGGAGGACGCGGTCATGACCATCGCCGTCACCGGCGAGGATGAGGGCCAGTGCGGCCGCCTGCTGTCGGGGGCGGAGCGCTGCACCGCCGGGGAGGACAACGCCTACTGCTACTGCGCCAGCGGCCAGGAGGCCCGGGAGGCCTCGGAGGCGGGCCTCTCCTGCGGCAAGTACCGGGCCTATCTGGCCCTGCGGGAGCTGGACCCCTCCGTCACGGCGGAGGAGGTCCGGGACATGACCCTCAGCCAGCTCCGGGACCGCATCGCCGCCTTCACCGCCGCCGTCCAGGACAGCCCCGCCCAGGGCAACCAGAACAACCAAAACCTCCACAACGGCCAGGATAACCAGAACGGTCAGGGCGGCCAGAGCGGCCAGGGGGCCGGCTCCGTCCTC
>CALXGG010000147.1 GCA_944387785.1 uncultured Oscillospiraceae bacterium | reverse complement strand
CAGAAGCCCGACAGCCACCACCCCTTCGGCCACGGGCGCATGGAGTACGTCTCCGGCCTGGTGGTGTCCATGGTGATATTGCTGATGGGCGTGGAGCTGGCCAAGACCTCCATCGAAAAGATCCTCCACCCCGAGGAGGTGGCGTTCAGCCCCGTGGCGGTGGGGATCCTCCTGGGCTCCATCGCGGTGAAGCTGTACATGGCGGCCTATAACCGCGCGGTGTCCCAAAAGATCGGCTCCGCCGCCATGGCCGCCACCGCCACCGACAGCCTCAGCGACTGCCTGGCTACCTCGGCGGTGCTGCTGAGCACCCTGGCGGGCCGCGTCTGGGACCTGCGCATCGACGGCTGGTGCGGCGCGGCGGTGGCCTGCTTCATCCTCTGGGCGGGGATCAGCGCCGCCCGGGACACCATCAACCCCCTGCTGGGCCAGCCCCCCTCCCCGGAATTCGTCCAGGAGGTGCAGGACCTGGTCCTCTCCCACCCGGAGATCATCGGCATCCACGACCTGATGGTCCACGACTACGGCCCCGGCCGGCGGATATTGTCCCTCCACGCGGAGGTGCCCGCCAGCGGGGACATCCTGTCCCTCCACGACGTGGTGGACACCGCCGAGCGGGAGCTGGCCACCTCCCTGGGCTGCATGGCTACCATCCACATGGACCCGGTGGTCACCGACGACGGCCTTACCGCCGAGACCCGGGAAAAGGTGGCGGCCCTGGCGAAGATCATCGACCCGGGCATCTCCATCCACGACTTCCGCATGGTCACCGGCCCCACCCACACCAATGTGATCTTCGACGTGGTGGTGCCCTTTGACTGCCGCCTCACGGACCGGGACGTGGCGGACCGGATCCGCACGGCGGTGCGGACCCTGGACGGCAACTACTACGCCGTGGTGGAGGTGGAGAAGAGCTACGTCTAGCGCGCCCGCTCCGATAGCGCGCCCTCTCCGATGAAAAAACAGCGCCGGCCCCCGGGATCCCGGGGGCCGGCGTTTCCTCTGTGGGGAGAAAAAGCGGCTCAGTGGACGTGGCTGAAGATGAGGGCCATGCCCAGCAGGAGGCCCAGCATGGTGGCAAGGCCCGAGAGCTTGTGCTGCCAGAGGTGCTCGGATTCCGGCAGCAGCTCCCCGAAGATGACGTAGAGCATGGCCCCGGCGGCGAAGCTCAGGGACACGCACAGCAGGGTGGGGTTCATGGTGCCCAGGGAGTAGCCCAGCAGGGCCCCCAGGATGGTGGGCAGGCCGCTGAGGGCGGCCACGCCCACGGCGGCGGCGGGCCGTGAGCCGCTGGAGAGGAGGGGCGCGGCGATGGACATGCCCTCCGGCAGGTTGTGCAGCCCGATGATGAGGGCCGCCAGGATGCCGCCGTGGCCGGCGGCGCCGGCGCCGGCGAAGGTGGCGCCGATGGCCATGCCCACGGGCATATTGTGCAGGGCCACCGCCGCCGCCAGCACCAGCCCCGCGGTGTGGAGGGTGTGGTGGCCGCAGGCGCACATCTCCTTACGGGGGTCGGCGGGGGCCTCGTGGCCGTGGTGGTCGTGATCGTCGTGGCGGTCGTGGCGGTCATGGCCGCCGTGGCTGTGGCTGTGGTGGGCCTGCTTGTCGATCCAGCAGTTGAGGAGGTAGGTGCCGAAGTAGCCCACCAGGATCCACAGGAGCACCGGCCAGATGGCGGACTCCTCGGTGACGTCGGCGATGAGGTCGAAGCACACCACACTGAACATCACGCCGGCGGTGAAGCGCAGCAGGAGGCTCACGGAGCGGTCGGAGGGGCTGTGGATGGCCGCCGCGAAGCCGCCGCCCAGGGCCAGGCCGCCCACGCCGGTGGCGGCGGTGATGAGAAAAATGATCAAATATTCGTGCATGGGACATCTCCAATTCTGAAATCTCAGCATATTAGTATACCGCAACGGGGAAAAATGTCAACAACGGCGTGGGAGGTGGGGGGATTTGGCCCAGATTATCCTTGCATCCGCCGGGGGGAATCATTATAATATAGGGCGAAATCGGAAGGAGGCGAGGGGAATGGCGCTTTACCGCGGCATGACGGAGCTCATCGGGGAAACGCCCCTGCTGGCCCTGGAGCGGCTGGGCCGCCGCCGGGGCTGGGAGGCGGAGGTGCTGGCCAAGCTGGAATACTGCAACCCCGCCGGCAGCGTGAAGGACCGGGCGGCCCTGGGGATGATCCTCACGGCGGAGGAGGAGGGGCGGCTGGACCCCGGCTCGGTGATCGTGGAGCCCACCAGCGGCAACACCGGCATCGGCCTTGCGGCCATCGGGGCCCAGCGGGGCTACCGGGTGATCCTCACCATGCCGGAGACCATGAGCCTGGAGCGGCGCAAGCTGCTGGCGGCCTACGGGGCGGAGATCGTCCTCACCCCGGGGGAGCTGGGGATGCGGGGGGCCATCGACCGGGCCAATGAGCTGCTGGCGGAGCACCCCGGGGCCCTGCTGGCGGGCCAGTTCGACAACGGCGCCAACCCCGCCGCCCACTACGCCTCCACCGGCCCGGAGATCTGGCGGGACACCCGGGGCGGGGTGGACATTTTCGTGGCCGGGGTAGGCAGCGGCGGCACCGTCACCGGCGTGGGCCGCTACCTGAAGGAGCAAAATCCCGCCGTGGAGGTCGTGGCGGTGGAGCCGGCGGAGTCCCCGGTGCTCTCCGGCGGCCAGGCCGGGCCCCACGGCATCCAGGGCATCGGCGGGGGCTTCGTCCCCGGCAACTTCGACCGCTCGGTGGTGGACGAGATCCTGCCGGTGGCCACGGAGGCGGCCCTGGCCCTGGCCCGGGAGATGGCCCGGACGGAGGGCCTGCTGGTGGGGATCTCCTCCGGCGCGGCCCTGGCGGCGGCGGAGCAGCTGGCCCGGCGGCCGGAGAACGCCGGCAAGACCATCGTGGCCCTGCTGCCGGACACCGGCGAGCGGTATTTGAGCACGGAACTCTTCGCCTAAGGGGCGGAGGATACGAAAGAGAGGAAGAGAGCGACATGAGCGAAGTAAGGATTTCCGACGCGATCCGGTACGTGGGGGTGGACGACACCGCCATCGACCTGTTTGAGAGCCAGTACCCGGTGCCCAACGGGGTGTCCTACAACTCCTATGTGATCCTGGACGAAAAGGCGGCGGTGATGGACACCGTGGACCTGCGGTTCGCGGAGGAGTGGCTGGGGAAGGTGGAGGCGGCCCTGGGAGGCCGCCGGCCGGACTACCTGGTGATCCACCACCTGGAGCCGGACCACGCCGGCAGCATCGGCCGCCTGGCGGAGAAGTACCCGGAGATGACCCTGGTGGCCAGCGCCAAGGCCCTGGCCATGCTGCCCAAGTATTTTGCCTGCGCCAACCCCACCCTGGCGGCGGCGGAGGGGGACACCCTGTCCCTGGGGGAGCACGCCCTCACCTTCGTCATGGCCCCCATGGTCCACTGGCCGGAGGTGATGGTGAGCTACGAGGCGGCGGAAAAGACCCTCTTCTCCGCCGACGGCTTCGGCACCTTCGGGGCCCTGTGCCGCCGGCGGCCCTGGCTGGAGGAGGCCCGGCGCTACTATTATAATATTGTAGGGAAGTACGGCGCCCAGGTCCAGGCCCTGCTGAAAAAGGCGGCGGGGCTGGACATCCGGCGCATCTGCCCCCTCCACGGCCCGGTGCTGACGGAGGACCTGGGGAAGTACCTGGAGTACTACGACCGCTGGAGCCGCTGGCAGCCGGAGGACGAGGACGGCGTGCTGGTGGCTTGGGCCTCCATCCACGGCAATACCGCCCGGGCGGCGGAGCTCCTGGCGGACATCCTGACGGAAAAGGGCGCCAGGGTGACGCTGCGGGACCTGTGCCGGGAGGACCAGTCCCTGGCGGTGGAGGACGCCTTCCGCTGCCGCCGGATGGCCCTGCTTGCCGCCACCTACGACGGCGGCCTCTTCCCGCCCATGGAGCACTTCCTCTGCCACCTGCGGGACAAGACCTACCGCTGCCGCGCGGTGGCCCTGGTGGAGAACGGCTCCTGGGCCCCCGCCGCCGGGCGGCTGATGACCGCCGCCCTCCAGGCCATGAAGGACGTGACCCTCTGCGAGAAGCCCTACGGGCTGTGCGGCGCGGTGAAGGAGAGCGACCGGGCGGGCCTTGCCGCCCTGGCCGACGAGCTCCTCAGCAAGTAAAGTTCCCCAAATTGGATATTGCCGGCGCTGCCGCCGGGGACGGAAGGGTCCCCGGCGGCTTTTTTGCCCGGTCACAGGCCGGTCACAAAAAATTTTTTAAAATTTCTGCATGAAAATCCGAATTTGTAACCGGTTTTGTGACCGGCGTATGATATACTCTGGTTGTAGGCAGGAAAAAGCCGCCTGGATCGCCGGAATTTGACACACCTGTAAGCCTTTGCCGCGGGGGGAGCAGGGGTGGCGGAGGAGGGCGTGCCGGGCAAACACGGCGCCGGAGGCCCGGCGCTGTGGAGAATGAAACGGCAAACCGCGGGAAACCGCGGGGCGCAAAGCTATGGGGGCTACGGCGGGGCGCATACCCCATCCGCTAGGCCAGCCCGGCTGCCAAATCTCAATTTTTCCGAATCTGTACTATCGAAAGGAGAAATGAGAAATGGCAAAAACACATAAGCGAGTACTATCCCTGATTCTGTCTCTGGTGATGGTGCTCAGCCTCTTGCCGATCCAGGCATGGGCAG
>CALXGG010000146.1 GCA_944387785.1 uncultured Oscillospiraceae bacterium | reverse complement strand
CTGGTGGACAAGTACATCATCGGCAAGGAGGTGGAGGTGGACGCCATCTGCGACGGCACCGACGTGTTCGTCCCCGGCATCATGGAGCTGGTGGAGCGCACCGGCGTCCACTCCGGCGACTCCGTCAGCGTGTATCCCACCTTCTCCATCTCCCAGGCGGTGAAGGACACCATCCTGGACTACACCAGGAAGCTGGGCCTGGGCATCGGCATCGTGGGCCTCTATAACATCCAGTTCATCGTGGACCGGCAGGACAAGGTGTACATCATCGAGGTAAACCCCCGTTCCTCCCGGACGGTGCCCTTCCTCTCCAAGGCCACCGGCTGGTCCCTGGCGGACATCGCCACCAACGTGATTTTGGGAGAGAGCCTGAAGGACCAGGGCATCACGGAGCTCTACCCGCCGGAGAAGCAGCGCTGGTACTGCAAGGTGCCGGTGTTCTCCTTCAGCAAGCTCTCGGGCCTGGACGCCTACCTCTCCCCGGAGATGAAGTCCACCGGCGAGGCCATCGGCTACGACGAGCGGCTGCCCTACGCCCTCTACAAGGCCATGGAAGCCGCCGGCATGAAGCTCCAGGACCACGGCACCGTCCTCCTCTCCGTGTGCGCGGAGGACCTGGAGGAAGCCCTGCCCCTGGTGCGGCGGTTCTACCGCCTGGGCTTCAACATCGAGGCCACCACCGGCACCGCCCACTACCTCAAGGAGCACGGCATCCGTACCCGGGTGAAGAAGGACTACACCGAGGACCCCGCCGACATCACCGCCGCCATGCGCAGCGGCAAGGTGGCCTACCTCATCAACACCCGGGACCCCAACTCCGCCGCCCACGTCAACGCCGGCGTGGAGATGCGCCGCCTGGCCATTGAGAACAACCTCACCACCTTCACGTCCCTGGACACCGTCAGGGCCCTGCTGGACGTGCTGGAGGCCATCTCCAGCCGGATCTCCACCATCGACGGCTGACCGCTTCTTCCTTATTATCAAACAGGGCCCCGAAGGCGGCTGCCTTCTGGGCCCTGTCACCTTCCGGGCCGCCGGCTTCCAGGGGACAGGCACCGCCGGCCCCCGCCCCGCATAAGACGGGTTAGGCCCCTCCGGGGCCTGAGAGGAGAGAACACGGTATGGGCATCGTATCCCGCCTTTTGACCGCCGCGAGGGAGGCGGCCGCCCTGGGCCTGGGCGGGCCGGGGCTGCCCAGGCCCCCCCGGCTGGCCTATGTGGTCCTCACCGCCCTGGGGGCGGTGCTGGCCACCGCAGGGGTGCTGCTGCTGCGGAAATACTTCGGGGCCGAGGGCATTTTGATTCTGGGCATCATCGGCGTGGCCATCTTCTGGGGCTGGGTGCTCCGCTGGCTCCATGCCGACGGGCGCGTCACCTTCAGCCATGTGCTGGTGATCTGGCTGATGGCCTCCGGCACCGTGATGGGCGGGGCCAGCTACTACCTGGCCCTCCGGGGCATCACCGACACCCTGGAGACCCTGGCCCGCTACGTCATGGTGGAGACGGTGGCCGGCAGCGCCGGGTACCTGGCCAAGAGCACCATGGAAAACGTCATGGGCCGCAAAAGCCCCCCGGGCCAGGACGCCTGAGGCCCCCGCCGGAAGGGCTGGGCCGCTCCCCGGCGGCTGCCGGAAGGCCGGCCCCCGCCGCTTCCCGGGCCCCCTGCCGGGGCGGGCGGAAGATTTTATACTTTTGTAACATCCTGTGCTGGTTTTGTTAACAACCCCCGGGTATCATAATACTTGCAAGTGACAAGAGCTTCTTTTTCATCCAATCCTCCAATTAGGAAAGCCAGGGTGCCGTTGCCGCGGCCTCCTGGTTTTTTCCTGTTTTCAGGGGGGAAGGCCCCGTCCCGGTTTGACAGGCGCCGCCGCCGGCACTATACTGGGGAGGAGAAAATACAAGGCGGCCCCCGGAGGGCCGCCGCCAGGAGGAACGACTATGCTTCACATCGGCCTTTTGGGCGCGGGGCGCATCGCCGCCGTCATGGCCCAGACCATCCGCAGCATGAACGAGAGCGGCAGCCGGGACCTGTGCCTCTACGCCGTGGCCGCCCGGGACCTCCCGCGGGCCCGGGACTTCGCCGCCCGGCACGGGGCGGAGCGGGCCTACGGCTCCTATGAGGAGATGCTGGCGGACCCCGCCGTGGACCTGGTGTACATCGCCACCCCCCACTCCCACCACTACGACCACGCCATGCTCTGCCTTTCCCACGGCAAGCATGTGCTCTGCGAGAAGGCCTTCACCGTCAACGCCGCCCAGGCCCAGGAGGTGACCCGCTTCGCCCGGGAGCGGGGCCTGCTCATCACCGAGGCCATCTGGACCCGGTACCAGCCCATGCGCCGCCTTCTGACCGATATTTTGGCCTCCGGCGCCATCGGGCGGCCCCGGCTCCTCACCGCCAACCTGGGCTACGCCGTCACCGGCAAGGAGCGGATCGTCCGGCCGGAGCTGGCCGGCGGGGCCCTGCTGGACGTGGGGGTCTACGCCCTGAACTTCGCGGAGATGGCCTTCGGCCGGGCCGACGGCGTCCAGGCCGCCTGCGTCAAGTCGGAGGAGGGGGTGGACCTGGCGGACAGCGTCACCCTCACCTGGGCCGACGGCCGCATGGCGGTACTGACCGCCGCCATCCACGCCGTGTCCGACCGCTACGGGGCCATCTACGGCAGCGACGGCTACCTGATGGTGGAGAACATCAACAACCCCCAGGCCATCCGGGTGTACGACCGGGAGCACCGCCTGGTGTCGGAGACCCTGTGCCCGCCCCAGCTGACGGGCTACGAGTACGAGGTGCGGGAGGCGGCGGACTGCATCCGGGAGGGCCGCCTGGAGTGCCCCTCCATGCCCCACGGGGAGACCGTCCACATGATGGCCCTGATGGATCACATCCGCGCCCAGATGGCCCTGCGCTACCCCTTTGAATAACGGATGGGAAAAAGCGGCCCCGGGCGGGAAATCCCTGTCCAGGGCCGCTTCCCGTTCCCGGAGGCCGCCTCCTCCCGGCAGGCCGGGCGCGGTCCACCGGGACACAAAAAAAAAACGCGCCGCAAGCGATCTCCGCTTGCGGCGCGCTGGCGCAGAAGGAGGGATTTGAACCCTCGCGCGCTTTTTACACGCCTACTCCCTTAGCAGGGGAGCCCCTTCGGCCACTTGGGTACTTCTGCATAGCCATATCCTTTTGTCCCGGTCCTGTCAAAAAATGGCGGAGAGAGTGGGATTCGAACCCACGGATGCTTTCACATCGCCGGTTTTCAAGACCGGTTCCTTAAACCGCTCGGACATCTCTCCCAATCGGTTTCAGGCGCAGTAAAGATGATACCATGCCCGCCGGGTTTTGTCAACGAAAATTCTCCTGTTTTTTTGAAAAAAACACTTGCAAATTCCAGCGGAGTGTGGTATCTTATTCTAGCTGACAGCGAAATGCCGTCAAAATCCAATATCCGGGTGTGGCGAAGTTTGGTATCGCGCTTGAATGGGGTTCAAGAGGCCGCTGGTTCGAATCCAGTCACTCGGACCAAGAAGCACTTGCGTAACACGCAGGTGCTTCTTTTTTGTTACTCTCCGGGAACCAGCGGCCTCCCGGCGCCGAAGGCGTGAGAAATTTGCCGCCCCTTTCCCACCTTAAAGGATCATTAAGGAAACCTTAATGGGGGTTTCCGCTTTCTGTGGTATCATGGGAGCAACTTTTTCCAAAGGAGGCCTGCCATGACCCCCCAATACTTTTTCTTTGACACCTACATCGGCTACTTCCTCCAGGTACTGCCTGTGGCCCTGCTGGCGGGGCTCCTCTACGGCATCCGCCGCTTTTCCCGGGACAAGTCCTCTCCTGTCTCCCGGAAGCTCTGGGCCGTCCTCTTTATCTGCTACCTGACAGGCCTTCTATGCCTGACTCTCTTCCGAAAGCCCCTGGGCGACATCTGGTACTTCCTCTTTTACCGCCAACCCAGCGGCAGCATCTACCATTGGTTTGGCGGAGCTTTCAACCTGGTTCCCGATTTCTTTTCCCACTTTTCCCGGGAAAACCTGGGGAACATCCTTATGTACCTGCCCTTCGGCGTGCTCTATCCCCTCTCCCGGGCCCATGCGGGCTGGCGGGACACCCTGTGGGCGGGACTGATGCTGATCTTGGCCATTGAGCTGGTCCAGCCCGTTTTCGGCCGCAGCTTTGACGCCAATGACGTCATTCTCAACTTTTCCGGCGTGCTGCTGTCCACCGGCCTGTTCCAGCTGATCCGGCATTTTATTTCCACAAAACACACTTGATTTTTATGGGGAGCCCCCTGGGCTCCCTCTTTTTATGGAAATAGCAGTTCTTATTGACAGCATATATTATTCGTTTTATAATATAATAAAATTATCAAGTAGGGAGGGATAGCCTTGGGTTTTCAGGTCGGCGGCGCGCTGTTGGATTTCCTGGTACTGAGCATCCTGCGCCGGGGAGACGCCTACGGCTACATTCTCACCCAGGAGGTTCGGACCATTTTGGATGTATCGGAGACATCTCTGTACCCGGCCCTGCGCCGGTTGGAGAAAGGCGGCCTTCTCTCCACCTATGACATGCCCTATCAGGGCCGCAACCGCCGCTACTACCGGCTTACCTCTCAGGGTCAGGTGGCTCTGGAGGGCTATATCGCCGAGTGGCGGCAATTCAAAAAGCAAATGGACAGCTTACTGGGGGAGGATGAAGCATGACGAGCGAACGCTATTTTTCGGAGTTGGCGGCCCAGCTGAGCCGTCTGCCCGCCCAGGAACGGGAGGAGGCTCTCCG
>CALXGG010000145.1 GCA_944387785.1 uncultured Oscillospiraceae bacterium | reverse complement strand
GTCTCGTTCTCCCGGGCGGGCACGGTGTACACCTGGTCCCGGATGCGGACGGTGAGCTGGAAGGTCCGGGGGCGGTCCGCCGCCCGGTCGCCGCAGAAGGTGGCGTCCTTGCGGACGGCCTTCACCGGCAGGCCGTAGGGGGCCAGCTCCTTGAGGACGAAATCGTACATGGCCTTGGGGCCGCAAAGGAAGAAGGTCACGTCCCGGACGTCCACATACTTCTCCAGCAGGGCGGCGGAGACGAAGCCGTGCTCATAGCCGGGGCGCTCCTCGTCGCTGAGGACGTAGACCACCTTCAGCCCCTTTTCCGCCAGGGCGTCCAGCTCCGGCTTGAAGGCGATGCGGGCCTCGTCCCGGGCGCCGTAGAAGAGGGTCATCTCGTAGGGCTCGTCCCCCTCCGCCATGCTCCTGGCCATGGAGAGGAAGGGGGTGATGCCGGCGCCGCCGGCGATGCAGGCGATGCGCTTCTTGTCCCGGAGAGTCTCATAGTGGAACTCGCCGGAGGGCTCGGTCATGGTGAAGCGGTCGCCGGGCTTGGCCTCCTTATCCAGATAGCCGGAGAAGAAGCCGGCCTCCTCCACGCCCAGCACCAGCTTGTTCTCCAGGGCCTGACGGGGGCTGGAGGCGATGGAGTAGGGCCGGCTCACCAGGCTGGGGCCCACCTTGGACTGGAGGGACACATACTGCCCCGCCCGGAAGAAGGGGAAGGCGGGGGCGTCCAGGCGGCGGAAGGTCAGCTCCCGCATCCCGGCGGTAAGGGGCCGCACCGCCGTCAGCTCCACCTCCATGGTGCCGGGGTGGAGGGCCTTCGCCAGCTCGTTGGTGCGGTAGGACTTGGGCAGGGGCGTATTGGCGCCGCTGGCCAGGGCCTCCCGGCGGTTGGGTACCAGCTTCTTGAAGCGGAGCATGTCCATGAAGCCGAAGATCTGTTTCTTGAATTTCATATCAGCGCACCTCCCGCTTGAGATCGCCCACGGTCTGCCGGCCGGAGATATCGCCGGAGACGTAGGAACTGGAATAACCGCTGGAGCGCATGGCGTAGCCGCCGGCGAACCGCAGGCCGGGGAAGAGCTTTGCATCCTCCGCCAGCATCATCATCCGGGGCATGAGGCTGTCCCAGTCCGCCGTCTCGTAGCCGTAGATCACGCCCTGGGGGTGGCCGCAGTAGCGGGCATAGGTAGTGGGGGAGGCCACGCAGATCTCCTCGATGGCGTCCCGGATGCGGCAGCCGGTCTCCCGTTCAAAGACGTTGATCATGTCGTCGGCCACCCGGTCCTTGGCCTTGAAATAGTCCGTCTCGGATACGTTCCCCCAGTCGTCGGACATGAACATGGTGGTGAAATACATCATGCAGGTGCCCGGAGGGGAGCACTCCGGATAGGCGTTGTTGAGGCAGACGGTGGCCTGGACGTGGTTGGTGGCCACCTTGCGCATCATGTCGTACTGCCTGACGGAGTCGGCGGTGTCATAGATAAAATAGTTGTGGCTCTTGATGCCCAGCTCCTGGGCGGACTTGTTGAGGCCCAGGAACAGGGAGAAGCCCCGGCCGGCAAAGGTGCGGGCATTGGTGGCCCGGACCATTTGCTCGGTGACGGACTTTTCCTCCAGCATTTTGCCGAACACCAGGTGGGGGGAGCAGTTGGCGATGATATGGCGGGTGGCGACGACGGTGCCGTCGGTAAGGCGGACGCCGGTGATGGCGTTGCTGTCGTCGGTAAGGATCTTCTCCGCCTCGGAGTGGTACCAGATGGCCCCGCCCAGCTCCCGGATCCGCTGGTCCATGGCCAGGCTGATCTCATGGGAGCGCATCCTGGGCATCCAGGCGTCCCGGGTGATGTAGCGGATCACCATGGAGCCGTAGTGGAGGAAGCTCATCCGGTCCAGATCCACCCCCAGATAGCACCAGTAGGCCCCCAGGATGTCCTGGGCCTTTTTCGGCATCTTCAGGGCGTCCAGCACCTCGTTGACGGAGTAGCTGCCGGCTTTGATGAAGTTGGGGAAGTGCTCCTTCATGTAGGCAGCGTCGGTGTTGCCGTTGACGGAGCTGGAGTAGGCCTGGGCGTCCCTGACCTCGTTGCACAGCTCAAAAAAGGCTGTCATAGAGGGCCGGGAGCCGGGAACGTACTGCTCCATCTTGGCAATGAAGGCGTCCACGCCGAAGGGCATCTCGCAGTCATACTGCTTGTCGGTGGTGATCATGTGGTAGGCTTCGGGGATACGGATCCAGTCGATCCTGTCCTCCACCCCCAGTTCCCGGAACAGGGTACGAATGTCACCGGGCTCCTCCGGAGAGCCAAAGTCATTGAGCTCGTGGAGGCTGGCCTCGAACTCGAAACGCCCGCGTTTGAAGCTGGTGGCGAAGCCGCCGGGCAGGTTGTGCTTTTCCAGCAGCAGGCAGGAGTAGCCGCCCTGCAGCACACGGATGGCGGCGGCGAGGCCGCCGTTCCCGGCGCCGATGACGACCACGTCATAGGATCTTGCTCCTTGTCTTTCCATAAGGACCTCCTTTTATCCGCGCATGCCGGGGCAGACTGCCGCCGGCCGGGATGTATATATACAGTATACCAGCGGTACACTTTTTCGTAAAGCAACAACCTATCGTTGCAGCCCACAATAATCTGTTGTAAATACAGGAAAAAACCGTGGGAAATGCCTAAGAGAGACGAACGACGGGGCGGGGAGCCCGCGGCGGCCCGCCTTTTCTCGGCAGAGGTGGGAAAAAAGCCTTGCAAAATGGAGAAAATCGGCATATACTTATCAATTAGCGCATCCATGGCGGGGTGCGGGAAAAGAGACAGGACAGGAGGAGCGGGCAATGGAGCCACAACACAAGCGGGGAAGTTTCACCGGGTCGGTAGGCTTTGTCCTGGCGGCGGCGGGGAGCGCCGTGGGGCTGGGAAACATCTGGCGGTTTCCCTACCTGGCGGCAAAGGACGGCGGGGGCGTATTTCTGCTGTGCTATGTAATCCTGGCCCTGACCTTCGGGTTCACCCTGCTGACAACGGAGATCGCCATCGGGCGGAAAACCGGACAGAGCCCTCTCACCGCCTACACTAAGCTGGACCGGCGCTGGGGCTGGATCGGCGTGATCGCCTGCGTGATCCCCCTCATCATCCTGCCGTACTACTGCACCATCGGCGGCTGGGTCCTGAAATACCTGTCGGTATACCTTACCGGCAGCGGCTCTGCGGCCGCGGCGAATACCTATTTCAACGCCTTTACGTCGGGCTACTGGAGCCCGGTCATCTGGTTTGTGATCTTCCTGGCGGCCACGACCCTGGTGGTGTATAAGGGGGTGGATAAGGGGATCGAGCGGTTTTCCCGGGTGCTGATGCCGGTGCTGCTGGTGCTGATCCTGGGCATCTCTGTATTCTCCCTGACCCTGCGCCACACCGACGAGGCCGGGGTGACCCGCACGGGCCTGGAGGGGCTCCTCATTTATGTGGTGCCGGATTTTTCCGGTATGACGGCAAGTAAGTTCATCGTCGTGCTGATGGACGCCATGGGGCAGCTGTTTTACTCCATCAGCGTGGCCATGGGCATCATGATCACCTACGGCTCCTACGTCAAAAAGGAGACCAACCTGGTCAGATCCGTCAACCAGATCGAGATCTTCGACACGGCGGTGGCGTTTCTGGCGGGGCTGATGATCGTCCCGGCGGTCTACACCTTCATGGGCGTGGAGGGGATGGCCACCGGGCCCAGCCTGATGTTCAAATCCCTGCCCCGGGTGTTTGACGCCATGGGCTTTATGGGAGATATCGTGGGGGCGGTGTTCTTTGTGACGGTGGCCTTCGCGGCCCTGACCTCCTCCGTGTCCATCATGGAGGCGCTGGTGTCCAGCGCCATGGACAAGTTCCGCTTCACCCGCAAAAGCGCCACCATGGCGGTGACGTTGATCGCCCTGGTGGTGGGCGTGGTGGTCTGCCTGGGCTACAACGCGCTGTTCTTTGAGGTGACGCTGCCCAATCATACGGTGGGCCAGGTGCTGGATGTGCTGGATTATATCAGCAACTATTTCCTCATGCCCATCGTGGCCATCGCTACCTGTATCCTGATCGGCTGGGTGGTAAAGCCCCAGACCGTCATCGACGAGGTAACAGAGGGCGGCTGTGCCTTTGGCCGGCGGAGGCTGTATGTGGTCATGGTTAAGGTGGTCACCCCCATCCTGCTCTTTTTCCTGTTCCTCCAGTCCATCGGTGTGCTCCAGATGCTGGGGCTTTCCTGAGAGCGGGGATTTTCCGGCGGAAGGGGACAGAGTGGGAGGGCGGAGGGAGCCCGGGCAAGGGGCCGGGCCCCCTACGCTGTAAAAGAAGCCGCCCTCAAAATGAGGGCGGCTTCTTTCGTGCTGCTGGCTGTTGCGGCCTACTCCGCCGTCCAGGAGACGCCGGGGAAGTACTTCTCGGCGAAGGGGACGTGGGGCGCCTGGAAGCTCTTTCCCTTCAGGTAGGAGAGGAGGCCGGCGTCGGTGGGGAAGTCGAAGCGGAGGAAGTAGCTGTACAGGGCCTGGCGGGTCTCGCCGTACCGGCGGTTCACCTCGCCCCGGCCGTACTTGCCGTCCCCCAGGAGGGGATGGCCGGCGTCGGCGAAGGAGGCCCGGATCTGGTGGGTGCGGCCGGTGAGGAGCTCCGCCTCCACCAGGCTCAGCCCCTCCCGGCTGGAGAGGGTGCGGTAGCGGGTGAGGGCGGATTTCCCGCCGGGCACCGGGTGGTGGTAGACGGCGACCTCCTTTTTCCCCTCGTCCTTCAGGAGGAAGCAGGAGAGCTGGCCCTGGGGCGGCGCCATTTTCCCCAGGGTGACGCAGAGATACTTCTTGGTGATCTCCCGGCTTCGGATCTTGTCATTGATGACCCGCAGGGTCTCGGCGTTCTTGGCGGCGATGACGATGCCGCCGGTGTTGCGGTCGATGCGGTTGCAGAGGGCGGGGGTGAAGGCGTTCTCCCA
>CALXGG010000144.1 GCA_944387785.1 uncultured Oscillospiraceae bacterium | reverse complement strand
GTTTTCCTGCCGGGCAAAGCGAGTGTTTCCATCCGGCGAAACCCTCATTTTACCCGCCAGCCGTGACAGCAGGTATAACACACTACACTTTGCAAGCAAAGCCGTGTGCCAAAGGGGCGTCCCCTTTGGAAACCCCTGTTTTGCCGGGAAGCCGGTGCAACCCGCAAAATCGCAGCTGCACCCCTTCCCTCCAAAACGCAAGCAGGCGGCATAGGCCAGCCCGTCCCCGGTGCTGATCTATGCCGCCTGCTTAGCCTTGTGGGCGCTTACTGTATCGCCCATATTAACCGTTCTAATTTATCACTTCCGTATGTACGGTACTTTTGCTGATGCCGAATTTCTTGGCGGCATCCCGCACGGTGGTCCGGTTCTCGACGATATAGGCGGCCAGTTCGCAGGCCCGTTCTTCTATGTTACCTTTCAAGACCCAACACGCTCCCTATCCCGATATGCTCCATGTATATGCCGGCGGAGACGGCGGCATGCCAGGGATCTGCCGGGCGGAGCGGTGTGGGAGCGGGAGGAGAGCGGACGCGCCCTCCGGAAATAAAGGAGGCCCCCGGGCCGGCGCATGCGCCGGCCCGGGGGCCTTCCGCTGGACGTGGGATCAGGGCTGTTTGAATTTGGCGGCGTGGGCCTTGAAGGCCTCGAAGGTCTCGCTGCTGATGACGTGCTCGATGCGGCAGGCGTCCTCCGCCGCCACCTGGGGGCTCACTCCCAGGGCGATCAGCCAGTCAGAGAACAGGGTGTGGCGCTCGTACATCTTCTCGGCGATCTCCCGGCCCTTGTCCAGGAGGGTGATGAAGCCGTCCTTGCTCACATCGATATACCCGTTGAGACGGAGGTTTTTCATGGCCACGCTGACGCTTGGCTTGGAAAAGGACAGCTCGCTGGCGATGTCGATGGAGCGGACCTGCCCCTGCCGCTTCTGCAGGATCAGGATAGTCTCCAGATAGTTTTCAGCAGATTCATGGATCTTCATATGCGTATTACCCGCCTCTCAGGAAGTGATTCAGTTGGGAGGGACAGTGCCTGTCACTGCACAGGATACCACAAAAGGGCCGCCGGGGCAAGGGAGGGATCCCCGGACAGGGTCATTCATAGTGGGCCCGGCTGCCGCCGATATACTTGGGCCGGGTCCTGGCGCACAGCAAAATGGCCTCGCCGATGTGGTCCGGGCTCAGCCGGACGGGGACGGCCACATCCCGCAGGTGCATGCCGATGAGGGTGCCGCCGATGTCCATGCCGGCGTGGGCCCGGATGTGCTCCACGGCCACGGGCTCCTGGAAGGTGTTCCAGGCGGTGGTGGCGAAGGAGCCGCCGGCCTTGGGCTGGGGGCGGACGCACACCGGGTCATAGCCGTACTGCCGGGCGCAGGAGCGCTCCAGGATCAAAGCCCGGTTCAGGTGCTCACAGCACTGGGCGGCCAGGAAGATCCCCCGCTCCCGCAGCAGGGGATAGATGCCCCGGAAGGCGGCCTGGGCGGCCTCCAGGCTGGAGGCGTGGCCGATCCGCCCGCCCAGGATCTCCGAGGAAGAGCAGCCCACCACGAAGAGGTCGCCGGGCTGGAGCCCGGCGGCGTCCAGCAGTTCCGAAGCGGCCTGGCGGGCCTGTTGTTCAATGTCGGTCAGCAGTGCTTGTGTCATCATCAATAACCTCCGATCAGGAATGTGTCAGGGAAGGCATGGGGCGGTCCGGCTGCCGGAGCTCCTTCCAGACCACCGCCAGCATGGTGGCGTAGCAGGCGACGCCCCCCAGGACGTTGGATACCGGCTCCGAGGCGAACACGCCGTAGGCGCCCAGCCCCCACAGGTGGGGCAGCAGGAGCATCAGGGGGATCACCAGGATCACCTTGCGCAGCAGGGAGAAAAAGACCGCGTAGCGGGCCTTCCCCAGGGCCACGAAGGTGTTCTGGCCGATCATCTGGAAGGCCATGAAGGCGAAGGTGGCGTAGTAGATCCGCAGGGTCTTTACCCCCACCTCCAGCAGGGCCGGGTCGTCGTTGAAGAGGAGGATCCAGAACCGGGGCATCAGCATCACCAGAAGCCACACGGCGATGTTGTAGAGCAGGCCGGCCCAGGTGGTGAAGAGGATGCATTTTTTCACCCGGCTGTACTGGCCCGCGCCGTAGTTGTAGCCGATCACCGGCTGGGCGCCCTGGGTGAGGCCCTGGATGGGCTGGAAGATGATCTCCCGGACGGAGGTGATGGCGGTCATGGCGGCCACATAGAGGTCGCCCATGGCGCCGCCCTCCGCGGCGCCGAAGGCCTGGAGCTGGGCGTTGCCCAGGGCCTGTACCAGGCTGTTGGTGATGGAGAAGGTGAAGCCGGTGAGGCCCAGGGACACGATCCGCCGCAGGATAAGGGGGTCCAGGACCATATCCGCCCGGCTGAGCCGCAGGATCGCCTGCCTGCCCCGCAGGAAAACCAGCACCCACAGGGCGGAGCAGGTCTGGGCGATGACGGTGGCCAGGGCCGCGCCCTGCACGCCCATGTCCAGCAGGAAGATGAAGATGGGGTCCAGGATCAGGTTGATGACGGCCCCCAGCAGCACGGTCATCATCCCCGTGCGGCCGAAGCCCTGGGCGTTGATGAAGGGGTTCATGCCCAGGGAGATCATCACCGGGATGGTGCCCGCCAGGTAGATCAGGAGATAGCTTTTGGCGTGGGGGACCGTCTCGGGGCTCCCGCCCACCAGGTAGAGGAAGGGCTCATGGAACAGGTAGAAGAGGACGGTGAGGGCGGCCCCCAGCAAAAGCAGCAGGGCGAAGGCGCAGCCCATGATCCTGCGGGCCCGGGGAAGGTCCCCCCGGCCCCGGGCGATGGAGCACAGCGGCGCGCCGCCGGTGCCGCAGAGGTTGGCGAAGGCGGTGATGATATAGGTCACCGGCATCACCAGGCCGATGCCGGTGAAGGCGTCCCGCCCGATGCTCTCGATGTGGCCGATGAAGGCCCGGTCCACCACGTTGTAGAGGACCACCGTCAGCTGGGCCACCGTCAGGGGGATGGCCAGGCCGAGGATATTTTTGGCGATACCGCCCTGGGTAAAGTCGTTTTTCCGTTGTCGTTCCTCGTCCATCCAGACCACCCTTTTTCCTCTTTTTTATCATTGTACCCCTTTTTGCGGGAATTGCAAGAGGCGAAGGGGAAAGCCGGCGGGGCAGAGGGCCCCGCCGGCTTTTTGCAGATATCGGTAGCGGGCGGCGTCACACCCGCCGCCAGGAAGCCCCCTCCTTGGTGTCGGTGACCTCCACGCCCATGGCCTTGAGCTCCTCCCGGATCCGGTCGGCCTCGGCAAAGTCCCTTGCCTTCTTGGCCTGGGCCCGCCGGAGGACCAGGGCGTCCACGGCGGGATCCCCCTGGCCGGTGATGACGATGCCGCCGCCGGAGGCGGCGCTGGAGCGGGCCTTGGCGTCGGCCTCCCGCTTGGCCGCCGCCTTCTCCAGAAGGCTCAGGCCCAGCACCTGGTCGAAATCTCCCAGGAGGGCCAGCTTGGTCTCGTCATTGGCCTTCGCCTTCAGGGCGTCGTACAGGGCGGTGACGGCCAGGGAGGTGTTGAGGTCGTTGCCCAGGGCCCCGCGGAACTTCTCCTTCTGTTGGGCGAACACCTCCTCGTCCACACTGCCGCCGCCGGGGGTCAGGGCGGCGATCCTGGCGATGAGCTTCTGATAGGCGCCCTGGGCGTTGTCCAGGTTCTCCCAGGAGAACACCAGGCTCTTGCGGTAGTGGCTCTGGAGGCAGAACAGCCGGTAGCTCAGGGGGTCGTACCCCTTCTCCTCCAGCAGGGACACGGTGAGGAACTCCCCCTTGGACTTGCTCATCTTCCCGGAGGTGGTGTTCAGGTGGAGCACATGCATCCAGTAGTTGCACCACTTGTGGCCCAGGTAGGCCTCGCTCTGGGCGATCTCGTTGGTGTGGTGGGGGAAGGCGTTGTCGATGCCGCCGCAGTGGATGTCCAGGTCGTCCCCCAGGTGCTTCATGGAGATGCCGGAGCACTCGATGTGCCAGCCGGGGTAGCCCACGCCCCAGGGGGAGTCCCACTTGAGGGCCTGGTCCTCGAACTTGGACTGGGTGAACCAGAGGACGAAATCATTCTTGTTGCGCTTGTTGGTGTCCTCCTCCACGCCCTCCCGGACGCCCACCGCCAGGTCCTCGGCGTCGTGGTCGTTGAAGATATAGTAGCGCTCCAGCTTGCTGGTGTCGAAGTAGACGTTGCCGCCGGCCCGGTAGGCGTAGCCCTTGTCCAGCAGGGCGGAGATGATCTTGATATACTCGTCGATGCAGCTGGTGGCGGGCTCCACCACGTCGGGGCGCTTGATGTTCAGCTTCCGGCAGTCGTCGAAGAAGGCGTCGGTGTAGAACTGGGCGATCTCCATGACGGTCTTGTGCTCCCGTTTGGCGCCCTTGAGCATCTTGTCCTCGCCGGTGTCGGCGTCGGAGCTGAGGTGGCCCACGTCGGTGATGTTCATGACCCGCTTGACGTTGTAGCCCTCGTAGCGCAGGAACTTCTCCAGCACGTCCTCCATGATGTAGGAGCGCAGGTTCCCGATGTGGGCAAAGTGGTACACGGTGGGGCCGCAGGTGTACATTTTCACGATGTCGGGGTGGTTGGGGACGAATTCCTCTTTTTTATGGGTGGCAGAGTTGTAGAGATACATGGATTCTTCTCCTTTGTCTGTGATATTCCGGATGGGAGCCCGGCGCTTCCGGCGCACGGGGAATGGGTCACGGCAGCGCCGACTTCTTTTGCTCTTCCAGGAGCTTTTCCAGTTCGCTGACCCGCCGGGCCAGTTCTTCCAGCTTCTTGAGGGTGGGGTTTTCCACGCTGGTCTGGTCCACCTCGTCGGCGTAGTGGCGGACCCGTTCCCCGTTGACCCGGACGATCTGGGCGGGGACGCCCACGGCGGTGGCATTGGCGGGGACCTCCTGGAGGACCACCGCCCCGGCGGCGATGCGGGCGTTATCGTGGATGGTGATGGGGCCCAGCACCT
>CALXGG010000143.1 GCA_944387785.1 uncultured Oscillospiraceae bacterium | reverse complement strand
TACAGCCGGGATCCCGCCCTGCACCGGGTGCTGGACCAGATCAGCAACGGCTTCAAGGACGGCATCCGCTACGACGACCTGGTGGAGCGCCTCCTCTTCGGCAGCGGCTCCCCCGCCGACGAGTATATGCTCCTGGCGGACTTCGCCTCCTACTGCGCCGCCGAGCGGCGGACGGTGGAGACCTACGCCGACCGGGAGAAGTGGAACCGGATGAGCCTGCACAACATCGCCCGCTCCGGCATCTTCGCCGCCGACCGGTCCATCGCCGACTACGCCGACACCATCTGGCACGTCCCCTACAAAAAGTGATCCCCCGCCGCCGGCCCCTCCGGGGACCGGCGGCCCTTTTCTGCCGGGCAAAGCGCCCCAATCGTAAAGAAATCATGAACTTTCCGCAAATCCCGGCCCCCCGCACTTGCGGCATGGGGGCCAGGTATGGTATACTAAATCGGTTAACCTGTACAAACCAGGAAAAACCGGCGGTTTTTCCGAAAATTATAACACAACTGTGAGGAATAGCGCTATGGAAATCACACAGGGCGTGCGCTTTGACAGCCTGGGGCTGTCCCCGGAGGTCATGCGCGCGCTGGAAAAGAAGGGATACGAGGTATCCACCCCCATCCAGGCGGGCTGCATCCCCCCCATGATGGACTGGCAGGACGTCACCGCCAAGGCCCCCACCGGCACCGGCAAGACCTTCGCCTTCGGCATCCCCATCATCGAGCACATCGACACGGAGTCCGAGGCCGTCCAGGCCGTGATCCTGGCCCCCACCCGGGAGCTGGCCATGCAGATCACCGCCGAGATGCGGGACCTGGCCCAGTTCAAGCCCGGCATCCGCATGGTCTGCCTCTACGGCGGCCAGCCCATCGGCAAGCAGATCGACGCCCTGAAGAAAAAGCCCCAGATCGTGGTGGCCACCCCCGGCCGCCTGGGGGACCACATGAAGCGGCGCACCGTCCGCATCGACTCCGCCCAGACCGCTATCCTGGACGAGGCCGACCGGATGCTGGACATGGGCTTCATCCACGAGGTCACCCGGCTGCTGGACGTGATGAAGAACCGGAAGAACCTGGGCCTCTTCTCCGCCACCATCAGCCGGGAGGTCATGGACATCGCCTGGGTCTACCAGCGGGACCCCGTGGAGATCACCGTCCGGGCCGATGAGGAGAACAAGCCCGACATCCTCCAGTATCGCCTGGAGGTCAACATGAGCAGCAAGGTGGACACCGTCAAGCAGATCCTGGACCTGGAGGACTACGACCGGGTGATGATCTTCTGCAACACCAAGGGCAACACCGAGCGGGTCACCAAGCTCCTCCAGATGCGGGGCGTGGACGCCCAGTGCATCCACGGGGACATCCCCCAGGAGAAGCGGGAAAAGGTGATGGCCAAGTTCCGCCGGGGGGAGCTGCGGGTGTTCGTGGCCACCGACGTGGCCGCCCGGGGCATCGACGTGGACGACGTGGACGCGGTGTTCAACTACGACGTGCCCGATGAGAACGAGTACTACGTCCACCGCATCGGCCGCACCGGACGGGCCAAGCGCCACGGCGTGGCCTACACCCTGGTGTCCGACTACCCCGGCCTGGTCCGCCTCAACGACATCGCCAAGCATACCAAAAACGAGATCCATCCCGTGACCTTCGACGAGGAGGGGCGGCTGGTTCCCGTGGAGAGCAAATAGCCTACCCCTAAAGGAGACCTGTCCATGCCTACCAAATACCCGAAACTGATCCTGGCGGCCGTCCTGGCGCTGTCCCTGCTGCTGTCCGCCTGCGGCAGCCAGCCGGAGGAGGACAGCAGCCAGGAGGCGGAGCCCTTTACCGTCACCATCTGCGCCGGCGACGCCCAGGATACCCTGGATCCCGCCGCCTCCACCGCCCAGGGCGGGGAGACCATCCTCTTCCACCTCTTTGAGAACCTGATGCGCTGGGAGGACGACGGCAGCGGCCACGCCGCCCTGGCCCCCGGCCAGGCCGAGAGCTATGCGGTGGAGACCGATTACGCCGGCAACGCCACCTATACCTTCACCCTCCGGGACGATATCCAGTGGTCCGACGGCCAGGCCGTCACCGCCGGGGATTTCGTCGCCGCCTGGCAGCGGCTGGCGGACCCCGCCAACGACCTGCCCCACCGGGAGCTCCTGGCGGACATCGCCGGGTACAGCGACGTACAGTCCTCCGGCGACACCACCCTGCTGGGCGTCTCCGCCGCCGATGACCAGACCCTGGTAGTCCAGCTCACCGGCAGCTGCGCCTACTTCCTGGAGGAGGTCTGCGCCGGCGCCTACACCATGCCGGTGCGGCAGGACCTGGTGGAGCGCGGCCAGTGGGGCGGCAAAGACACCGCCACCAACGGCGCCTACACTCTCTCCGCCCTCAGCGCCGGCGCGGTGACCCTGGCCCGCAGCGAAACCTACTACGACAGCGCCGCCGTGGGGCCTGACGTCCTGCGGTTTGTCCCCGCCTCCGATGTGGAGGAGGACTATGACGCCTTCTCCGGCGGGGAGAGCGACCTGGTCGTCGGCCTGCCCCGGGAGGCCCTCCAGGCCCTCTCCGACAGCGGCAGCTGGCTGCCTGACCCGGTCACCGCCACCTACGGCCTCCTCCTCAACACCCAGGCGGAGCCCTTTACGGACCCCAACGTGCGGCTGGCCCTGCGGCTGGCCATCGACACCCAGGCCGTGGCGGAAGCCGCCGGGGACCTGACCCTCCGGGCCGCCTCGGGCCTGCTGCCCTACGGCATCACCGATTACGGCAAGGCTCCGGCGGAGGATGACGGGCAGGCGGAGGAGACGCCGGTCCTGCCCGACCCCAACGCCGCCGGGCAGCCCCAGGAGCCGGATACCTTCTGGGATTTCCGGACCCACAGCCTGGAGATGATCACCGTCACCACCGAGAGCGACTATGAGGACGACTGTGCCCAGGCCCGGAGCCTTCTGGCCCAGGCGGGCTACCCCAATGGGACGGGCTTCCCCGCCGTGGAGTACATCTATGTGTCCTCCGACACCGCCAAGGCCGTGGCCCAGGCGGTGACCGCCATGTGGAAGGAGCAGTTGGGCATCACCGTTACCGCCCTGGCCGTGACGGAGGAGGAGTACGAGGCCCGGCTCACCGCCTCGGAGGCGGAGGCCACCGACAGCGGCGCCGGCGGGGAGGACGCGGAGGCCCCGGCCCCCTTCCAGATCGCGGCCCGGGACTTCACCGCCGCCTACAACGACGCCAAGGCCATTTTGAAGGACTTTTACAGCACCAACGCCACCAATCTCTCCGGCTATGACAGCGACGCCTTCGACATCCTGATGAAATCCGCCGCCGCCGCCGTCTCCCCGGAGGCCCGGGACGCCTACCTCCACGACGCCGAGGCCATCCTCCTCAGCGACGCGCCGGCCATCCCCCTGTACTGCGAGGGGCTCGCCTGGCAGCTCCGGGAGGGGCTCACCGGCCTGTACCGGGCCCCGGACGGGGTGTTCTTCCTCTTCTCCCTGGCCCAAAGCGAGAGCGCGGCCTGACCTGTCACTTATATAGCAGGGCCCCGTCACGGTACCGTGACGGGGCCCTGTATCCTTTTTCAGCTTTCGCGGTACAGCAGCAGGCTGAACCAGGTGACCATATTCCCTCCCGCCTGGAAAGGCAGGCCGAAGCGCTCCCCCAGCTCGGTGACCAGGATGCCGTGGCTCTCCACGCAGGGGTACATCCGGTCCGGGTGGCGGCAGGGGGCCTCCGGGTAGGTGCAGCGCTCACAGATGGCGCAGGACTCGGTGGAGAGGACGTAGACCTCCGCCCCCTGGTCCCGCAGCATGCGGTGGACCTTCCGGGTGATCTCCTCGTGGTCCCCCCGGGTGGCCAGGGTGGCGTCGATATCGGCGATGTCCGGCACCTCCGTCATGGTCACCACCAGCAGGCCATGGGGGTAGGCAAGGCACCGGGCCCGGCACTCCTCCACCGTCCCCACCCCCGGCGGGCAGGCCCAGCTGGTGCCGTACCGGGGGCACTCCTGCCGGCACACCGTCCGGACCCGGGGCGTGAACACCAGCTCCTCCGTCTCGAAAAATTCATACTGCACGATGGGCAGCTCCCGCAGCCCTTCCTCCAGCAGCGTCCGGTCCATCCCCCTATCCCCCTTCCCCAGTATGGGATGGCCCCATTGTAGCACACCCTCCGCCCAGCGGCAATAAAAATCACAAACCGCCTTGACACCATCCCCCGCCGCTGATAATATAATAGAAACGTACCGCGATGATCGGGAAGAGTACCTGCGCCAGAAGGTCAGAGAGGGGCCGCCGCCGGCTGTGAACGGCCCTCCGGAAGGCGAAGGGAAGGTGCGCCCGGGAGCGGGAGGGGCAATGCCCTCCGTCTGGGCCGCGATACTGGCCCGATGAGCGAAACGGGAGAGTGGGACCGCGCATGGCGCCTCTCCGTCCACAGGGACGGGGCGGGCGTTTTTTTATTGCCCCCCTTCCGCCGCTCCCATGGAACCCTATCAAAAAGGACCGTTTCTTATGCTGCTGGAAACTCTGACCGCTTACCAAAAGCGGGACCCCGCCGCCCGGAGCAAGCTGGAGATCCTCCTGCTCTACGCCGGTGTCCACGCCACCCTCTACCACCGCCTGGCCCACTGGCTCTACCGCCGCCGCCTCCGCTTCCTGGCCCGGTGCGTCTCCCAGTGGAGCCGCTTCTGGACCGGCATCGAGATCCACCCCGGCGCCACCATCGGCCGCCGCCTGGTCATCGACCACGGCACCGGCATCGTCATCGGCGAGACCGCCCAGCTGGGGGACGACGTGCTGCTCTACCAGGGGGTCACCCTGGGCGGCACCGGCAAGGACGCCGGCAAGCGCCATCCCACCCTGGGCGACAATGTGCTGGTGGGCGCCGGCGCCAAGGTGCTGGGCCCCATCACCATCCACGACAACGCCCGCATCGCCGCCGGCGCGGTAGTCCTCCAGGAGGTTCCCGCCAACGCCACCGCCGTGGGCGTCCCCGCCCAGATCGTCCGGGTCAACGGGGAGAAGGTCCGCCACTACGCCGACGAGGTGGACCAGACCAGTGTGGAAAATCC
>CALXGG010000142.1 GCA_944387785.1 uncultured Oscillospiraceae bacterium | reverse complement strand
CACCTGCTGAAAAAGACCGCCGACAAGCGGCAGCGGGCGGTGCTCATCAACTACTTCCTGGAGCAGTTCCGCACCACCCTCTACCGCCAGACCATGTTCGCCGAGTTCGAGCGCACGGCCCACCAGCTGGCGGAGCAGGGGGAGACCCTCACCGCCGAGACCCTCTGCCGGATCTATTACGACCTCAACAAGCTCTACTACGGCGACGGCGTGGTCATCGACAAGGCCATCGAGATGGAGTGGAGCCGCATCCCCCATTTCTACCGCCATTTCTACGTCTACCAGTACGCCACCGGCTTCTCCGCCGCCATGGCCCTGTCCCAGCGGATCCTCCGGGAGGGGGAGAGCGCCGTGAAGGACTACCTCAGGTTCCTCTCCGGCGGCTGCTCCACCGATCCCGTGTCCCTCCTCAAGATCGCCGGCGTGGACGTGTCCACCCCCCAGCCGGTGGAGGAGGCCCTGGCCCTCTTCGGCTCCCTGGTGGAGGAGCTGGAGCAGCTGCTGGCGTAAGGGCCGGAAGGAGAGCGTTTCCCTTCTTTTCTTGAGGAAGAAAAGAAGCAAAAGAACCTTTGGGGCAAGCTTCGTTTGCCCTGGGGTGGGAGAAATTGCCTGACAGGGGGCCGCACAGCCTCTGAAGGAAACAAAAAAGGGCGGGAAGGGCCCCGAGGGGGCCCTTCCCGCCCTTTTTGGGCCCCGCCGCCGCCTTTAAGAAATCTTAAGGGATTCTTACAGGGTTTTGCCTTGTATCAAAGGGGGAGCGCTGGTATAGTGAGTGTGCTAGCTGAGATAGTACACTTTGGAGGCGATCATATGGCGACGAACACCATGCTGCTCCTGCTGGGCGGCATCATTTTCCTGCTGGTGTCCCTGTATGTGGGGGCGCTGCTGCTGCGGCGGTAGGAAGGGGGGAGAGGAGGATGACGATGGTACTGGCGCTGGCCGGCGTCGTGTTCCTGCTGATGCTGATTCTGGCGGCGGCGCTGCTGCTGCGGCGATAGGAGGGTAACGAGGTGCTGACACTGGATTACCGGGACGCCCGTCCCATTTACGGGCAGATCAAGGACAGCCTGCGGCGGCTGATCGTGGCGGGGGCCCTGGGCCCCGACGAGAAGCTGCCCTCCATCCGGGCCCTGGCCATGGACCTGTCCATCAACCCCAACACCATCCGGCGGGCCTACACGGAGCTGGAGCAGGAGGGGTTCATCTACTCCGTCCCCGGCAAGGGGAGCTTTGCCGCCGTCATGGGCGGCGGCGACGGCCGGCGGCGGGCGGAGCTGATGGAGCGGCTCCGGGAGATCATCGCGGAGCTGCGGTATCTGAACGTGCCGGATCAGGAGATCCTGGCGCTTTTGCAGGAGGGGGGAAAACAATGATCGAGGTACAGGCGCTCTGCAAGCGCTTTGGGGGCACCCAGGCCCTGGACGGGGCCAGCGTCACCGTGCCCGAGGGGTCGGTATACGGCCTGGTGGGGCCCAACGGGGCGGGCAAGTCCACCCTGATCCGCCACATCACCGGGGTCTACCGGGCGGACCGGGGCCAGGTGCTGGTGGAGGGGGAGAACGTCTACGAGAACCCGGAGAAGAAGGCCCTGGTGGCCGCCATCCCCGACGAGTGGTTCTATTTCCCCTCCGCCACCGTCCGGGACATGATGCGCTTCTACCGGGGGTTCTACCCCGCTTTTGACAGGGACCGCTACGAGCGGTTCAAGGAGGTGTTCGACATCCCGGAGAAGGCGGTGATCCGGCGGCTGAGCAAGGGCATGCAGAAGCAGGCGGCCTTCTGGCTGACCATGTGCTGCCGGCCCAAATACCTGGTGCTGGACGAGCCGGTGGACGGGCTGGACCCGGTGATGCGCCGCCAGGTGTGGAGCCTCATGATGAGCGACGTGGCGGAGTACGGCACCACGGTGCTGGTCAGCTCCCACAACCTCCGGGAGCTGGAGGACGTGTGCGACCATGTGGGCATCATGAGCCGGGGGAAGGTGCTGCTGGAGCGGAGCCTCAGCGACCTCCAGGAGAACATCGTCAAGCTCCAGGTGGTCTGGCCCTCGGCGGAGGTGCCGGTGCTGCCGGCGGACCTGCCGCTGCTGCACACCTCCCATGTGGGGCGGGTGTACACCTATATCGTCCGGGGCAGCGCCGGGGCGGTGTCCCGGCGGATGGAGGAGTGCCGGCCCCTGATGCTGGAGGCCCTGCCGTTGTCCCTGGAGGAGATCTTTATTTATGAGCTGGGAGGTGAGCACTATGCCGTCAAAGAGATCGTTCTGTAACCTGACCCTGCTGCGGAAGAACCTGGCCCGGTTCTGGCCCCTGTGGGGCGGGGCGGCCCTGGCGGGGGCCCTGCTGCCTTTGTGGCTGCTGCTCAACCTCAGCAAGTACGGGGCCGGGCATGTGGACGGGGTGGAGTTCGCCCACGCCCTTTACACCGTGGCCGTCCGGGTAGCGCCCGCCGTCTGCTTCGTCTACGCCATCCTCTGCGCCATGATGGTGTGGAGCTACCTGTTCTCGCCCCGGGCCGTGGGGCTGATGCACGCCCTGCCCATCGACCGGACCTGCCTCTTCCTCACCAACGCCCTCTCGGGCCTGGCCATGCTGCTGATCCCCTACGCCACCACCGGGACCCTGGTGTGCCTCATCGCCCTTTGCTGGGGGTTCCTGCACATCGGGGCCGCCTTGGAGACGGCGGCCCTCATCATCCTGATCTCCCTGATCTTTTTCGGCATGGCCACCTTCTGCGCCATGATCACCGGCAACGCCTTTGCCATGCCGGCCTTCTATCTGCTGCTGAACTTCCTGTTCCCGGCCCTGGAGATGCTGGTGGGCAGCATCTCCCAGCTGTTTTTGGTGGGGGTCACCAGCCAGTACATGGGCACCCTGGAGTGCCTGTCCCCCCTCCTGATGCTGTACAGCGGCATGGACACCTATGTGGAGGACGGCGCCGCGGTGCTGCTGGGGGCGCCGGTGGCGGCGGCCTACGGCCTGGTGGGCATCGCCCTGCTGGCGGCCAGCTTCGTTATCTACCGGCTGCGGCGCAGCGAGTGCGCCGGGGACGTGGTGGCCTTCCGGTGGCTCAGGCCCGTGTTCCGCTACGGCGTGGCCCTGGCCTTCGCCCTGACCCTGGGCTGGTTCCTCTATGAGATCATCTGGGACTCCCTGTTCCAGCGGGGCAGCTACGCCGACTTTGTCCCCATGGCGGTGTGCATGGCCTTCACCGGTGTCATCGGCTACTATGTGGCCTCCATGCTGCTGGAGAAGTCCCTGCGGGTGTTCCGCCGCAGCTGGCCCGGGGTGCTGACGGTGTGCGCCGGGGTGGTGATCCTCTGCGGGTGCATGCGCTTCGACGTGCTGGGCATGGAGAGCCGGGTGCCCCGGCAGGAGGACGTGGCCCAGGTGACGGTGAGCTACGGCGGCCGGGACATCACGGCCGACGCCGGCGACGCGGGGATCGTCAGCAAGGTGCTGGCGCTGCACAAGGCGGTGGCCTCGGACGCCGACTATATCCGGGACAGGGAGCGCTATGAGGCGAACGGCTACCTCCACCTGCGCTACTACGATTCCGACGGGGACACCCTCCTCTACCGCAGCTACCGCCTGCCTGTGTCGGAGGAACGGATGGAGACCCCGGGGACCTATGAGTACCTGCTGCGGCAGCTGCTGCTGGATCCCCAGGTGATGCTCTCCCAGGTGGAGCTGCCCCGGGGCAGCCAGATCCTGGAGGCCTCCGTGGACGACTACGGCACCGGCAGCTATGCCAACTGCTCCGAGCAGGAGGCGCAGGCCATCTACCAGGCCATCCTCCAGGATGCCGGGGAGGGGAACCTCTACGGCATAGAGACGATCCGCTCCGGCCAGGGCTACCCTGCCGCTGTGCATATCCGGGCCATCGTGGACGACGGCTACGATGTGGATAACCAGTCCATTTACCTGGAGCTGGCCCCCACCATGACCCACACCATGGACGCCCTCCTGGACGCGGGCCTGCTCTCCGCCGAGGCGGTGGCGGCGTGGGACCGGGAGCTGGGAGGGACGGCGTACGGCACCGTGTCCGCCTGAGGCGCTGTTCCCGGCAAAGGGGGCGGACGCCCCGCCCCGCCCGGGGGGCCGCCCCGGGCGAAACAGAAAGGAAACTCCAGGCCCCGCCGCCATCCGCGGCGGGGCCCCGCCTTGCCCCCAGCCGGTGGGACGGGGCCCAAAGGGGCTGAAAAACCGGGGAAAGGAGGGCCTTTCCCCGGTTTCGGTCCCCCGGCGGCGGAAAAGTCCCGGGGCCGTGACGGAAATTTCCTGTTGCGGCCCGGGGGCGGCTGTGGTACAATTTTGCTGCGGATCCGCCGCCCCTCCGGGGCCGGCGGACTTGCGGGACTGTGGGGACGGGCCTTCCGGCCTGCCTTCCCGCCTGTCCCGGCCTGGTGGAGCCGCCGCTGCGGCCGCCGCCGGAGCGCTTTCTTCCCGGAACCCGGATGGGCCTGCGGCCTTCCGCCCCGGCGTTCTAGCCGGAGTCGGGACGGCGGGCTTCTGCCCGGACGGCGCCGGGAGGGGAAGCCGCGGCCGGGGCGGGCCCTGCCGCGTCCCCAGCGCGCCGCCCACAGCCGTGGGCGGTATTTTTTTGTCCCCGCCGGGCAAAAAAGAGGAAAACCCGGTATGATCCGTAAAGTTTTACTTTACAATAGACAGGGCATGTGATATAGTATCTCAGTACGCGGAGGGGAAGTCTGCCCTCCGGACCCTTCCCTGGCCTCGCCCGGCGGCCACACCTGCCCCCGGCGCAGCCTGCGGAGAATTCGATCGAAAGGTGGAAAACAACCATGATGCAGAAAGACCAGAAGACCTCCATTATCGAGGCCAACCGCACCCATCCCACGGACACCGGTTCCCCCGAGGTTCAGGTGGCCATCCTCACCGAGCGCATCAACCAGCTCACCGAGCACCTGAAGGTCCACGCCCACGACAACCACAGCCGCCGGGGCCTGTACAAGATGATCGGTAAGCGCCGCAGCCTCCTGGACTATCTGGCCAAGAAGGACATTGAGCGGTACCGCGCCCTGATCGCCAAGCTGGGTATCCGTAAGTAA
>CALXGG010000141.1 GCA_944387785.1 uncultured Oscillospiraceae bacterium | reverse complement strand
GTTCTGGAGCCAGTTGGAGAAGTTGGCGTAGTAGTGGGCGGGGCAGCTCCAGATGATGGCCCGGTGGCGGATGGGCGCCCGGTAGGGGTTCATCTTCTTCTCGTAGGCCTGGAGCATGGCCCGGTCCACCTTTTCAAAGGTCTTCATCACCCGGGGATCCAGGCCGCCGTCCATCTCATAGTTCCATTTGCGGAAGAGCTCGTAGGCCGGACCGATGACCTGGGGATAGGGGGTCTTGTTCACGTCCCACTTCCCCACCTCATACCGGGTCTGCTGGTTGAAGCGGCGGATGACGGTGAAGTAGTGCTCCCAGTCCCACTTCTCCCCGGTGAGCTCCTCCACCCACTTGATGCACCGCTTCATATCCTCCGCGCCGCAGGCCAGCGTGTCCTCGTCGTCGTAGCGAACCGGCAGGGTCAGCGGGTAGGTGGGCAGCTTGAAGCGGCGGTCCTGATAGGACGTGGCCATGGTGGAGCCGTCGCAGGGGGTGGAGGTGGAGATGAAGCCCAGGCCGCAGTGGGGCAGGGCGTCCATGATGGCGGCGCCGCACTCGCTGGTGGGCACCGGGCAGGTGTCCGCCGGCAGGCCGTAGCTCTCCACCGCGTCGATGTAGGGGATGCTGATGAGCTGGTCGATCTCCGAGACCATGAACACCGGCATCAGCTGGTAGGGCAGGCCGATGAGGTTGGGGAAGCCCGCCATCATCTGGCTCATGGTCATCTCGTCGAACATCAGCAGCTTCCTGCGGAGCTTGGGGCTGTTGCCGATGCGCTCGTCGGCCATGAGGAGGGTGGCGATGCTGTCGGCGCCGTAGCGCAGCACCGGGCGGAACAGCTCGTGGGCCATGGTCAGGTGGGGCCCCCGCATGCCCAGGGTGTTTTTGTCCACAAAGGCGGGCAGGGACAGGTAGGAGCTCAGCCACCGGTACTCAAAGAGGCCCTCGGCGATGGAGATGGGATCCTTCATGACCATCTTGGACATCTCCGCCCACACGCCCAGCCAGCCCACAAAGTCCCGGGCGGTGCTCTCGATCCCCCGCCACTCCCGGCGGACAAAGGCCATCTGCCCCTTCCGGTACAGCTTGCCCAGGCGCTTCTCGCCGTTGATGAGAAGGTCCTTCCGCTCCTCCGGCGTCTTGGCCGCCACGGCCTTTACGTCCTCCGCCAGCTGCTTCCCGGCGGCCTTCAGGTTCTCCTTGACGTTCTTCCCCACGTCCTTCCAGTCTACCTCGGCGATCAGCTCCTTCCAGATCTTCAGGTCCCGGGGCAGGTTCTTTTTGGCCCATTCCCAGTTGGCTTTCAGCATGTCCTCTCCCCTCCTTGCTTTTTCTTCTGGATCCGCTTGATCTCCAGGGACTCCACAAAGGCCTGCATCCGGGTACGCAGCTGGCCGGAGCTGCGGGCGTTGTAGGGACGGTCGATGGACAGCACCGGGTGGCCGTACTCCTCCGCCTGGATGTGGCTGGCGAGGGCCCGCTCAAAGCCCCAGAAATCGCAGAACTTGATCTGCTCGTAAATAATGCCCTCGGCGCCGTACTCCCGGGCCAGGCGGTCGGCGGTCTCCCGGCGCTGGAGGATCTTCTCGTCGCTCATGAACCGGGGGCACTCGGACACCCGGAGGTAGTGGCGGCAGACCTGGGTGAGGACGTCCTCGTGGTCGTTGAGGCCAATGACCTCCCGGCCGGGCACGGAGCCAAAGCAGAACCGGTCCGCCACGATCAGGGCTCCCGCGTCCTCGATGAGCTTCGTCATGTCCAGATCGTCGATCTCGCTGCCCACGATGGCCACCCTTGCCCGGAACCAGGGCTTGGGATCCGCCTGGCGGGCGCGGATCTCCTCCAGAGTCTCCTGAAGCTGATCCACGATCAGATATTTGGGACAGCAGTAGGTCACCAGGTTGAGCACATGGAACTCATAGCCGGTGATGGGCGGGTTGGGGAGCTTGCGGTAGGCGCCGATCTCCGAGATGATCCGGCAGACCCGGTTGTGCTCATCCACCGCCCGGCGGATGGCCGCCTCGGAGATATCCACCCCGTAGACCTGGTGGAGCCGGTCCAGGACCCGCTTTTTGATCTGGGTCACATAGTGCTCCACGGTGAAATCCTCTACCTTATAGGGGACGTCCGCGTGGGTGACGAAAAACTTCTCCCCCGGCAGCTGGGCCACCAGCTCGATATTCTCCATGCAGCGGTTCATCTCCGCGCAGGCGTCCACCCCGGCCAGGGCGTCCAGGAAGTTGAAGCCCCCCTCGATGGACCGCTCCAGCAGGGCCCGGCAGTACTCGCAGGTATAGTTGGACATGTAGTAGGTGGCGATGTCCATGGACCCGGTCTTGGGGGCCCGCAGACGGACGGAGAAGCACTTGTCCAGGTTCAGCAGCACCTCCGGCATGTGGAAGCAGGTGTAGCCCACCGCCAGCTTCCCCTCGTCCCTGGCCTGCCGGATCAGCTCGTTGTTGGCGTTGTCCAGCAGCTTCTCAAAGTAGATCAGATGCTTCAGGTCTTTCAAATATCACACCTCTTTCCCATTCTCTGCACCAGCCGGCAGGATGCCCAGCTTCCCCAGGCATACCGCCGCCCCCCGCAGGATGGCCGCCCCCGGCGGCAGGTCGAATACGCTCTTGCCCAGGACGTCGTTGCCCGCCTGGGCCCGGTCGGTGGGGATCATGGCCAGGGGCTCCAGGCCCCCCAGGTCCATCCGCCCCGCTGTCTCCGGTTCCTCCAGCCGGTTGACCACCACGCCGCAGCGCCGGTACATCACCAGTTCCTCCGCTACCCGGCGGATGGTCTGCGCCACCTGGACGCCCCGGCGGCTGGGGTCCGTCACCAGCACCAGGTGGGTCACCTGCTCCATGACCCGGCGGTTGATCTGCTCCACGCCGGCCTCCCCGTCGATGACCACATAGTCAAAGTCGCCGGCCAGGAGGGTGATGACCTCCTTGAGGTAGGCGTTGACGGTGCAGTAGCAGCCGGCGGACTCCGGCCGGCCTATGGCGAGGAAGGCGAACTTCCGTTCCTCCACCATGGTGTCCAGGATCCGGAACCGGGCCTCCCCCAGCAGCTCGATGGCCTGCCGGGGCGCGCCGTCCTCCACGCTGGAAACGATGCTTTTGCGGATGTCGTCCAGGGTCTCCCGCACCTCCACCCCCAGGGCCCAGGCAAGGCCCACGGCGGGGTCGGCGTCGATGGCCAGGATGCGCCTGTCCGGGTACGCCTCGCTCAGCAGCCGCACAAAGGCCGCGGACAGGGACGTTTTCCCCACGCCTCCCTTGCCCGCCACCGCCAGGATCGTCGTCTCACGCGCCACCGGCCCCCTCCTCTCTCCCCGCCTGCCGCGGGGCGCCCCGGGCCGCGCCCGGGACAGCGCAAAAATCACATGTACATTTTACCACCCGCCACAGCCCATTGCAAGAAAATGTTGGCACTTATGTTATATCCTCTGTTGCCTAACCGGTCCCGATATGGTAATATTAACCATGGCAGAGAGGAACGTCCCGCCGGCAGCGCCCGGCAGTCCCAGGCAGGCGGGATGAAAGTGAGGGAGATTTTTGTGAACGACGATCGTCCGATCCAGCATACCCGGGAACAGGCAGCCGGCGGCCCGCCCTGCCCGGAGCCGGCGGAGCGCCCCAGGCGCGTTGCCGTGGTGGGCATGAGCCTTCCGGGGCTCCGTTTTGCCCTTACCGCCGCCCGGCGGGGCCACTGGGCGGCGCTTCTGGCGGAGCCCGGGCCGGACGCCCCGGCGGAGCCGGACGGCCCCCTCGCCCGGCTCCGCCGGGAAGCGGAGGAAACGCCCCGCATCACCATACTGCCCGCAGCCCGGGACGCCGCCGCCCTCCGGGACCGCGGCTATGACGTCCTGGTCTTTGCCCCCCGGCGGGCGGATCCGCCGCCCCTTCCGGGGGTAGAGACCGTCCGTCATGTCCAGGCTGTGGAGCTGCTGGCCCTCCGGATCCCCCCTGAGGGCGTCCGGCGGGTCGTGGTGGTGGGCGGCGGCACCACCGGCTGCGAGGCCGCCTGCCTCCTGGCCGCCGAGCCGGGCAGGAAAGTCCATGTGGTGGAGCTGCTGCCCAACCTCATGGAGGGGGACTGCGCCGCCAACCGCGGCCGCCTGATCCGGCGGATGGAGGCGCTGGGGGTGGACCTGGTCAACTGCGCCAGGGTCACAGGCTTCGCCCCCGGGCTGGTGTACATTGAGCGCAACGTCTCCGCCGGCATCCCCGACCCCTACAACGCCCGCCAGCCCATGCTGCCCAAGAATATCCCCGGCCCCCTGGCCGGGAGGCCGGGCACCTATCTCGACCAGCTCACCGCCGACCTGGTGGTGCTGGCCACCGGCGCCTCCGGCGGCGGGCAGCTCCTTCGGGAGGCCCGCGCCATGGCGGCGGCGCCGGAGATCTACCACATCCCTCCCGGCCCGGAGGCGGAGGCGGAGGCCTGCCGCCTGGCCCGCCGCCTGTAAGGCGGCGCGCCGGCGCGGGGGTCATCGCCTGCCGCCAGGGCCCGTCATGCCGCAAAAAGAGGAAGGATCCGGAATTTTTGCCGGATCCTTCCTCTTTTTATTCCGCAAAGCCTCAAATAGTCTCCACCTTCAGCAGGTTGGTGGTGCCGGATTGGCCGTTGGTGATGCCGGCGGTAATGATGATCTCATCCCCCGCCTGGAGGGCCAGGTGCTCCTTGGCCGCCTTCTTGGCGGTGTAGAACAGCACATCGCTGGAGGGGACCTCCTCGCACATCAGGGGCGTGACGCCCCAGCTGAGGGCCAGCATCCGCCAGGTGCGCTCGTTGGTGGTCAGGCCCAGGATGGTCACCGGGGGCCGGAAACGGGACACCATCCGCACCGTCATCCCCGACAGGGAGCAGGCCACGATGGCCTCGGCGTGGATGTCGATGGCCATGGCGCAGGTGGCGTGGGAGATGGCGTCCACCGTGTTGCGCAGGGGGAACTCCGTCTTCCAGAAGCGGCGAACATAGTTGATGTCCTCCTCCGTGTTCTCCACGATCCGGGCCATGGTCTCCACCGCCTCCACCGGGTACTTGCCCGCGGCGGTCTCCCCGGAGAGCATCACGGCGCTGGTGCCGTCGTA
>CALXGG010000140.1 GCA_944387785.1 uncultured Oscillospiraceae bacterium | reverse complement strand
TCGATCTCGAAGGGCCCGATGCGGTAGCCGCTGGACTTGATGAGGTCGTCCACCCGGCCCACATACCAGAAGTAGCCGTCCTCATCCCGCCAGGCGGTGTCGCCGGTGTGGTACATGCCGTCGTGCCAGGCGGCGTCGGTGCCCTCCTCGTTGCGGTAGTAGCCCCGGAAGAGGCCGCAGATATCTTCTTTTTCGGCCCGGATGACGATCTCGCCCACCTGGCCCACGTCCACGCTGCTGCCGTCGTGGTCCACCAGGTCCACGGGGTACAGGGGCACCGGCTTGCCCATGGAGCCGATCTTGGGGCTCATGCCGATGAGGTTGCCGATCATCACCGTGGTCTCGCTCTGGCCGAAGCCCTCCATCACCGAGAGGCCGGTGGCCTTCTGGAACTGGAGGAACACCTCCGGGTTCAGTGCCTCGCCGGCGATGGTGGCGTGCTCGATGCTGGAGAGGTCGTACTTGCTGAGATCCTCCTTGATGAGCATGCGGTACATGGTGGGCGGGGCGCAGAAGGTGGTGATGTGGTACTTGGCGAACATGGGCAGGATGTCGTCGGCATGGAAGCGGTCGAAGTCGTAGACGAACACCGCCGCCTCGTTGAGCCACTGGCCGTAGAGCTTGCCCCACATGGACTTGGCCCAGCCGGTGTCGCTGATGGTGAGATGCAGTCCCTCCGGGTTCACGCACTGCCAGTACTTGGCGGTGATGAAGTGGCCCAGGGGATACTTGTAGCAGTGGGTGGCGGCCTTGGGGTAGCCGGTGGTGCCGGAGGTGAAGAACATGAGCATCAGGTCCTCGCCGCAGGGGGCGTCCGCCTCCCGGGGGAAGGTGCTGCGGAACACGCTGTACTCGCTGTCGAAGTCGTGCCAGCCCTCCCGGCGGGGGCCCACCATGATCTTGAGCATCTCCGGGCAGGCCGCCGCCGCGGCCTCCTCCACGTGCTCGGGCACATGGTCGTCGCCGGTGGCGATGACGGCGGTGATGCCGGCGGCCTTGAAGCGGTACTCCAGGTCGTGGGCCAGCATCTGGTTGGAGGCCAGCAGGGCCACGGCCCCCAGCTTGTTCAGGCCCATCATGGCGATCCAGAACTGGTAGTGGCGCTTGAGGATCAGCAGCACCCGGTCCCCCCGCTTGATGCCCAGGGTCTTGAAGTAGTTGGCGGCCCGGTTGGAGGAGCGGCTGATGTCCTCGAAGGTGAAGCGGCGCTCCACCTTGTTCTTGTCCACGTGGAGCATGGCCAGCTTGTCCGGCTTACGCCGGGCCAGCTCATCCACCACGTCGAAGGCGAAGTTGAAATGGTCGGGATCCTTGAAGGAGATGGACTGGAGGGAGCCGTCCTCCCCCTCGGTGACGTCGATGAAGTCCTCCCAGATCCGCTTCTCGGCGTCCTGCTCCTGGGGACGGCGCTCCAGCTTCTTCTCCTTGGCGGGGAGGGGGATCTCCTCGGCGCTGTTGAGGACGATGGCGTAGAAGATACAGTCCTTGCCGCCGGTGGCGATCATGCCGTGGGGGGCGGTGGAATTATAGTAGATGGTGTCGCCGGGGTTCAGGATCTCGATGTGCTCGCCCACCTGGACCTTCAGCTGGCCGGAGAGGACGATGTCGCACTCCTGGCCCTCGTGGCTGGTGACCTCGATGGGCTTCAGCTGGGCCTCGTCGCTGTACTCCGCCAGCACGTAGAGGGGCTCCGCCACCCGCTTTTTGAAGTGGGGGGCCATGTTGAAGTAGGTCATGCCGTGGGCGTGCTCGATGTGCTGGCCCTCTCCCGCCCGGGTCAGGGTGTAGTTGGCCAGGCGGGGGCTGGTGCCCTCGATGATGTCGGTGACGTCCACGCCGAAGATCTGGGCGCAGCGGTAGATAAAGGCGAAGTTCAGATCGCTCTGGCCGGTCTCGCAGGCCCGGTACTCCTCCAGGGAGACGCCGGTCTCGGAAGCCATCTGCTCCTGGCTCAGGCCCTCGATCTCCCGCAGCTCGCGGATGCGCCCGGCCATCTCCTGGAGCTTGAAATCCAATCCTTTCATCTGCTGTTTCATAAAACGGTCCTCCTTGCGCTCTTGTCCCGGGGCAAAGAAAAAACCCGCCCCAAAGATTCGGTAATCTTTGAGACGAGTATAACAATACCCGCGGTACCACTCAAATTGCGCCGCTTTTGCACAGCGCCCCTCGTCGGGCTCCAGCAAGCCCTATGCTCTCACGCGGCAGTCACGGGAAGGGTCTAGTCCCGGCGGGGCCGGTTTCTTCCTTCCAACTCAGGAGCTACAAACCCGCGGCATCGTTTTCCCGGCTCGCACCAACCGCCGGTTCTCTGAAAAACTACCTCCGGAGCCCTCTCCGTCATCGTTTTTGGGCGGCCCCCTCAGGGGGCCCGTCATTCAGTTTGGCACCATATTACCAAATCACTGACAAAAGGTCAAGTATAAATTTTCATGCGCGGGCCACGGGGGCAAAGCCCCCGGGCCCCGGGCGGATGCTTGGCGGGCGGGCGCCGCCGAGGGGATTTTTTCAGCCCTTCAGGCTGGAGCCGCTCCGCGGGCCTACTTTTCCTGCGCGGGAAAAGTAGGCAAAAGCGAGCCGGGGAGACCCCGGTCCCCCTTTTTGCCCAATCGGACACCTGCAAGGGAGCACCCGGTTGCCGCTGAAATACCTCTTTGCCTTCGGCTACCTCGTAATCGGTGCAGCGAGTATCCAACTTCGCCTGACGGCCCTCGTGCTGAGGGCGGTTTCTTGCTTTGCGGACGGGAGCCGGAGCAGTTCCCACAGCCGCAGGCAGTCCGATACGGGAAAAGAGATGCATGTATCCCTTTAACAGGGCCAACGGCCGAAGCATCGACGAGAAACCCGGTACAGATCGGATCCCCGAAGGATCCTTTGATTCAGTGGCTGTGAACCGGCAAAGTCTGATACAGGCCGATTGGAAAACGGGGTCCGGGGTTTCCCCGGCGGCGTTTTGGTTACTTTGCCGCCGAGGGCAAAGTAACCCGCGCCGGGGCGCGGAATACCCCTAAAAAACCGCGCCTTTTGTGCGTACAAAAGTGAACCCCAGGGTCCGGGGCTGGCCAAGCCCCGCCGGAAAGCATCGGGGTCCGGGGGCGGAGCCCCCGCTAAAAGAGCGGGGCTTGGGGCCGGGGAGGCCCCTGTTTCGCCCCCGCCCGCCCGGCGATGGGCGAATCAGCCCTCCGGGGGCGGAGCCCCCGCCGATCTTACAGCTTATTACGGATGATCTTCCCGCTGATGGTCTTGGGCAGCTCGTCCCGGAACACCACGATGCGGGGATATTTATACGGCGCGGTGTGCTGCTTGACGTAGTTCTGGATCTCCTTCTTGAGATCCTCGGTGCCCTCCTTGCCCTTGACCAGGACGATGCTGGCCTTGACCACCTGGCCCCGGATCTCGTCGGGGGCGGCGGAGACGCCGCACTCCAGCACGTAGGGCAGCTCCATGATGACGCTCTCGATCTCGAAGGGCCCGATGCGGTAGCCGCTGGATTTGATGACGTCGTCGGCCCGGCCCACATACCAGAGGTAGCCGTCCTCATCCTGCCAGGCCACGTCCCGGGTGTGGTAGAGGCCGTCGTGCCAGACCTCCTCGGTCTGGGCCTCGTCGCCGAAGTAGCCCTTGAAGAGGCCGCAGGGCACGTCGTGGCCCTCGCCGGCCCGGATGCAGATCTCGCCGTTCTCGCCCCGGGGCACCTCGTTGCCGTCGTGGTCCACCAGCACCAGCTCGTAGGTGGGGATGGGCTTGCCCATGGAGCCTACCTTCTGCTTGTTGCCCACCAGGTTGCCGATGGTGAGGGTGGTCTCGGTCTGGCCGAAGCCCTCGTAGATCTGCAGGCCGGTCTGGGCCTCGAACTGGCGGAACACCTCCGGGTTCAGGGCCTCGCCGGCGGTGGTGGCGTGGCGGATGGAGGAGAGGTCGTACTTGCTCAGGTCCTCCTTGATGAACATGCGGTACATGGTGGGCGGGGCGCAGAAGGTGGTGATGTTGTACTGCTTGAAGAGGGGCAGGATGTCGGCGGCGTCGAACTTGTCGAAGTCGTAGGTGAACACCGCGCCCTCGCACAGCCACTGGCCGTAGAGCTTGCCCCACAGGGCCTTGCCCCAGCCGGTCTCGCTGATGGTGAAGTGGATGCCGTCGGAGTGGACGCAGTGCCAGTACTTGGCGGTGATGTAGTGGCCCAGGGCGTACTTATAGCTGTGGGCGGCGATCTTGGGGTAGCCGGTGGTGCCGGAGGTGAAGAACATGAGCATCAGGTCGTCGCCCTTGGGGGAATCCGCCGTGCGGGGGAAGGAGCTGCGGAACATGGTATATTCCTCGTCGAAGCTGTGCCAGCCCTCCCGGCTGCCCCCCACCAGCACCTTGGTCCTGAGGGTGGGGCTGTCCTTCTCCGCCAGGTCCACCTGGTGGGCGGTGTCCCCGTCGGCGGTGCAGAGGATGGCGCTGACGCCGGCGGCGTTGAAGCGGTAGGTGAAGTCGTGCTCCTGGAGGAGATTGGTGGCGGGGATGGCCACGGCCCCCAGCTTGTGGAGGCCCAGGATGGCGAACCAGAACTGGTAGTGGCGCTTGAGCACCAGCATCACCCGGTCGCCCTTCTTGATGCCCAGGGACTTGAAGTAGTTGGCCGCCCGGTTGGAGGCCTTGCTCATGTCGGTGAAGGTGAAGCGCCGCTCCACCTTGTTGTGGTCCAGATGGAGCATGGCCAGCTTCTCGGGGTATTTGGCGGCGATGGCGTCCACGGTGTCGAAGGCGAAGTTGTACTCGTCGGCGTTCTCGAAGGTCAGGGACTGGAGGGCCCCCTTCTCGTCCTCCACGGCCCGGACGAACTTCTGGCACAGGTACTCCTCGCTGGTGCGGGCCTGGACGATGCTCTCCCGGACGGAGCGCTCGTCGGTCTCCTCGCCGGAGATGACCACCGCGCAGAACACGCACTCCTTACCGCCTACGGCGATCATGCCGTGGGGGGTGGAGGAGTTGTAGAGGATGCTGTCGCCCTCGTTGAGGACCTCCGTGTGGTCGCCCACCTGGACCTTCAGCTGGCCGGAGAGGATGATGTCGAACTCCTGGCCGGAGTGGGTGGTGAGGTGGATGGG
>CALXGG010000139.1 GCA_944387785.1 uncultured Oscillospiraceae bacterium | reverse complement strand
CCCACCCTGGAGGAGCTGGGGGACATCAAGACCGCCGTCAGCGAGGCGGTGACCAACGCCATCGTCCACGCCTACCCCGACACCCTGGGCCGCATCGTGGTCAAGGCCAAGATCCTGGAGGGGAACGTGCTGGAGATCTCCGTCCGGGACTGGGGCCGGGGCATCCCCGACGTGGAACGGGCCCGCCAGCCCCTCTACACCACCGGCGGAGAGGAGCGCAGCGGCATGGGCTTTACCATCATGGAGAGCTTCATGGACAAGCTCTCCGTCCGCTCCGCCGAGGGCAAAGGCACCAAGGTCACCATGCGCCGGCGGATCCTGCCCCGCCCGGCGGGGAAATGACCGCCAACGCTCCGGACCTCCTGGCGCTGGCCCGGCAGGGGGACCCGGAGGCGGCCGCCCGGGCCCTGGAGCAAAACAGCGGCCTCATCTGGGCGGTGGTGCGGCGCTACTACGGCCGGGGGGCGGAGCCGGAGGACCTCTACCAGCTGGGCTGCCTGGGGTTCCTCAAGGCGGTGCAGGGCTTTGACAGCGCCTACGGCACCCAGTTTTCCACCTATGCCGTGCCCAAGATCGCCGGGGAGATCCGCCGCTACCTCCGGGACAACGGGGCCATCAAGGTCAGCCGGGGACTGCGGGAGCAGAGCCTCGCCGTCTACGCCGCCCGGGAGCAGCTGCGCTCCGCCCTGGGCCGGGAGCCGGCCCTGTCGGAGCTCAGCGAGGCCACCGGCCTCGCCCCCGAGGAGATCGCCGTGGCGGAGCTGGCCGCCGCCGCCCCCGACAGCCTCCAGCAGGAAAACGCCGAAGGGCTGACCCTGGAGTCCACCCTGGCGGACAGCGCCGCCACCGAGGAGGCCCTGGTGGAGCGCATCGCCCTGCGCTCCGCCATCGACGCCCTGCCGGAGCAGGAGCGGAAAACCATCCTCCTCCGGTTCTACAAGGGCCTCACCCAGCAGCAGTGCGCCCGGATCCTGGGGGTCTCCCAGGTGCAGGTGTCCCGGCTGGAGAAGCGGGCCCTGGAGCGGCTGCGCCGGGACATGGGGTAGCGGGCGCGCCTCCCGCCGGCCTGCCCCTGCCCCCGCCGCCGGGGCTCCCCGCCGCCGGCGGCGCCGCCTGCCCCTCCTTCCGGGCATCAAAAAAGCCCCCTGCCGCTTTTGCGGCAGGGGGCTTTTCTCGTTTTCGGTACGGGGCGGCTCACTCCCGGACGTCGGCGTACAGGGCCACGATGTTGCGGAGGATGGCCACCACCGCGTCCATGCCCTCCACGCTGACGCACTCATAGGGGCCGTGGAAATTGCAGCCGCCGGTGCCCAGGTTGGGGCAGGGCAGGCCCATGAAGGACAGCCGGGCGCCGTCGGTACCGCCCCGGATGGGGTTGGTCACCGGCTCCACCCCCGCCATGCGGGCGGCCTTGTTGGCGTTCTCCACCAGGTGCATGCAGTCCTTCAGCTGGCCCGCCATGTTGTAGTAGCTGTCCTTGATGGTCAGATCCAGCCGGGCTGTGGGGTGGGCCGCCCGGACCTCCGCCGCCGCCTGCTCCAGCAGCTCCTTCCGCTTTGCAAAACGATCCTTGTCGTGCTCCCGGATCAGATAGTGCATCCGGGCGGAGGCAACGCCGCCCTCGATCTCATGGAGGTGGAAAAAGCCCTCATAGCCCTCCGTCCGGGCGGGGATCTCCTCCGGAGGCAGCTTCCCCGCCAGCTCCATGGCGATCAGCAGCGCGTTCTCCATGGTGCCCTTGGCGCTGCCGGGGTGGACGGACACGCCGGTGATCTCCACCGTGGCGGAGGCGGCGTTGAAGTTCTCATACTCGATGGCCCCCTCCCGGTCGCCGTCCACGGTATAGGCGTACTTCGCGCCGAAGGCAGGCACATCGAAGTGGTCCGGCCCCTCGCCGATCTCCTCGTCGGGGGTGAAGGCCACACAGACCTTGCCGTGGGGCGCGCCGGAGGCGATCAGCTCCTCGCAGAGGGTCATGATCTCCGCGATGCCCGCCTTGTCATCGGCCCCCAGGAGGGTGGAGCCGTCGGCGGTGATGACCGTGCGGCCCTTCCAGGCCGCCAGCTCCGGGAAATCCGCCACGCGGATCACCCGGTCCTCCCGGGGCAGGGGGATGTCCCCGCCGTCGTAGTTCTCATGGAGCACCGGAGTCACGTTCTCCCCGGAAAAATCCGGGGCGGTGTCCATATGGGCCAGGAAGCCCAGGGCCGGGGCGGCCTCGCAGCCCGCCGCGGCCGGCAGCACCGCCGTCACCACCCCGAACTCGCTGAGGGCCACGTCCTGAAGCCCCAGGGCCTTCAGTTCCTCCACCAGCAGCCGGGCCAGGTCCCACTGGCAGTCGGTGCTGGGGCTCTTCCCCGTCCCCTCGGCGGACTGGGTGTATACTTTCACATAATGGAGCAGTCTCTCATAGGCGCGCATGGTATCGTTCTTCCTTTCCTGTCTCTATCAAAATTCCACGCCCAGCCGGGCGGGTACCCCCTGGTCGAAGGGGTGCTTCACCTTCCGCATCTCCGTGACATAATCTGCCTGGTCTATCAGGGCCTGGGAGGGATTGCGTCCGGTCATGACCACCTCCAGGGCGGCGGGCTTCCCCCGCAGCAGCTCCAGCAGCCGCTCCTCCCGGACCATGCCGGTGGTGCAGGCGCTCATGACCTCGTCCAGCACCAGCAGGTCATAGGCCCCGCTTCTGGCCATGGCGTCCTCCAGAAGGCCAGAGTAATAGGCTTTGGCCTCCCGCAGCTCCTCCTGGGAAAGGGTCCAGGAAAAGCCAAAGCGCCGCTTCTGCTCCACCACGTCCACGCCGGGGAAGGTCCCCAGGGCCTTCACCTCCGAGGAATTCCCGTCCTTGAAGAACTGGAGCACCAGCGCCCGCTTCCCCGCGCCGGCGCAGCGCAGGGCCAGGCCCATGGCGGCGGTGGTCTTTCCCTTGCCGTCGCCGCAGTAAATATGGATCAATCCGTTCAAATCTGTTTCCTCCTGTTATCGCGGGGCCCCAGGCCCGTCCTATCCCCTACATCCAAATGGAGAACACCCGCAGCACCTTCTCCGCCGCCTTCCGGAACCAGGGGCGCTTTTGCCACGCCGCCAGATCCACCGGCGCGCTGCGGGCCAGGATCCCTTCCAGGTCCCGGCGCAGGCTGCCGATGGCGGCGGCGCCGTAGAGCATGACGCCGCACTCGTAGTGGAGCTGGAAGCTGCGGTAGTCCATGTTAATGGTGCCCACCATGGCGATCTCCCCGTCGGCCACGAAGCTCTTGGCGTGGAGGAAGCCGGGGGTGAACTCGTAGATCTTCACCCCGTGGGCGATGAGCCGCTCGTAGTAGGACCCCGCCACGATCTGGGTATACTTGTGGTCCGGGATCCCCGGCAGCATCAGCCGCACATCCACCCCGCTGTCCGCCGCCAGGCACAAGGCCCGGACCATGCTGTCCTCCACCGCGAAATAGGGGGTGGTGAGCCAGACATAGTCGTGGGCGTTGGCCACGCACTGGAGGAACACGTCCTCCGCCGGGTTGTCGGGGTTGTTGATGGGGCCGTCGGCAAAGGGCTGGCACCAGCCGCCGCCGGGCCGGGATTCCAGGGGACGGTAGTAATCGTACTCATTGTGGACATGGCAGGAGAGCATCTCCCACATGTGGATGAACCGGGCGGTGAGGCCCCAGGCCCCGGGGCCGTCCAGCAGCACGCCGCTGTCCTTCCACTCCCCGAAGCGGCGGATGAAATGGGCGTACTCGTCCGCCACGTTCACCCCGCCGGTATAGGCGTACTGCCCGTCGATGCACAGGATCTTCCGGTGGTCCCGGTAGTTGAAGTACAGGCGGTTGACGTACTGGTGGACCGGGTTGAAGATCTCCACCTCCATCCCCGCCCGGCGCATCTGCTCGATGGTCTCCCGGCGCATCCGGGTGATGTTGCCGAAATCGTCGAAGATGATCTTGATCTCCACCCCGTGGCGGGCCCGCTCCGTCAGGACCTCCATGAACCGGTCCCACAGCTTCCCCTCCGCCAGGATGAAGTACTCCAGGAACACGAACCGCTCCGCCCGGGCGATCCGGCTCAGGGCGTCGGCGAAGAGGGCGTCCCCGCCGGGGAAATAGGTCACGTCCGTCTCCCGGTAGAGGAGGTAGTCCCGCCGCGCCAGCATGGCGGCGGTCCGCCGCCAGTTGGGCAGCGCCTCCCCCAGCCGCTCCAGGTTGGCCGCGCTCTGGCGCTTTTCCGCCTCCCGGTTGGGCGGGGCCTTCACCGGCAGCAGGTTCAGCCGCTTGCTCTGGATATTGCCGCCCCAGAGGACGTAGAGGATCAGCCCCGCCACCGGCAGGGCCACCACCAGCAGCGTCCATGCCAGCTTGTAGCTGGCGCTGGAGGCGCTGCTCTGGATATTGATGGCCACCAGGATGGCCGCCGCCTCGATGGCGATGGTCAGGGCGATGGCGGAGTGGGCCTGGAGGAAATAGGACAGCAGCATCACCGCCGCCACATTCAGCACCAGCAGCGCCAGCACCATGGCCAGGCGCAGCGTGGCGGAGATCCGCCGCTCGGTGGTCTCCTTCGCGGGCCGCTTTCCAATGGGATGTTTCACTTGCTACTCCTTTCCCGGGATCTGGGGATCAGTGGTTCTCCTCCAGCAGGGTGTATTTCACATCCCACAGCTTCTGGGAGAGGTCCACATAATAGTTGTGGGGGTTGTCAAAGCGCTTGACCTCCTCCCACAGGGTGTCCAGCTGCCGGGCGCAGTAGGCCCGGATCTCCTCCAGGGAAGGCAGGTCGTACACCAGCTCCCCGGCCCGGAACACCGGCACCTGCAGCTCCTTGGCGGTGAAGTCGTAGACTTCCTTCTTCTTCCAGGTGGCGTCGGGGTCGAAGATCACCAGGGAGCGGCTGTCGTCCACCGTCTCGTCGTGGACGGTGAGATAGTCGGCGATGGCTTTGCCGGTGTCGTTGCCGTAAAAGCGGTAGAGCTTCTTGAAATGGGGGGTGGTGATCTTGGAGACGTTCTCGCTGATCTTGATCTTGGGGATGATGGCGCCGTCGGGCTCCTCCACCGCCACCAGCTTGTACACCCCGCCGAACACCGGCTCGCTGCGGGCGGTGATGAGCCGCTCGCCCACGCCGAAG
>CALXGG010000138.1 GCA_944387785.1 uncultured Oscillospiraceae bacterium | reverse complement strand
GGTATTGGCCTGGGCCAGGCCCTGGGCATACTTGCCGACCTGTACGGACGCGTTGCTGTAATCCACCTTCACCATATCGGTATCCTCCTCATTCGTAGCTTGGAAGCTGCGCCTATTGCTTGCCGTCAGTATAGCACAAACCCCTGCGCCAGGCAAGGCAAAAACCAGCTCCCGGCGGGAAAAAGGGCCGGAAAACGGCCCCTCAGCCCCCCAGGAACGCCATACGCAGACAGCGGAGGAAAATCTGTCCATAGCTCAGCCGCTCCACCGTCTCCGCCGCCACCAGGGGCAGCCGGGCCAGCACCTCCCCGCCGGAGGTCACCGTCAGAGTGCCCACCTGCTCCCCCTTTTCCACCGGGGCCGAGAGCTCCGTCTCCAGCTGGGTCCGGACCTCCAGGGCCCCCATCTTGTCCCGGGCCACCAGCAGTGCCTCCGCCCCCTCCAGCCGCACCAGCACCGCCGCCGCCGTCCCCAGACGCACCGGGATGGGGGCCAGGGGCTCCTCCGGCGCCACCTCCGCCAGGCCGTAGGCCGCGAAGCCGTAGTTCAGCAGGGCCTTGGCCCCCTCGAATCGCTTGTCGGAGGTGGGGGATTTCAGGATCACCGCGATGAGCTCCATGCCGTCCCGCTCCGCCGTGGCGGAGAGGCAGTAGAGGGCGCTGTCGGTGCTGCCGGTCTTGAGGCCCGTGGCCCCCTCATAGTACCGGATGAGCTTGTTGGTGTTGCTCAGGCCAAATTCCCCGTCCCGGAGGGTATCCATCCAGATAGTGGTGAAGCGGCGGATGTCCGGGTGGTGCAGTATCAGCTCCCGGCTCATGAGGGCGATGTCGTAGGCGGAGGTCACATGGCCCTCCGCCGGAAGGCCCGTGGGGTTGACGAAGTGGGTGTCCGCCATGCCCAGCTCCGCCGCCCGCTGGTTCATTTTTTCCACGAAGGCCTCGGCGCTGCCGGCGATATGCTCCGCCAGGGCCACGGAGGCGTCGTTGGCGGAGGCCACGCACACCGCCTTGAGCAGCTCCTCCACCGTCATCTGCTCGTTCTCCTTCAGCCAGATCTGGGAGCCCCCCATGGAACTGGCGTAGGCGGAGGCGGTGACCACGTCGTCATAGCCCAGGCTCCCGCTGTCGATGGCCTCCATCACCAGCAGCAGCGTCATGACCTTGGTGACGCTGGCGGGCTCCAGCTGCTCGTGCTCGTTGACGGCGTAGAGCACCTGCCCGGTGGTCTTTTCCATCAGCAGGCAGGACTGGGCCTCCACCGCCAGGTCCTCCGCGGCGGCGGGCGCCGCCAGGGACGCCAGCAGCAGCAGCGCCAGCAGGAACGATCGCAGTTTTTTCATAGGGCAAGCCTCTCCTTTTCCGTGTTCTCCCCGGTTTCGTGGTACAAGGATATGAGGGGGCGGCAAAACAAATTCCTGGATCGGGAATTTTCGCCTTGCAATCGGCGGAGAAGTCTGGTATAATAGCCATCGTTCGCAGGGTTAGTACATCGGTAGTACATCGGCTTCCCAAGCCGAGGAGGCGGGTTCGATTCCCGTACCCTGCTCCAAAAAAGAGGGACACGACGCTGTCGTGTCCCTCTTTTTTGGGCTCCGCGGCCCTTGGCCGCTTCGCCCTTCGGAGATTAAAATGCTCGGGGCAAATGAATTGCCCCTGCGGCCGGCGGCCGCCTCCCTTTTATTTCACATACCCGGTGTACAGGGCCACATGGTCCGCCATGCACAGGCTGCTGCTGCCGGCCTTGCCGGTGACGCAGATATAGAGGTTCCCCGCCCCGTCCTGGGCGCAGCTGGCGGCGCAGTTGCCGGACTCGTTCACATAGCCCGTCTTGCCCCCCAGCACGGTGGCCGCCCCGCTGTCCTTGTCCTCGATCCGGCGCATGAACCAGTTGGAGAGCACCATCCCCTCGGGGTGGAGGTTGGAGGGCTCCGTGTAGTGGATCTTGGTGGAGATGACCTCCCGGCACAGGGGGTCGTCCATGGCCGCCTTCAGGATCATGGCCATGTCGTAGACCGTGCAGTAGTGGTCCTCGTCATAGAGGCCCACGCAGTTGGTGAAGTGGGCGGTGTCGGCAAGGCCCAGCTCCTCCAGCTTCTCGTTCATCAACGCCACGAAGGCCTCCTGGGAACCGGCGATATAGTTGGCAAGGCCCAGGGCCGCGTCCGCCCCGGAGGGGAGGATGGTGCCGTAGAACAGATCCTTCACCGTCACCTCCTCGTCCACCAGAAAGCCCACCACGCTGCAGTCATTGACGTAGCAGTAGTCGGTGATGTCAAAGCCGATGGTGACGGTGTCCCTCAGGCTTTCCTGGCTCCTCAGGTGCTCCGAGGCCACCAGCACCGTCAGCACCTTGGTCATGGAGGCGGGGTTGATGACGGCGTCCGCCTCCTTGGCCGCCAGGATGGTCTGCGCCTCCACGTCCACCACCACCGCGTACTCGCTGTTGATCTCCGCCCCCAGGGTCTCGGTGTCCGCCGTGACCTCAGCGGAGTAGACCGTGGGCGCCGGTTCCGGCACCGGGTCCAGCTCCGGCTGGGGCAGCATGGCCGCCACGATCTCCGCCCCGGTCAGCGCCGCCGCCTGCCCGCCGGCCCCGGCGGTCAGGTCGCTGGCCTGGGCGTCTCTGGGGCCGCCGCCCAGCTTTCCCAGCAGGAATACGCCGAAAACCAGGGCCAGGGCCAGGCAGGACGCCGGCACCAGCCGCTTCAGCAGACGCCGCCGGCGCTGCCGCTCCCGCTCCCGCCTGGCCGCGATCCGCTGGGCCCGGCGCCGGGAGCGCTCCTCGTCGCTGGTGGAAAAGGGATGCTCTCTATCCATGTAGTCTCTCCTGTGTCTCTTGTATGGTCTGTGCGGCCGCTGCCCGGCCGCTCTCCCGGCGCTTGGCCCTCACTCCGCCGTCCCCGCCAGAAAATCCCGGCAGAAGCTGTGAAAGGCCAGGTACCGCTCCTCGGGCTCGATGCCCTCGGGCATGACGAAGTTGAACTCCCGCCGCAGGGGGGAAGCCCTCGATGTCCAGCTCCCTGAGGGTCCCCGCCGCCAGCTCCTTTCCCGCCGCCGGCCGGTAGAGGAAGGTGATACCCTCCCCGGCGGCCACCAGGGCCTTGAGGGCGCCAAAGCTGCTGATCTGGCTGACATGGCGGAAGCTGTCCACCCCGTAGGAAAACTGCTGGAGCATCTTCTCCAGGATCTCCCTGGTGCCGGAGCCCGGCTCCCGGATGATGAGCCGCTGGTCCAGCAGGTCCTCCAGGGCCAGGCGGCGGCCCAGCAGCGGGGAGTCCGGGGCGCACACCCCCAGGAAGCTCTCCCGCCGCAGCAGCCGGTGGGCATAGGCTCCTTTGTCAAAAAAGCCCTCCAGATAGGCAAAATCCAGCACGCCTGCGTTGAGCCGCCCCAACAGGGCACGGGTATTGTCCACATAGAGGTCCATGTCTGTATCCGGGTTCTGTCTCAGATAGGCGTCCACCACAGCGGGCAGCACGAACTCCCCGATGGTCTTGGTGGCCCCCACCCGCAGGGTCCGGCGGCCCGCCGGGGCGGCCATCTGCCGCTCCGCCCGGCGGATCATCCCCCGGATCCGCCGCACCTGGCGGCACAGCTCCTCCCCCTTCTCCGTCAGGTACAGCTGCTTGTTCCGGTAGAGGAAAAGGTCGGTGCCGTAATGGCGCTCCAGGTGCTGGATGTGCTGGGTGACGGTGGGCTGGGAGAGCCCCAGGTTCTCCGCCGTCCGGGAGTAGTTGCGGGTCTCGCACAGGTCCAGGAACGTGTCGTAGCGGAAATCCAGCACCGCGCTTCCCCCCTCCCGGCCCCGCCGGGGCCGTTTCTGAGAGCCATTATAGTCCATCCCCGGCCCGCAGGCAAGGGAAACTTCCCCTCCCCCGGCAAAAAAACGGAAAAAACCAATGGTTCTATTGGAAATTATTGATTGAAAGGCCCCTCTATACACGATATAATGAAGATTGGCTGTAAAATACCGTTTGAGGAGGACGATCCCTATGCATCTGCTGGTCATCGGCGGCGTGGCCGCCGGCACGAAGGCCGCGGCCAAGTTCAAGCGCCTCAACCGCGGCGCCCATGTCACGGTTCTCAGCAAATCCCAGGACATCTCCTACGCCGGCTGCGGCCTGCCCTACTATGTGGGCGGCATGATCGAGAGCCGGGAGGAGCTCATCGTCAACACCCCCGCCAAGTACAGCGCCCTCACCGGGGTGGAGGTGCTCACCGGCCGGGAGGTCGTCTCCCTGGATCCCCAGGGCCGCACCGCCGTGGCCAGGAACCTGGCCACCGGCCAGGAGGAGACCTATACCTATGACGCCTGCGTCATCGCCGTGGGCGCTTCCCCCGCGGCGCCGCCGGTGCCCGGCGTGGACCTGCCCGGTGTGTTCACCGTCCGCACCCCCGACGACGCCCAGAACATCCGCACCTACGTTGACAATCACCAGGCCAAGCGGGCCGTGGTGGTGGGCGGCGGCTTCATCGGTCTGGAGATGGCCGAAAACCTGAAGGACAAGGGTCTTTCCGTTACCGTGGTGGACCTGGCCCCCCAGCTGCTGCCCAACATCTTTGATCCTGAGATGGCGTTGTATCTTCGCCGCCACCTTCAGAAGCAGGGGGTCCAGGTGCTGACCTCCGTGATGGTGGAGGGCCTGGAGGGCGGCGAGACCGTCACCGGCGTCAAGACCGGCGCGGGCCTGCTCCCCGCCGACGTGGTGATCCTCTCCGCCGGCATCCGCCCCAACACCGCTTTCCTCAGCGACACCGGCCTCGACATGGTGAAGGGCACCATTCTCACCGACGACCAGGGCCGCACCAACCTGCCCGGCATCTACGCCGCCGGCGACTGCGCCATGGTCCACAACCGCATCACCGGAAAGCCCGCCTGGTCCCCCATGGGCTCTACCGCCAACTACATGGGCCGCACCCTGGCCCAGGCCCTCTCCGGCCGGGACGCCCGCCACCCCGGCGTGCTGGGTACCGGCGTGGCCAAGCTCCCCGGCATCAACTGCGCCCGCACCGGCCTCACCGAGGCCCAGGCCGCGGCTGAGGGCTATGACGTCATCACCGCCGTGGCCGCCACCGACGACAAGGCCCACTACTACGAGGACGCCGCCTTCTTTATCACCAAGCTCATCGCCGACCGGGCCACCC
>CALXGG010000137.1 GCA_944387785.1 uncultured Oscillospiraceae bacterium | reverse complement strand
GATCTTTGACAATCCAATCAGGTACTATTTTCCACCTTGTTTTCATAGACATGGACAAAGGGCAGACAGCAAGGGGGGGTGGGAACGCTGCTGTGAAAGAACGCAAACTCAATTATCGGTTCCATAACCCGAACCCAACGGCAGCTACCGCCGATTACTTACTGAAAATCTTCATGGAAGCAAACCAGGAAAAAGTACAGCTTGCCATACAGGCTGCCGCAGATACGGCGGATGGTTCCGGCGAAAAGGATAACGAGGGGCACCCTGCATAAGCGGGGCGCCCCTTTCCCTATTGCAATCCCAAACAGCACATGATAAAATAGGGTTGTAACAGAACGGTTTGATTTTAACAGAGAGGTTTTGCTATGAATATCGCCGCCTACTGCCGTGTTTCCACCGACAAAGAGGATCAGCTCAACAGCCTGGAAGCGCAGAAAGAATTCTTCTCCGAATATACCAAACGCACCGGGGACAATCTGGTGCGGCTGTATGCCGACGAGGGCATTTCCGGGACAAAAATCAAAAACCGAAAAGAGTTTTTGCGGATGATGTCAGACGCGGAGCATGGCCTCTTTGACATGGTGGTGGTCAAGGACATCTCCCGTTTCGCCCGGAACACCGTTGACCTCTTGCAAAATGTCCGCAAGCTGAAAGCGTTGGGGATTGAAACGCAGTTTCTGACCGCCAACATGACCAGCATGGGCAATAGCGAATTTGTGCTGACCATCTTCGGCGCACTGGCGCAGGAAGAAAGCGCCAATACCTCCAAGCGGGTAAAGTTCGGTAAGAAAATGAATGCGGAAAAAGGCCGCGTCCCCAACATCGTCTACGGGTATGATAAGACCATCGGGGATTACTTCAACCTCGCTATCAACGAGGAGGAAGCGGCGGTTGTCCGCCAGATTTATGAGTGGTATATTAAGGACGGCTATGGTGCAGCAAAAATCTCCATTTTCCTCAATGAGCGCGGCCTGCGGACAAAGCGGAACTGCCAATGGAGCCAGAACGGTGTCTGCCGCATCCTGACCAACGAACTCTATACCGGGAAAATCATCAACGGCAAGCAGGAAGTGACCGACTTTTTAACCGGCCAGCGTGCGGACAAGGATGCTTCGGAATGGATGGTGGTGGAGCGGCCGGACCTGCGGATTATTGACCCGGAAACCTTTGAGCGGGCCCAGCAGATCATGCAGTCCCGCGGCAAAGCGTTCAAGGTGGACAAGGAGCGGCAAAGCAACAAATACCTGTTCTCCACCCTCATCAAGTGCAAGGAGTGCGGCTGGTCTTTTCGGCGCACCGTCCGTACCTACAAGAATACCTATGTCCGCTGGGTCTGCTCCGGCCACAACGGGCGGGGGGCGGACAACTGCCCCAACGCTGTGACGGTGGACGAGGACGAACTGATTGAGGTTTTGCAGGAATATTTCGCCGGGTTACTGAAAGCAAAGAAAAATGTCATCCGCTATGTAGTGGGGGAATTCCAGCGGGTCTATAAGGCCAAAGATGAAAACCTGAATTATGAAAAGGAACTGACCGCCCAGCTTGCCAGACTGCAAAAGACACGGCAAAAATATATGGATATGTACGCCGACGATTTAATCTCCCGCGAGGAACTCAATGACAAGATCGGCGGGATGCGGAAAGAGATCGAACGGCTGGAAAACGAGCTGAAAATGGTGTCTTACCACCTGACAAAAGGTGAACAGCTGGAAGGCGTCCTGCAACAAACTTTCAAAGAAATTGAGGACATCACCGATGTGCGGCAGATGACCAATGCCCAGCTCAAGCGGATCATCCAGAAGATCGAGGTGGACAAGGACGGGAATGTGGATATCTATCTGCGCCTGTTCGGTGATTTGGGCTTGGACGAAACCGTTCTAATTCGTCACGACGAAACATAAAGATATACAGGAACGGCTCCCCCTGTACAACCGGGGCCTCTACCTGCGGGTCAAGGAGATCCTGGAGGAGAACAAGGCGGAGCGTCACATCCGGGGCGGGATCGCCACCCGCCGCAAATACCGCGGCGGCTAAAGCCCGACCGGAAGGCCCGGCGGCTCCGCAGACTCTGCCGGGCCTTCCCTTCCCCGTTCCGGCAGCGCCGTCCCGGGCCTTTCCGGGCGGCTCCGCCGGGGCGGATAACAACCCGGATACAATGTAAACAAATAGTGACAGTTTTTATCCGCCCCTTGTGTTATACTATGACCTCGGCTATAATGAGAGAATCACTGAGACGATGTTATGTCAATCTCTCAACCGTAATGCAAGGAGCCGAAACCCATGAGCCGCAGAAAAAGAAGCCGCACCTTCCCCCAGACCCTGGCTGTATGCACCGTATCCGTCCTTTTCGTCGCCATCGCCCTGTTCGGGCTGTACCGCTGCTTTTCCCAGCCCCTCACTCTTCCCGATGAGACCGGGCAGCCGGACGGCGTTCAGACGGAGGATCCCGGGACGGTTTCCGACCCTACCGAGGATACCGCCGCCGCAGACGGCCGGAAGGAGGACTTCTTCACCATCCTGGTCAGCGGTCTGGATGACGAGAACGGCGGCAGCGACACCAACATGCTGGTGGCCCTGGACGCCGCGGGCGGCTCCATCAACGTGGTGAGCCTGCCCCGGGACACCCTGCTCAATGTGGATTGGACCGTGAAAAAGCTCAACAACGCCTACCACCACGGCGGCATCGACGGCACCATGGCCCATGTGTCCAACCTGCTGGGGATCCCCGTGGATTTCCATGTGGCGGTGGATCTCCGGGCCTTTGTGGAACTGGTGGACGCCATCGACGGCGTGGATTTCGAGATCCCGGTGGACATGGACTATGACGACCCCTACCAGGATCTCCACATCCACTTCCAAAAGGGGATGCGCCATCTGAACGGCGAGGAGGCCCTCCAGGTGGTCCGCTGGCGGCAGAACAACGACGGCACCGGCTACGCTACCGCCGACATCGGCCGCATCGGCACCCAGCAGGCCTTCCTGACCGCCGTGGCCCAGCAGACCCTGCAGCTCTCCAACTGGGACAAGATCCCCGCCATGGCGGAAATCTTCCAGAAATGGGTGGACACCGACCTGAAGCTCTCCAATCTGGTCTGGATCGGGGAGCAGGCTCTGACCATGGGCAGCGAGAACATCGCCTTCCACACCCTGCCCGGCGACGGCGCGGGCTGGTACAAGGGCGGCTCCTACTATGTCCTGGATCCGGAGGCCACCTTGGAACTCATCAATACCTACTGCAACCCCTACACCCACCCGCTGACCCTGGACGACATGGATATCCTCGTCCCGTAAGCCGTGAAAGGAGGCCGCCATGAAGCGCCGCATCCTGCCATTGATCCTCGCCGGCGTCCTGCTGCTGTGCACGCTGTCCCAGGCGGGCTCCGCGGCGGACGCGGAGCACCTCGCGCCGTCCCGCACCTACCACGGGCAGTTTACGGACATCGCCCCCTCCGACTGGTATTACGACAACGTCGCCGCCCTCTATGAGCTGGGGCTCACCAACGGCCAGGGCAGCGCCGACCGCTTCTCCCCCGCCGGAGAGATGACCCTGGGGGAGATCGTGGCCATGGCGGCGCGGCTGCGGAGCCTCTATGAGCTGGGCGACAGCGAGAAGGGCCCGGCGGCCCACGCCGTCTCCGGCGGCAAATGGTACCTCCCCTACGCCGCCTACCTCCGGTCGGAGGAGGTCATCGGCCAGGAGTTTGACGGCCTGTACGACCAGAGCGCCACCCGGGCCCAGGTGGCCCACGTCCTGGCCCGGGCCCTGCCGGCGTCCCTCCCCGCCATCAACGACGAGGCCGTGACCGTGGGCTACGCCAGCCGGCGCTATATCCGGGATGTGGACGAGTACACCCCCTATCAGCAGGATATCCTCACCCTCTACCGCTGGGGCATCCTCAGCGGCGCCGACACGGCGGGCTCTTTCCTCCCCGACAGCACTATCCAGCGCTGCCAGGCCGCCGCTATGATCACCCGCCTGGTGGACAGCGACCTGCGGATCATCCTGGATTGGGAGAACAGCCTCTCTTACAGCAAGGAGGGCGCCACGCTGGAGGGCCTGGTGACCAGCACCGGCTCCTTCCACTCCGCCCCCTCCCCCGACGACAGTAAAGCTGTCGACGACAATCTCCGCTACATGCTCTCCCGGGGACAGAGGCAGATGTCCCTCAATTATGGGAAAAATACCCTTACCGCCGCCATGGCCCAGCAGCTCCTGGCCGCCTTCCTGGACGGCGTGCGCAGCTACGCCGAGCAGGGCTATAACGAGGTGCGCTGCTCCTACTCCATCCGCACCGGCGCCATGTCCCTCACCTTCTCCAGCAGCCTCTGCGGGGAGGATCAGATCGACCACTACCGGCAGGCCGCGCTGGAGGCCGCTATCCAGGTCCACGACCGGCTGTGGAAGGAGGGCAGCCTCACCGCCTCCCTCACGGAAACCGAGAAGGCCAAGGTCTACTACGCCTGGCTGTGCGGCCACTGCCGCTACGACTACCACAGCAGCGCCGACTCCCTCAGCCACAGCGGGTACGGCGCGCTGGTGAACGGCCTGGCCGTATGCGACGGCTACACCGCCGCCTATAACCTGCTGCTGAAGCTGGAGGGCATCTCCTGCACCACGGCGTCCACCGCGGACCACATCTGGACGGTGGCCACGCTGGACGGCGTCACCTGCCACATCGATCCCACCTGGGGCGACCAGGCCTCCGGCGTGGATTACCAGTACTTCGCCATGTCCGAGGAACAGGCCATGTCCCGGTTCTAAGACGCGGCCCCGCAGCCCACATCCGCCCGCCAGAAATGGCGGGCGGATCTTTTTGTCCAGGTATGGCCGTTTTTGCCCCAAATTTGCCCAGAAAACGGGCTGTAACGATTTTTTTGCAGTATGCATGAAAAGCGGCATTTTCTTCGTATTTTCGGCACTTTCTGTCTGGTAGGAAATTATTTTGCTACCAAGATTGCTACCAAAGCCCGGTCCCGGGGAGCCCTGGTATTTCAGTGGTTCCCGGGACCAGGCCGTCCAGAGGGAGGCGCGTTTGCTACCAAAGGGGGATTTTTTTGCTACCAGGAGCCGGCTGAAAGAGACGGGATCTACTGGTACCCAGGGGCCGCCGGTCGGCAGAGATTTTGGGTAAGGGGCTTGATGCTGGCCTTAAAGTGCTGGAAACAG
>CALXGG010000136.1 GCA_944387785.1 uncultured Oscillospiraceae bacterium | reverse complement strand
TGCTGAAGGAGGACCGGGAGGGCTATGAGAAGTTCTTCAAGAACTTCGGCCGCCAGCTGAAGGTGGGCTGCCTCAACAACTACGGCGCCAAGCGGGAGCTGCTCCAGGACCTGCTGCTGTTCTACTCCTCCACGGAGAAGAAGATGGTCACCCTCCAGGAGTATGTGGACCGGATGCCGGAGAGCCAGAAGTACATCTACTACGCCTCCGGCGAGAACGTGGCCATGATGGACAACCTGCCCCAGACGGAGCTGCTGCGGGAGCGGAATATGGAGATCCTCTACCTCACCGACCAGCCCGACGAGCTGCTCATGGAGATCCTCCGGGAGTACAAGGGCAAGGAGCTGCGCTCCGCCGTGGACGGGGACCTGGGCCTGGACGACCTGCCGGAAGCCAAGGAGAAGGACGAGGAGGCCAAGGACGCCTTCGCCTTCATCCAGGAGGCCCTGTCCGGCGAGGTGGACCAGGTCCGCGCCTCCCGGAAGCTGAAGACCCACCCGGTATGCCTCACCAGCGGCGAGGGCGTCAGCTTCGAGATGGAGCGGTACTTTGCCGTGGCCCAGCCGGAAATGGGCATCAAGGCCAAGCGGATCCTGGAGGTGAACGTGGATCACCCCGCCTTCGCCGCCCTGGACGCCGCCCGCACCGCCGACCCGGAAAAGGCCAAGAAGTACGCCCGGGTCCTGCTCAACCAGGCTAAGCTCATCGCGGGGCTGCCCATCGACGACCCCTCCGGCTATACCGACCTGCTGTGCAGCCTGTGGAACTGAGCGCCTCCCCCATATTCCCTGTCATGAAAGGGCCTGTGTCCGGCTGATCCGGACACAGGCCCTTTTTGCTTCAGAACTTCACCCGGGCGGTGACCAGGGCGGCGGCAGCGCCGATGCATACCCCCGCCGCCGTCCCCGCCGCCAGCAGGGCGGGCAGGTACCACAGGAGATCCGCGGTGCCCAGCACCGCCATGGCTACCAAAATCTGGCCGATGTTGTGGCACACGCCCCCGGCGATGCTGACCCCCAGGAGGGAGAACTTCCCGGTTCTCCGCAGCAGCAGCATCACCAGAAGGCTCAGGGCGGCCCCCGCCAGGGAGTAGGCGAAGCTGAAGGCGTTGCCGAAGGTGAAGGTCACCAGCAGCACCCGCACCAGGGAGATCACCGCCGCCTGCCGGGGCCCCATTTTGTACAGGGCAGAGATCACCACCAGGTTGGCAAGGCCCAGCTTCACCCCCGGCACCGCCAGGGACAGCGGCACCATGCTCTCCAGCCAGCTGAGGACCATGGCCAGGGCCACCAGCAGGGCAAACCGGGCCAGCTCCCGGCTGGCCTTTCCCGCAGTCATACCAGATCCCTCCTTCCTATCGCGCCACGGCGTCCAGGCCGCCGGAGGCCCCCTCGATGCGGACCACCAGGCGGTGAGGCAGGCACACGATGGTCTCCCCCTCCCGGGAGATCCAGCCGGTACGGACGCAGGTGTGGTCGCCGCAGTTGGCCTGCGTTACCGCGGCCCTGCCGCCGGCGATCTCCAGGATGTTGTAGTCCGCCTCCCCGATGGCGACGGTCCGGTCCTCCGCCAGGGCGTAGCGGCCCATCTCCGCGCCGTCCACCGTCACCACCACCCAGCCGCCTTCGCCGCCGGGCCGCAGCAGGAACCACAGCGCCGCCGCCAGCGCCAGTACCCCCGCCGCCAGCAGCCAGTCGTTCCGATGTCCCTTCACCCGTCCCGCCCCCTTGCCAAGCCGTGGATTTCGTGTATACTGTTCCTATGGCTCCCACCGGGAGCCGGTATCCCGATTATACCAGCGCCGCCCCGGCGGCGCAAGGAGAACCTATGAGAAAGCTGCTGCCCCTCCTCCTGCTCCTCCCCCTGTTGGCCCTCTCCGGCTGTGGAACGCAGCCCGTGGTGCGGGAGGCTTTCCTGCTGGACACCTTCGTGTCCGTCACCCTCTACGACGGCGGCGAGGCCCAGGCCCAGGGGGCCCTGGAGCTCTGCCGCTCCTATGAGGCAGTCTTTTCCCGCACCGACCCGGACAGCGAGCTCTACCGGCTCAACCACCGGGAGATCACCCAGGTGTCCGACCCCCTGGCGGAGGTCATCGCCCTGGGGCTGGACTGCGCCCGGCGCACCGGCGGGGCCTTCGACATCACCGCCGGGAGCCTTACCTCCCTGTGGGATTTTTCCGCTGAAACGCCCCAGGTCCCCGACCCGGCGGCGGTGGCGGCGGGGCTGGCCCATGTGGGCTGGGAGAAGGTCACCCTTACCGGGAACACCGTCGCCTTCTCCGACCCGGACACCATCCTCGACCTGGGGGGCATCGTCAAGGGCTATATCGCCGACCGGATGGCGGACTACCTCCGGCAGGAGGGCGTCACCTCCGCCATCCTGGACCTGGGGGGCAACCTCTACTGCCTGGGCACAAAGCCCGGCGGCCAGCCCTTCCAGGTGGGGATCCAGTACCCCTACGAGGAGCGGCAGACGGTCATCGGCTCCCTGCCGGCGGAAAACCTGTCGGTGGTGACCTCCGGGATCTACGAGCGCTGCTTCACCGCCGGCGGCGTCCTGTATCACCATATCCTGGATACCGCCACCGGCTACCCGGTGGAAAACGGCCTTCTCTCCGTGACCATCGTCAGCGCCCGGTCCGTGGACGGCGACGCCCTGAGCACCGCCTGCTTCGCCCTGGGGCTGGAGCAGGGCATGGCCCTCATCGAGGGTACCAAGGGCGCGGAGGCTATCTTCATTACCGACGACTTCGCCGTCCACCTGTCCTCCGGCCTGGAGGGCGTGTTCCAGGAAGCCTGACCGCCTTCTCCGCAAATACACAGCGCCGCCCGTCTGTAAAAGACGGGCGGCGCTTTTCTGCCGCATCAGTGGAGCTGCCCCTTGTGGAGCCAGTCCACCTTGAAGAAATAAATCGTAAGGATCGTGACGCTGCACACCCAGGTGAGGGGATAGGACCAGAACACCACCCGGATGTCCTGGGTCAGGGGCACCATCAGCTGGATCCAGATCACCCGGAGGACGCACCAGCAGCCCACCATCACGAACATGGGCACCCGGCTGAGCCCCGCCCCCCGGAGGACGCCGGCCATGCCGTGGGAATAGGCCACCAGGGCATAGGCAAAGACGATGTTCCGGGCCATCAGGACGCCGTAGCGGATGACCTCCGGGTCATCGTTGAAGAAGGAGATGAGCTGAGGCGCGGCAAAGTAGATGAAAGCCCCGCCCAGCTCCGAGACCACCATGGTGGCCACCAGGCCAAAGGCGGCCCCCTTCTTGGCCCGGTCATACTGCTTGGCGCCGATGTTCTGGCTGACAAAAGTTGACAGGGCCAGGGAGAAGCTGCCCGAGGGCAGCAGGGCAAAGCCGTCCAGCTTGTTGTAGGCCCCGCAGCCCGCCATGGCGATCTCGCCGAAGCTGTTGATATTGCTCTGCACCACCACGTTGGACAGGGACACCACCGCGTTCTGGATGCCGCTGGGCAGGCCGATGGCGATGATCTGCCGGAGGTACCGCTTCTCGATGCGGATGGCCCGCCAGTCCATCCGGTAGACCGTGTCCTCCCGGATCATCTTCCAGTACACCAGCACCATGCTCAGCCCCTGGGCGATCACCGTGGCGAAGGCCGCGCCGCCGATGCCCATGTCCAGCGCCGCCACGAACAGCAGGTCCAGCGCCACATTGACGATGGTGGACACGATAAGGAAGTACAGCGGCCGCTTGGAATCCCCCAGGGCCCGGTAGATGCCGCTGCCGATGTTGTACATCACCGTGGTCAGCACCCCGGCGAAATAGATCCGGAAGTACAGCACGGAGCTGTCCATCACACTCTCCGGCGTCTGCATCCAGCGCAGGATCAACGGCGTGACCGCCACGCCCACCACCGTCAGCACCACGCCGGATACAAGGCCGAAGGCGATGGTGGTGTGGATGGTGGCCCGCATCTCCGTGTACTGCCTGGCCCCGTAATACCGGGACACCACCACGCCGGCGCCCACCGCCACCCCCATCAGAAGGCTCACCAGCAGATTGATCAGCGCTCCCGAGGAGCCTACCGCCGCCAGGGCCTCCTTGCCCACGAACTTGCCCACGATCACCGTGTCCGCCGCGTTGTAAAACTGCTGGAACACATTGCCCAGCAGCAGAGGTACGGTGAACAGCAGGATCTGCTTTCCGATGGGTCCCTCCGTCAGATTTACACTCGCATCCTTCGTTCCGCTCATAGGTCATCTCTTTTCCGTCCGGGAAGCGGGATCCCCCGCCCCCTCTTTTTTTCTTTATACATACTACCACCAGGCACCGGGGGTTCGTCAAGCCTATTTGGCGAAATTGGCCGCCTCATGTCCCTTTATGGCGGACACTCCCGGGGCGGCATCCGCAAAAAAGGCCGCCGCCTCCGAAGAGGCGGCGGCTTTTGGAGGCCGTGAAGGCCGGACCGCTGTCAGGCCAGATCCTGGGCCAGGATGTAGCGGCGCATGGGCTTGACCTGGTAGAGCAGCGCGAACACCACCATGGTCAGCACGATGTTGGGGGCGGCCCAGAGGATATTGTACAGGAAGGAGTAGAACCAGGGGCTGGTCATGGTCATGCCCAGGAACTCATCCGGCATCCACTTGCCCCATACGAACACGCCCACCAGATAGCTGCTGAGGAACTGCAGGCATCCGCCCACCAGCGTGCCCCAGATGTGGCCGTTTTTCTTGCCCCGGAACAGGCCGGCGCCCAGGCCCAGCAGGCAGAAGGCCAGGAAGTAGTCGCAGATGATGGTGGTCCAGTCGATGGCGATCCCGTTGCCGATCACATAGTTCAGTCCGCCGAAAACAAAGCCGGCCATGGCGCCCCAGCCCGCGCCATAGCGGATGGCAAAAAACACGATGGGCAGCATGGAGATGTCCAGCAGGGAGCCGCCGTTGGGCAGCTGGCCCGGCAGGACTTCCTTCAGAAGGTCGATGATGATGGCCAGGGCGATCATCATCGCCGCTTCACAGAGGGCTTTCACGTTTTTGTTCATGGTTTCTTCCTCCTCAAAATAGTGGCGGGAAGTGCCGCGGGCAACAAAAAATCGCATGCCCGCAAGCGTGGGCATACGACAATAAACGGACCAAAGTATGGTAATCGCATTCCTACGCCGGCATTACCCGGATCAGGTTCGAGGGACCTCGACGGCAATACGTCGCATCTCAG
>CALXGG010000135.1 GCA_944387785.1 uncultured Oscillospiraceae bacterium | reverse complement strand
TCGCCGATGTCGTACTTCCTGAAGCGGTCGTAGTCCTCCGGGTCCATCTCGTCCTTCCGGGCATAGAGCTGGATGCGCCCGCTCTTGTCCTGAAGGTCGCAGAAGCTCACCTTGCCCATGCCCCGCTTGCTCATCAGGCGGCCCGCCACGGTGACGGCGCTGCCCTCCAGGGCGTCAAAGTTGTCCTTGATCTCCTGGGCGTGGCGGCTCACCTCGAACTTGGTCACCTGGAAGGGGTCCCGCCCCTCCTCCTGAAGGGCCCGCAGCTTCTCCCGGCGGACCTTAAGGATCTCGGAGAGGTCCTGCTGGGCCTCCTGGTGGGGCGCGGTGTGATTGGTCTGTTCAGCCATTGCCTATTTTCCTCCTTGGTACAGCGCCGCTCAGCGCTCGATCTTGTCCACGGTGTAGCGGATCTCCCCGGCGGGGGCGTTCACCGCCACCACGTCCCCCTCCTTGGCGCCCATGAGGGCCTTGCCGAAGGGGGAGTCCTCGCTGATGATGCCGTGCATGGCGTCGGCCTCCTGGCTGCCCACGATCTTGAAGCTGCGGCTCTGGCCGCCGGCCACGGCGGTGACGGTGACGGTGGAGCCGATGGTCACCTGGCCGGTGGGCATGTCGTCCTCCTCGATGATGAGGGCGTGGGTCAGGATGTTCTCCAGCTCCCCGATGCGGGAGTAGAGCTTGCCCTGCTCGTTCTTGGCCTCGTCGTACTCGCTGTTCTCACTCAGATCGCCAAAGCCCCGGGCCACTTTGATCTGCTCGGCCACCTCGTCGCTGCGGGTGGTCTTGAGGTAATTGAGCTCCTTCTGCAGCTCCTCAAACCGGGCCTGGCTCATCTTGAACTCTTTTTTCATCGCTGCGTTGTCCTTTCGATTTCTTTCAGTATTGGGGAGCGGAAGCCGTTTCCCCGGGGGCATACGGCTCCAGTATACTTATTCTATATTAATCGTGCTTTGCATTATATAAGCAATTCCCCGTTCTGTCAACAAGGAATTTCCGCGAGCAGGTCCTCCAGGGTCAGCGTCCCCTGGGCATACAGCGCCGCCGCCAGCTGCTCCCGCCCGCAGTTCTCCTCCGCCTGATCCGCTACCGCCGCAGGCAGGCACAGGGGCAGCCGGCCCCGGCCCCCCTCCCCGCCGTGGTAGAGGGTATAACGCACCGGGTTGTCCCCGGCCAGGTCCCCCCGGGGCGCGTAGAGCAGCAAGGCGTCCGCCCGCTCCAGCTGGTCCGGCCCGGGCCGCAGCAGCAGGGAGACGCCGTACTCCCGGCGCAGCTCCCGGGCCAGGTCCTCCCCGTCCCGGACGTCCAGCAGCACATACCGGAAGCCCAGGGCCAGGGCCTTGGCCGCGTCCCACAGCTCCCGGCTCATCCGCTCCCCGGACAGTGCCACCACCGCCTCCGTGGGTGAAAGGCCCAGGGCCTCCAGCCGCCGCCGCACCAGCGGCGCCGCCAGGGCCCGGCGCAGAGGGAGGGTCTCCACCGGCAGGACCCCTTGCTGGATAAACAGGGCCGTATAGGGGAAATCCACCGGGAATACCGCCGTGCGCACCCCCGCCTCCCGCAGCCGCCGGCCCCCCTCCGCCGCCCGGCGGCGCGCCAGGAGGCCCCGGGGCCGGGCCGCCTCCCCCATCCGCAGGGCCAGGAACCGGCCTCCCGCCAGCTTCCGCTCCTCCAGAGCCGGCCGGCTGGGGCCGTCCCCATACACGATATATCCCAGCATCTCCGTCCTCCTCTCCGCCCCGGCGCCGGCCGGGGCCGCCTTCGCTCCCATGGTATGGCGGAGGCGGCCCCTTTATCCCACATCGGCAGGAAAACCGCCGGAGGAAAATTCTTCCCCCTTTCTTGACATTTTCCGCCCTGTCTGTTACCGTAGGCTTGTCCGCCAGATGCAAACAAAGGAGGGTCATAATCATGGGGGTTTCTCTGGAGGAAATGGTGGCCGCCTGCCGGCCCTATACCCGGCAGGGCCAGCTGCCCGGCTATATCCCCGCGCTGAAGCAGGGGGATCCCAGCCGCCTGGGCGCCTGCCTCCTCTCCTGCGACGGCCGGCTCAGCCAGGCCGGGGATTGGGACGTGTCCTTCTCCATCCAAAGCATCGTCAAGCCCATCCTGCTCCTCCAGGCCCTGCTGGACAACGGCGTGGACACCGTGCGCTCCCATGTGGGCGTGGAGGCCACCGGGAAGCCCTTTGACGCCATCAACTACACCGACCAGGTCCTGGACAGCCAGCACCTCAACCCCATGGTCAACATGGGGGCCATCGCCGTGTGCTCCCTGATCCGGGGCGGCTCCTACCAGGAGCGGTTCCGGCGGCTGCTGGACCTGACCCGCCTGCTGGCCGGGGAGGAGTCCCGGATCCAGGTCAACGAGGACGTATACCGCTCGGAAAAGGCCAACGGCAGCAAAAACCGGGCCCTGGCCTACCTGCTGAAAACCTACGGCATCATCCGGGACGATGTGGAGGACGTGCTGGACTGCTACTTCCACGCCTGCGCCATCTCCACCGACTGCGGGGGCCTGGCCCGCATCGGCTGCGTCCTGGCCAACCAGGGCCGCCGGCCAGGCTCCGGGGAGGCCCTGGTCCCCCCGGAATACGCCCGCTTCGTCAACGCCATCCTCACCACCTGCGGCATGTACGACGGCTCCGGCGACTTCGCCGTCCGGGTGGGCGTCCCCGCCAAGAGCGGCGTGGGCGGCGGCATCATGGCCGTGGCGCCCGGCCGGATGGGCATTGGCATCTTTTCCCCCGCCCTGGACCCCAAGGGCAACAGCCTGGCGGGGACCCGGCTGCTGGAGCTGCTGAGCCGGGAGCTGGATCTGAGCATCTTCTAGCCCCTGCCCATTCCAACTTTCCCGTCCCAACCTGCCCGTTTCAAGCATAAAGCCGGCATGGCGATACGCCATGCCGGCTTTTTCTGTTGATCCGCCGCTTTTCCGCCGTTACCATGCCTGGATGTAGCCGGGCAGGTAGTTGAGGGGGTTCACCCGGCTGCCGTTCTCCGTGATCTCGTAGTGGAGATGGGGGCCGGAGGACACGCCGGTGGAGCCGGTGATGCCCAGCACATCCCCCTGGGCCACCGCGTCGCCCTCGGATACGGAGCGGCTGCTCATGTGGGCGTAGAGGGTGGTGTTGCCCTGGCCGTGGCTGACCACCACATAGTTGCCGTAGGAGGAACTGTACGCGGAGGTGATGACGATGCCCGCCTTGGTGGCCAGAACGTTGGTGGTATAGCCCACGCCGCCGATGTCCACCCCCTTATGGTTGGTGGAGGCGCCGGGGATCCCCGTGTTCCGGGGGCCGTAAGGAGAGGTGATCCTCCGGCTGGTGGTCACCGGCCAGATGTAGCCGCCGGAGGTGGCGTTCCAGCCCATCTGCGCCGCCAGCTGGTTGGTCTTTTCCACGATCTCCTTCTGGATCGCTTCCTCCTCTTCCTCCACCTGAGCCAGCTGCTCGGAGTACTCCGCCACGTTGCTCTCCAGCTGGGCCACCAGGGCGTTGGCCTCCTCCCGCTGGGCGGCCAGCTCCTCCTTCTGGGCCACCAGGGAGGCCCTGGAGGCCTCGGCGTCATCCTTCAGCTCCTGCTGGTAGGCCTGCTTGGCCTCGATCTCCGCCCGGATCTCCCGGAGGCTGTCCAGCACCCCCTGGTCGTAGTCCATGACCTCCTGGATATCCGCCAGGCGGCTGAGGAGATCAGAGAAATCCTCGGCGTTGAACAGCACCGCCCAGTAGGAGGCGGTACCGTTCTCCTCCATGACCCGGGTCCGCTCACAGAAGAGCTCGTAGCGCTCCTCCTCCTCCTTCTGGTTCTCCTCCAGCTCCAGGGCCGTCTGGGCCAGGAGGGCCTCATACCCCGCGATCTGGTTCTCCGTGTTGGCGATCTCCTTCTCCGTCACGGCGATCTGCTGGTCCAGCAGCACCCGCCGGGCCAGCATATTGGCCTTCTCGTCCCGCAGGGCGGCCAGCTGGGACTTGATCTCGCTCTTCTGGTCCGCCAGGTCGTCGGCGTTGTCCTTCAGGGCGTCGATGTCGCTCTGGGTCACCGCCTGCGCCGTCCCCGCCAGGGGCGCCGTATCGGTGCCCACCAGGGCGAACAGCACCGCCAGGACCAGCGCCAGCCGGCCCAGCCGCTTCCAAACAGTATGTTTCTTCATGTATCTGCTCCTTTTCCCGTACCGGATCCTTCCCGCGTTCTCCCTCCCGCGGCAGACAGCACACTTACACCTGCAGGAACTTGCGGATGGCGGAGAGGCTCCCGCCCACGCCGATCAGCATGCCCACGCCCAGGAAGATGGCCGCCACATACAGCCACATGTCGTTGAAGGGGACCACGTGGATCAGGCGGATGGTGTCGTTGGCGTCCACGGACCGGGCCACCATCTCATAGAGCCCCCACTGGAGGAAAAAGCCGATGACGGCGGAAAACAGCCCCAGCAGGAAGCCCTCGTACACAAAGGGCCAGCGGATGAAGCCGTTGGTGGCCCCCACCATCTTCATGATGGCGATCTCGTCCCGGCGGTCAAAGGTGGTGAGCTTGATGGTGTTGGCGATGATGAACACCGACACCAGCAGCAGCACGGAGATCAGGGCGATGCACACCACCCCCGCCACGTTGCGGATGGTGATGAAGCCCGCCGCCTCGTCCTCGTAGGCGTTGACGTTGCCCTCGCCGATCCCCGGCACCTGCTCCAGCGCCGTCTTCGTCTCGCTCATCTTGCCGATATCGACAAGGTCGATGGCGTACCGGTGCCGGAAGATCTCCGGCGTCAGGTCCTGGTAGAGCTCCTCATCCGGGTACTTGCTCTGGAAGTTCTCCATGGCCTCCTCCCGGGAGATGAAGGTCACCCCCGCCACGTTGTCCACCGCCTCCAGGTCGGCCGCCAGGGCCCGGGCCTCCCCCTCGGTGAGGCTCTCGTCTACAAAGGCCAGCACCTGGTTCTTCTGCTCCATGTCCTCCAGCATGGCGTTGGCGTTCACCGCCACCAGGGTGAAGGTGCCCATGATGAGCAGGCACGCCACGGTGACGCCGATGGCCGCGAAGGACATGAAGCCGTGGTTGAACATGTTGTAGGCGCCCTCCCGGGCGAAATAAAAGAAATTGTGTCTGCTCATTGCGCTCTCCTCCCGTAGTAGCCCTTGCCGTCGCTGACTACTCGGCCGCGCTCCAGCATCACCACCCGCTTGTCAAAGCGGTTGACCAGGTCCTTCTCGTGGGTCACCACCAGCACCGT
>CALXGG010000134.1 GCA_944387785.1 uncultured Oscillospiraceae bacterium | reverse complement strand
GAAGGGGTGGTTCGCCTTCGCCGTCATCGTCTGCGCCCTGATGATCGGCTTCCAGCTCTTCACCCTCCTGGGGGTGAGGGAGCGCCGGGACTTCAAGGAGGAGAGCAATACCTCCCTGCGGGAGCTGGGAAAGGTCCTCTTCGCCAACGACCAGCTCCTCTGGACGGCGGTGAGCATGGCCCTCTTCATGATCGGCTACTGCACCACCACCAGCTTCGGCACCTACTATTTCAAGTTCGCCTACGGCGACGAGAACATGTACTCCGTCTTTGCCGGGGTGCTGGGGGTGAGCCAGCTGGCGGCCCTGCTGGTATTCCCCCGGTTTGCCGCCCGGTTCAGCCGGAAGAAGCTCTACTCCGCCGCCACGGTGCTGGTGGTGGCGGGCTACGGCGTGTTCTTCTTCGCCCCCATGAACATGGTGCCCATCGCCGTGGCGGGGGTACTGCTGTTCGTGGGCCAGGCCTTTATCCAGACCCTGATGCTGATGTTCCTGGCGGACACCATCGAGTACGGCCAGTGGAAGCTGGGCCGGCGCAACGACTCCATCACCTTTTCCGTCCAGCCCTTCATCAACAAGATCGGCGCCGCCATCGCCACCGGCGTGGTCACCGTGACCCTGATCGTCTCCGGCATCAACCGGGCGGAAACCGCCGCCGACGTCACCGCAGAGGGCCTCCTGATCCTGAAAATCGCCATGATGGCCCTGCCCCTTGCGGCCATTCTGGTGGGGTATTTCGTGTACCTGCGGAAATACCGCATCGACGCGGCGTATTATAACCGTATCCTCGATGAACTGCGCCGCCGGGGGGACATCCGGTAAGCGGGACAGGGCGGTTTTCCCTTGACGAATGTTTCTTTATCCGCTATGATAGAATAAAAAATACATGTGTTTTCCCCTGTCTTTCTTCCTGTTTCCGCCGCAAGGCATAATCATCCCGGCGGCCCCGGCCCCGGGACAGAGGAGGGCTTTCCATGGATCTGAAAGCATGCTACGCCGCCATGGGCGCGGACTATGAGGACGTGATGCGCCGTCTGGCCACCGAGGAGCGGGTCATCAAATTCCTCACCCGGGTGCCCGGGGACGGCAGCTACGACGCTCTGCGCGCCGCCCTGGAGCGCAAAGATTACGCCGAGGCCTTCCGGGCCGCCCACACCATCAAGGGCATCTGCCTGAACCTGGGCCTCACCACCCTGCTGCGCTCCAGCAGCGCCCTGGCGGACAACCTGCGCCAGGGCGCCGCCGACGAGGACACCCCCGCCCTGTTCCAGGCCCTGGAACGGGACTACGAGGCCGCCATGGCGGCGATCCGCTGCCTGGCAGGGTCCTGATCCGCCTTCGCGGAAGGAAGTGCTGCTATGGAGAAAAAGTATACCATACTGATCGTCGACGACACGGAGATCAACCGCTCCCTGCTGGCCGACATGCTCTCCTCCCAATACCGGATCCTGGAGGCCTCCAACGGCGTGGAGGCCATCGCCATGCTGGAGCGGCACCACACGGACATCTCCCTGGTGCTGCTGGACATCGTCATGCCGGTGATCGACGGCTTCGAGGTCCTCTCCGCCATGAACCGCAGCCACTGGATCGAGAGCATCCCCGTCATCACCATCTCCGCCGAGACCTCCTCCACCTACATCGACCGGGCCTACGACCTGGGGGCCACCGACTACATCAACCGCCCCTTCGACGAAAAGACCGTCCAGCGCAGAGTGAAGAACACCATCATGCTCTACGCCAAGCAGAAGATGCTGGAGGACATGGTCACCGAGCAGATCCTGGAGAAGGAGAAGAGCAACTACCTGATGGTGGAGATCCTCAGCAACATCGTGGAGTTCCGCAACGGCGAGAGCGGCCTCCACGTCCTCCACATCCGCACCATCACCGAGCTGCTGCTGCGGCAGCTGCTCCAGGAGACGGACCAGTACCGCCTCACCCCCACCCAGATCTCCCTCATCGTCAACGCCTCCGCCCTCCACGACATCGGCAAGATCTCCATCCCCGAGGCCATCCTCAACAAGCCCGGCCGGCTCACCGCCGAGGAGTTCGAGGTCATGAAGGGCCACAGCGCCATCGGCGCCCAGATCCTGGAGAACTCCCCCAGCCACCGGGAGGAGCTGGTGCGCATCGCCCGGGACATCTGCCGCTGGCACCACGAGCGCTACGACGGCCGGGGCTACCCCGACGGCCTCAAGGGCGACGAGATCCCCATCGCCCCCCAGGTGGTGGCCCTGGCGGACGTGTACGACGCCCTTACCAGCCCCCGGGTCTACAAGAGCGCCTTCTCCCACGAGAAGGCCATGGAGATGATCCTGGGCGGGGAGTGCGGCGCCTTCAGCCCCCTGCTCCTGCGGTGCCTGACGGCGGTGGGCCCCCAGCTGGCGGAGGCCCTGAGCGCCTCCTCCCCGGACCGCCTCACCCGGGCGGAGGGGCAGATGCTGGCCAGCCAGCTGCTCATGGGCGGCCAGGCCTCCAACCGGACCCTGGCCCTGCTGGAGCAGGAGCGGACCAAGTACCGCTTTTTCGCCTCCATGTCCAAGGAGATCCAGTTCGAGTACAACCTGGGCACCGACATCCTCACCCTCTCGGAGTGGGGCGCCCAGCAGCTGGGCCTCAGCGAGCTCATCGCCCACCCCGCCGACAGCCCCGAGCTGGCCGCCGTGTTCTCCCGCAAGGACTTCGACGACCTGGTGGAGCGCATCCGCTCCGCCACCCCCGCCTCCCCGGTGATCAACGTCAACTACCGCCTGCGGATCTTCGGCCAGGACCGGTGGTTCAAGGCGGTGGTCCGGCCCCTGTGGGTGGGGGAGGACCACCCCTCCCTCACCGGCTGCATCGGCAAGTTCCTGGACGCCCACGAGGAGTTCGAGGAGCTGGCTACCTTCCGCCGGCTGTCCATGCAGGACTCCCTCACCAAGCTGCGCAACCACATGTCCGCCCGGAAGGTCATCGAAAGCGCCCTCTCCCACAGCGACGGCCGGCACTACGCCCTGCTGCTGTTCGACCTGGACCACTTCAAGTCCGCCAACGACCGCTACGGCCACCTCTTCGGCGACGAGGTCCTCCGGGACGTGGCCGGGAAGGTGCTGCGGAGCATCCGCAGCGACGACGTGGCCGCCCGGGTGGGCGGCGACGAGTTCCTCATCTTCATGGCCTACACCATCGACCAGGTGGAGCCCCTGGTGCGGCGGATCTTCACCTCCCTCACCGGCGCCTACCGGGACTTCCCCATCTCCCTGAGCATGGGCGTGGCCCTGGCCCCGGAGCATGGCACCGACTACGAGACCCTCTTCAACCGGGCCGACCAGGCCCTCTACGCCGCCAAGAAGAACGGCCGCAACCGCTACTGCCTCTACGACAGCTCCATCCGGGGTTACCTCTCCGTCCTCTCCCCCATCGACAGCGACAGCGACGAAGCCGCCGGCAGCCCCGGCTGATCCCCCCGCTTCTCCGTCCGGCCCCTCCCGGGGCCGGACTTTTTTTCGCGCTCCCGCTTGATTTTCTGACAGGATTCATGCATACTGTGGGATAAGAATGCAAGGAGGCCGCCTATGGGACGCATCAGTAAGGAAAATTACTATCTTGACATCGCCGAGACCGTCATCGGGCGGGCCACCTGCCTGCGCCGGTGCTACGGCGCCATCATCGTCAAAAACGACGAGATCATCTCCACCGGCTACAACGGCGCCCCCCGGGGCCGGAAGAACTGCGTGGACCTGGGCTGCTGCGCCCGGGAGGCCATGAAGGTGCCCCGGGGAGAGCGCTATGAGCTCTGCCGCAGCGTCCACGCCGAGGCCAACGCCATCATCTCCGCCGCCCGGCGGGATATGGTGGGGGGGACGCTGTACCTGGCCGGGAAGGACGCCGCCACCGGGGAGATCCTCAGCGACGCCACCTCCTGCGCCATGTGCCGCCGTATGATCATCAACGCCGGCCTGGAGCGGGTCATCATCCGCACCAGCCCCACGGAGTACGCCGTGGTCCAGGTCCAGGACTGGATCCGGGAGGACGACTCCCTGCCGGCCCCCCAACAGGAACAACCCTGCTGTTGTAAGAAGGAGGAAATATGATATGCTGACCCCTGAAACCGCGTCCGTCTATATCAGCATCCTGCGGGAGGAGCTGATCCCCGCCACCGGCTGCACCGAGCCCATCGCCATCGCCTACGCCGCCGCCCGGCTCCGGGCCGCCCTGGGGGCCCCGCCCCAGAAGATCCTGGCGGAGGTGTCCGGCAACATCATCAAAAACGTCAAGAGCGTGATCGTGCCCAACACCGGCGGCCTCAAGGGCATCCGGGCCGCCATCGCCGCCGGCGTGGTGGCCGGTGAGGCCGACCAGATCCTGCAGGTCATCTCCCGGGTACCCCAGGAGGCCCATGCCGACATCGCCCGCTACGCCCAGGACGTCCCCATCGAGATCGTCTGCGCCGACACCCCCCGGCTGCTGGACATCCGCCTCACCGGCTGGACCGGGGACCACAGCGCCCTGGTCCACATCGCCAACAGCCACAGCAACGTGGTCCGGGTGGAGAAGGACGGGGAGGTGCTGCTGGAGAAGCCCCTCACCGACTCCCCCGAGGACAGCCTCACCGACAAGAGCCTGCTGAACGTGGCCGACATCCTGGCCTTTGCCGACACCGTGGACCTGTCCCTGGTGTCTGAGCTCATCGACCGCCAGATCGACTATAACAGCGCCATCGCCCAGGAGGGCCTGGAGAACGACTGGGGCGCCAACATCGGCTCCGTCCTCCTGGGGGACTACCCCGCCGACATCAAGACCGAGGCCAAGGCCTGGGCCGCCGCCGGCAGCGACGCCCGGATGAGCGGCTGCGAGAAGCCGGTGGTGATCCTCTCCGGCTCCGGCAACCAGGGCATTACCGCCTCCGTGCCGGTGATCCGCTACGCCGAGCACCTGGGCGTGGGCCGGGACAAGCTCCGCCGGGCCCTGCTGGTCAGCGACCTGGTCACCATCCACCAGAAGAGCGGCATCGGCCGCCTGAGCGCCTACTGCGGCGCCATCAGCGCCGGCGTGGGCGCCGGCGCCGGCATCGCCTACCTGCTGGAGGGCACCTACGAGGCCATCGCCCACACCATCGTCAACGCCGTGGCCATCCTCTCCGGCACCATCTGCGACGGGGCCAAGCCCTCCTGCGCCGCCAAGATCGCCGCCAGCGTGGACGCCGGCATCCTGGGCTACCACATGTGGCGCAACCACCAGGAGTTCAAGAGCGGCGACGGCATCGTCACCAAGGGCGTGGACAACACCATCGCCAACGTGGGCGT
>CALXGG010000133.1 GCA_944387785.1 uncultured Oscillospiraceae bacterium | reverse complement strand
AAGAAAACCGCGCTGTATCAGGCTTTGGCGGCGTTTATGGAGAAGTATGGAGATATGAAATCCGGCGTTTGAACGCCTATGCCTAATTTCATATGGATACATCCTTTCGGTGTGTAATGGCTGTTGGCAACGTTACATTATATCGGAAACCGGCGGCAAAAACAAGCCTCCGGCGGAAGAACCTGGCCCGCCGCCGGGAAAAGAGGCCCCTTGCGGGGAGGGCGGGGGCCGTGGTATGATGGCGGAAAAGAAAGCCGCCCCGGCCCGCGGGGCGGGAAGGAGGCACCATGGCCTACGGATATGACGAACAGGAATACCGGCCCCTCCGGGGCCGGGCGCTGGAGGAGGTAAAGGGGTTCCTGGCCCAGCAGGGGCTCACCTGGGAGGCGGACGTGACCTACACCGTCCTTCTCCGGGACGGCGCCGGCCGCCTGGCGGCCACCGCCTCCCTCCAGGAGGATGTGATCAAGTGCGTGGCGGTGGCGGAGGACCTCCGGGGGGAGGGCCTCACCGCCACAGTGCTCACCGCCGTCCGCCGGGAGGCCCTCCGCCGGGGGAAGCGGCGGCTGTTCCTCTACACCAAGCCGGAAAACCGGCTGCTGTTCGCCGGCCTTGGCTTTTACGAGGTGGCCCGGACCGGCCGGGTGCTGCTGATGGAGGACCGGCGGAGGGGCTTTGCCGCCTGGGCCGAGGGCCTGCGGAGAAACGACGCCGCCGGAACCGTCGGGGCGGTGGTCCTCAACGCCAACCCCATGACCCGGGGCCACCGGTACCTGATTGAAGAGGCGGCCTCGCGGTGCGATTTCCTGTACCTGCTGGTGGTGTCCGAGGACAAGAGCGCGGTGCCCGCCCCGGACCGGCTGGCCCTGGTAGCGGCGGCCACGGCGGACCTTCCCCGTGTTGCCGTGGCGGGGACGGACCGGTATCTGGTGTCCTCCGCCACCTTCCCGGCCTATTTCCTCAAGGAGAAGGCCGACGCCGGGGCGGTGTGGACGGACCTGGACATCGCCGTGTTCCTGCGCCTGGCGAAGACGCTGGGCATCACCCGGCGGTTCGTGGGCAGCGAGCCCTTCTGCCCCGTCACCGCCGCCTACAACGCCGCCATGGCGGAGGCCCTGCCACAGGGGGGCGTGGAACTCATCGAGGTGCCCCGGCTGGCGGAGGACGGCGTGCCTGTCAGCGCCACCGCCGTGCGGCGGCTGCTGGCGGAGGGCCGCTGGCGGGAGATCCGCCCTCTGGTGCCCCAGGCCGTGTTCGATTACTTCTCCCGGCCGGAGAACCGGGGGGCCGTGCTGGAGCGCCTGGCGGCGGCGGGCCGGCCCTGAGGGCCCGGCGCCGCTGGCGGATATTTACGAAAACCGAACGACTTTTCGGCAATAACGAACAACTGCCGTTGCGGCCCGGCGGCAGATTTGGTATGATATAGACAGGAAACTCCATGCCCGCCCCCAGCGGGCGGCGGCAAAGGCGCCCTATTGATAATCGTTATTCTATTGAAAGAATAAAGCTATATGAAAGACAGCTATCAGCGGGAGATCACCTATCTCCGCCTGTCGGTAACGGACCTGTGCAACCTGCGCTGCCGCTACTGCATGCCGGCGGAGGGCGTGGTGAAAAAACAGCATAGTGACATCTGCTCCGTGGAGGAGCTGGTGGAGATGGCCGCGGCGGCGGCGGACTGCGGGGTGACCAAGGTGCGCCTGACCGGCGGGGAGCCTCTGGTGCGCCGGGGGATCCTGGACATCTGCCGGGGGATCCGGGCCCTGCCGGGGATCCGGGAGCTGTGCCTGACCACCAACGGCATCTTGCTGCCGGAGCTGGCGGGGCCCCTGCGGGAGGCGGGGGTGGAGCGGCTGAACGTGAGCCTGGACACCCTGCGGCCGGACCGGTACGCCTGGATGACCCGCCGGGGGGAGCTGGGCCAGGTCCTCCGGGGGCTGGAGGCGGCGGCCCAGGCGGGCTTTACCGGCACCAAGGTGAACGTGGTGCTGATGGCCGGGTTCAACGACGACGAGGTGGAGGACTTCGTGGCTCTCACGGAGCAGTACCCCCTGGAGGTCCGGTTCATCGAGCTGATGCCCATGGGCCAGGCCGGGGAGGGCTATCTCCCCGGGGACACGGTGCTGGAGCGGTGCCGGTCACTGACACCGGCGGAGAGCGCCGGGGTGGCCCGCCGGTGGCGGCTGCCCGGCGGGAAGGGCCTGGTGGGCCTCATCGAGCCCATGAGCCACCGCTTCTGCGGCAGCTGCGACCGGATCCGGATCACCGCCGACGGGCGGCTGAAGCCCTGCCTCCACTCCGGCCAGGAGATCCCCCTCCGGGGCCTCCACGGGGAGGACCTGCGCTGTGCCATCCGGCAGGGCGTGGCCGCCAAGCCGGAGCGCCACCATATGGCGGAGGAGGGCCGCAGCCGGGCGGGCCGGGATATGAACCAGATCGGAGGATAGACGATGGAGCTGACCCACATGAACGAGCAGGGCCGGGCCCGGATGGTGGACGTGACGGCCAAGGAGGAGACGGTCCGCACCGCCGTGGCGGAGGGCCGGGTCCATATGGCGAAGACCACCCTGGATCTGATCCGCACCGGCGGCATGGCCAAGGGGGACGTGCTGGCGGTGGCCCAGGTGGCGGCCATCATGGCCGCCAAGCGGACGCCGGAGTGGATCCCCATGTGCCACAGCATCCGCCTGACGGGGGTGGACGTGGCCTTCACTCTGGAGGAGGAGGCCGTCCATATCCGGGCCACCGCCCGGGCCAAGGGGGAGACCGGCGTGGAGATGGAGGCCCTGACGGCGGTGTCCGCCGCCGCCCTCACCATTTACGATATGTGCAAGGCGGTCCAGAAGGACATGGAGATCACGGAGATCCGCCTGTGCCGGAAAACCGGCGGCAAGAGCGGGGACTATGAAAAGGAGTGGTGACCGTGGCGGAAGTGGTTTCGGTGAATATCAGTGAGCGCAAGGGCACGGTGAAGGTGCCGGTGCCGGAGATCACCCTCCGGCTGCGCCACGGCATCCTGGGGGACGCCCACGCCGGGGACTGGCACCGGCAGATCAGCCTGCTGGCGGAGGAGAGCGTGGACAAGCTGCGGCCTCTGCTGCCCGCCCTGGCGCCGGGGGCCTTCGCGGAGAATATCAATACCCGGGGCATCGACCTGAAAAACCTGCCGGTAGGCACCCATCTGCAAATCGGGGAGACCGAGGTGGAGGTGACCCAGATCGGCAAGGAGTGCCACAGCGACTGCGCCGTCCGGAAGGCCACCGGCACCTGCGTCATGCCCACTGAGGGCATCTTCGCCGTGGTGGTCCGGGAGGGCACCGTCCGGCCCGGGGACCGGGTCGAGATCATTACGGAGGAGGGGCAGGCATGAAGCTGATCCGTACCGAGGAGGCCGTGGGCCATGTGCTGTGCCACGACCTGACCCAGATCATCCGGGGGGAGTACAAGGACGCCCGGTTCCGCAAGGGCCATGTGGTGCGGCCGGAGGATATCCCGGTGCTCCTGAGCATGGGCAAGGAGAACCTGTACGTCTGGGAGATGACCCCCGGCATGGTCCACGAGAACGACGCGGCGGAGCGGCTGTGCGCCCTGTGCCGGGGCACCAATATGGACCGGGGCGGCGTGAAGGAGGGCAAGATCGAGCTCACCGCCGCTGTGGACGGGGTGTTCCGGCTCTGCCGGGAGAAGCTGGTGGCCATCAACACCCTGGAGGACATCATGATCGCCACCCGCCACGGCGACACCCCCGTGAAGGCCGGAGACAAGCTCTGCGGCACCCGGGTGATCCCCCTGGTCATCGAGGAGGAGAAGCTGGCGGCGGCGGAAAAGATCGCCGGGGACACGCCTATTATGGAGGTGGCGCCCTACCGGCTGAAAACCGCCGGGGTGGTCACCACCGGCAGCGAGGTCTACAAGGGCCTCATCAAGGATACCTTTACCCCGGTGGTGGAGGAGAAGCTCCGCGCCTACGGCATCGCCGTCACGGAGCACGAGACGGTGGGGGACGGGCTGGAGAACGTAGCCGCCGCCATCGCCCGGATCCGGGAAAAAGGGGTGGATATGATCCTCTGCACCGGCGGCATGAGCGTGGATCCCGACGACAACACCCCCGGCGCCATCAAAAAAAGCGGCGCCCGGATCGTCACCTACGGCGCGCCGGTGCTGCCGGGGGCCATGTTCCTCCTGGGCTATTTTGAGGACGGTACCCCCATCATGGGCCTGCCCGGCTGCGTGATGTATGCCGGGGCCACCATCTTTGACCTGGTGCTGCCCCGGGTGGCCGCCGGGATCGGCGTCAGCCGGGCGGATATCGTGGGGCTGGGGGAGGGCGGCTTGTGCCTGGGCTGCAAGAGCTGCACCTACCCCCACTGCGGCTTCGGCAAATAGGAGCCGCCCCACCAACAACGATAGACGGAGCGGAAACGCCCCGTTTATCCATAGGAAGCATTATTCTGAAAGGAGAATAACGAGATGAAACAGAAGGGTATCGCCCTGATGCTGGCCCTGGCCATGGTGCTGGGCCTCACCGCCTGCGGCTCCGGCAGCCAGAAGGCGGAGCTGGTGGTCTTTGCCGCCGCCTCCATGCAGGAGACCATGGAGGAGATCGCCGGGATGTACAAGGAGGTGGCGCCGGACGTGACCATCACCTACAACTTCGACTCCTCCGGCACCCTAAAGACCCAGATCCAGGAGGGGGCGGACTGCGATATCTTCATTTCCGCGGCTCCCAAGCAGATGAACCAGCTGGACAAGGACGGCGGCGAGGCCAATACCGAGGGCCTGGATTTCGTCCTGGAGGGTACCCGGCTGGATCTCCTGGAGAACAAGGTGGTGCTGGCGGTGCCGGAGGGGAACCCCAAGGGCATCGAAAGCTATGACCAGCTGGCGGAGCTGCTGCAAAGCGGCGATGTGCTGCTGGCCATGGGCAACAGCGACGTGCCGGTGGGCCAGTACACCCAGAAGATCTTCGCCTACTACGGCCTGGACGAGGCACAGCTCAATGACGCCGGGGTCCTGACCTACGGCACCAACGTCAAGGAGGTCACCAGCCAGGTGGCGGAGGCGGCGGTGGACTGCGGCATCATCTACGCCACCGATGCCTTCTCCGACGGCCTCACCGTGGCGGCGGAGGCCACGCCGGAGATGTGCGGCCAGGTGATCTACCCGGCGGCGGTGCTGAACATCACCAAAAATGAGGAGGCCGCCAAGGCGTTCTTGGCCTATCTCCAGACCGACGAGGCCGCGGCGGTGTTCGAGGCCGTGGGCTTCACTCCGCTGTATTAAGG
>CALXGG010000132.1 GCA_944387785.1 uncultured Oscillospiraceae bacterium | reverse complement strand
TGGCTGTCCTCCTCCTCGCCGATGGGGGTCTCCAGGGAGACGGGCTCCTGGGCGATCTTCAGGATCTCCCGGACCTTGTCCACCGGCATGGACATCTCGGCGGCGATCTCCTCGGGGGAGGGGTCGTGGCCCAGCTCCTGGAGGAGCTGGCGGCTGACCCGGATCACCTTGTTGATGGTCTCCACCATGTGGACCGGGATGCGGATGGTCCGGGCCTGGTCGGCGATGGCCCGGGTGATGGCCTGGCGGATCCACCAGGTGGCGTAGGTGGAGAACTTGTAGCCCTTGGTGTAGTCGAACTTCTCCACCGCCTTGATCAGGCCCAGGTTGCCCTCCTGGATCAGGTCCAGGAACAGCATGCCCCGGCCCACATACCGCTTGGCAATGGACACCACCAGGCGGAGGTTGGCCTCCGCCAGCTTCTGCTTGGCCTTCTCGCCGTCCTTCACCAGGGCCTTGAGCTGCTGGAGCTCCTCGGCGGGGAGGCCGCTCTCGCCGGACTCCGCCAGCTGCTCCTTGGCCAGGTTCCCGGCGCTCATCTTCTGGGCCAGCTCGATCTCCTCGTCCGGGGCCAGCAGGGGCACCTTGCCGATCTCCTTGAGGTACATCCGCACGGGGTCGTCGATGGAGAAGCTGTCCACCAGGGTGTTGGGGTCCACCAGCTCCTCTTCCTCGATGTCGGCGATCTCCTCCATGGGGGGCTCGATGTCGTCGGGCAGCTCCGGGAGGATGTCCTCCTCGCTGCCGATCTCGATGGACAGGGCCTCCAGGGAGTCGTAGATCTTCTCCATCTGGTCGCTGTCCAGGTCGATCTCATCCAGCACGTCCATCATCTCCGCGGAGTCCAGGCGGCCCCGCTTCTTGCCCCGGGCAAACAGATCCATGACCTTTTCATTTGCCATAAGGATGGATGCGGCGGGCAGGGTGGCCACCAGCTTGTCCGGCAGCCGGGCGTACTTCTTGTCGCCCTCGGCCTTCCTGGCCTCGTTGTTCTGGCCGGCGGCCACGCTCATCTCGTCCTTCTTCTTAGCCATTTTGCTTTCCTCCATAGCCCTTTTTCTCTTTGAATTTATCCTTTGCGGCCAGCAGGGGGTCCTCCTGGGCCACCCCGCGGCGCTTGTCCGCTGATTCGCGTATGATGCGTATGTAATCCGGCAGGGATCTCTCCGCCGCCGACAGGGACTCCGGCTTCTGCAGCACGGTGGTGAGGTGGCCCATCTCCTCCGGGGAGAAGCGCTCCTCCAGCACGGCGGGGGAGAAGCAGCGGTCCTGGGCCCGGGCCTCCAGCAGGGCCTCATAGCACCCGCCCAGCAGGGGGGAGCTGAAGTCCTCCGGGCTGAGCCCGCCGCAGCGGTCCGCCAGGGAGCCGTCCCGGAACAGCAGCCGGATCACGCCCTCCTCCGCCATGGCCGAGCGCACGTCGTCGTAGCGCAGGGAACGCTCCCGGGGCTGGTGCAGGGCGGCAATGTTCTGGTTCTCCTTCTGGAGGGCCCGCCGCTCCTGGCTCTTCCGCTTGCCGTAGGCGCGCTTTACCTCCAGGAGCATGGCCTCCCGGGAGATGCCCGCCCGCTCCGCCGCCCGGCCGGCGTAGACCTCCCGCTCCACCGCGTTGGGCAGGGCGGCGATGAGCTGGCTGGCCTCGGCGGCGAAGGCGATGCGCTGCTCGTCGTCCTTGAGGTCGTATTTGGCGGCGGCGGCGTCCAGGCGGAAGTCCATCTGGTTCTCGCTGCCGCTGAGGATGGCCTCGAAGGCGGCGCTGCCGTGGAGCTTGATGAAGTCGTCCACGTCCTGCTTGACATACTCCCCGTCCTGGAGCCGCCGGGGCAGCTGGATGACCCGGACGGTGAACTCGCTGTTCTCCAGCAGGGCGATGGCCTTCTCCGTGGCGGCCTTGCCGGCGCCGTCGTTGTCGTAGCAGAGGACCAGCTCCTTGGTGTAGCGGGAGAGGATCCTGGTCTGCTCGGTGGTGAGGGCGGTGCCCATGGAGGCCACCGCGTTGTCAAAGCCCGCCTGGTGGAGAGTGATGACGTCGATATTGCCCTCGCAGAGGATGATGTTGGGCCGCTTGGTCTTTTTGGCCAGGTTGATGCCGTAGAGGTTCCGCCGCTTGCTGTATACGACGGTCTCCTGGGTATTCATGTATTTGGGCTCCGACTTGTCCAGCACCCGGCCGCCGAAGGCCACCACGTCCCCCCGCACGTCGATGACGGGGAACATGAGGCGGTTGCGGAACTTGTCATAGAGCCGGCCCTGCTTGTTCTGCACCACCAGGCCCGCCGCCAGCAGCTCCTCCTTGGCGTAGCCCTTGCGGATCATGGCGGTGAGGAGGCTGTCCCAGCTGTCCGGGGCGGCCCCCAGGCCGAAGCTGACGGCGGTTTTCCGGGTGATCTGCCGCTTGTCCAGGTAGGCGGCCACCGCGGCCCCCGCCGGGGTGGACAGGTTCTGGTAAAACCACCGGGCGGCCTCCCGGTTCAGCTCCAGGATCCGCTGCCGCCGGCGGGCGGCCTCCCGGTCGGCGCCGTCGTCGGGGACGTCCATGTTGGCCCGCTTGGCCAAAAACCGCACCGCGTCGGGGAAGGAGAGGTTCTCGATCTCCATGATGAAGCTGATGACGCCGCCGCCGTGCTTGCAGCCGAAGCAGTGGTAGATCTGCTTGTCCGGCGAGACGGAGAAGGAGGGGGTCTTTTCGTTGTGGAAGGGGCACAGGCCGAAGTAGTTGCCCCCCTTCCGGGTGAGGGTCACATAGGAGGAGACCACGTCCACGATGTCGCTGCGGCTCACCAGCTCGTCCAGGAACTGCTGGGGGAACGCCACGATATACCGCCTCCTTTCACCCGAAAATCGCGCTATATCAGTATACGACGCGGAGGGCGAAATTCCTCCTTCATAACCGCTTTTTTTCAAAAAATTTTTTTGTGGGGCGGGAAGGCGGGGGAAACGGGGCGAAAAGGAGCGAAACCGGCCCGGGGCCGCGGCCCCGCGCCGGTCATTTGCTGTCACAGCGGACGATATCAAAGGGGATCCGGTCAGCCGCTGGCCCGCTCCACCAGGACCCAGGGCACCAGCTCCGACTGGCATAAGTTGCCGTCCATCAGGGAGAGGAGCTTTTCCGCGGCGATGCGGCCCACGTTTTTCCCCCCGTGGGAGAGGGAGGTGATGGGAATGGGGGACAGCTCGCTGTACTGGCTGTTGTCGAAGCTGACCACCGCCACCTCCCCAGGCACGGCCACCTTGTTTTTCAGCAGGGCGGCGATGAGCTGGTTGGCCACCTCGTCGTTGTAGCAGACCACCGCGGAGCAGGTGGGCGGCACGTCCCGCCGGATGAGAGGGGAAGCGGCCAGGGTATCGGGCAGGAGGGAAGTCTTGTATTCTGTGTTGTACCAGAACACCAGCCGGTCGTCCACGGGGATATTGGCCTCCCGGAGGGCGGCGGTGTAGCCGGCGTAGCGGCCGGGGCCCTGAATATCGTCGGATTTGAAGATGCCGGCGATACGGGTATGGCCCTTGCGGATGAGGTGCTCCGTCAGCTGCTTGCCGCCGCTGAAGTTGTCGTCCAGCACGGAGAGGGCCCCGTGGAGCTGGGCGTAGTTGCCGTGGATGAACACCAGGGGGATGCCCTTGTCCATGAGCTTCTGGTACAGGTCCAGGTTGGGGTTGGGCAGGGCGGTCTTGGTGCCCTCTACCAGGATGCCGTCGATGGGCAGGTTCAGGAGGTTCTGAAGGATCTTGCGCTCGTTGGCCACCTGGTTCTGGGTGGCGAAAAGGGAGGGGGTGCAGTTGTTCAGGGAGAGGACGTTCTCCACCTCCCGGAGGATGCTGGGGAAGATGTAGTCGCTGATATAGGTGGTGACCACGGCCACGGAGCGATGGGGGGCGGCGGCGTCGGCCTCCCGGCGGGTGATATGGGAGCCGCTGCCCTGCCGCTTTTCGATGAGGCCCTCCTTGGCCAGGAGCGACAGGGCCTGCCGCACGGTCTGGCGGCTGACCTGGTACTCCTCGGCAATGGCGAATTCGGTGGGCAGAGTCTGGGCGTTGACATATTTCCCGGCCTGGATATGGACCCGCAGCTCATCGGCGATGGCCTGGTATTTCGGCGTCATGCGATCCCTCCTGACATTGGGGCGTTCCTGGCTCTATTATAATACAAATCACATCAGCAAAGCAAGATGTATTTTATATTTGTATTTATTTTTTTTGAGGGACAAAGAAACTAGGGGGATAGTTGTCCGGGAAGCGAAGAAAAGGATCTGCACAACAGGAGAAATTTGCCAGAGAATGCAAAAACTTCTGAGAGATGATTGAATTATTGCCAAAAAGTCACGGGAAGAGAAGGGGCAATCTGGTGATTTGTGCAAGTTGATGCGAAAAATAATTAGGTTTTCCAGAAGCGCAATACAAATAATAATTTGAATAATCAACGCAAAATAGCAAAATATAAAAAAATTATAAAACATTTTATTGGAATTTTAGGATTTACATACGACTGATTTATCCATATATTATAGATTTGTATTGTTGATGTAAACAAAAATCAAAGTTATACCATACAAATTCTTGACGCGGAGGAAAAAGCGCGGTATACTCTACTCGTAAGGCCGCCGGGGCGCGATCCGCAATAAGAACGAACGCTTTGACGGCCGGTTGGCAAGGAACCTAAAAATTAAGAAGATTGGAGTAAACAAGATGAAAAAGTTATTGGCTGTACTCCTCGCACTGTCCATGGTTTTTGCTCTGGCTGCCTGCGGCGGCAACGGCAACAACGCTGGCAATAACACCGCCAACAACACGGGCAACAACACCGCCGACAATACCGGCGACACCGGCGACACCGACAGCACCGGCGTGATCACCGTGGGCTTCGCCCAGGTGGGCCACGAGTCCGACTGGCGCACCGCTTCCACCAAGTCCGCTCAGGATGTGTTCTCCGCTGAGAACGGCTACGAGCTGTCCTTCGTGGACTGCGACAACGACTCCGCCAAGCAGCTGGAGGCCGTCCGCAACTTCATCCAGCAGGGTGTTGACTACATCATCATCGACCCCATCGTCTCCACCGGCTGGGACGCCGTCCTGACTGAGTGCGAGGACGCCGGCATCCCCGTCATCGTCATCGACCGTACCATCGACGACTCCGACAAGTACGTATCCTGGGTCGGCTCCGACTTCAAGGTCGAGGGTCTGGCCTGCGGCGAGTGGCTGAAGGCCTATGCCGCCGACAAGGGCATCACTGAGATCAACGCCCTGGTCATCGAGGGCTCCGTGGGCGCCTCCGCCACCATCGGCCGTACCGACGGCTTCAAGGAGAT
>CALXGG010000131.1 GCA_944387785.1 uncultured Oscillospiraceae bacterium | reverse complement strand
TAAATAGTGTCTACACGAGTAATGTGGTATAATAGGGACAACAGCCCAGAAAGAGGTGTTCCTATGAGTAATGGACAACAACGCCACGATATCAGCGATGAGGTATGGAACCTGCTGGAACCGCATCTGCCAGGACAACGAGGGCAGTGGGGAGGAATTGCGCAGGATAATCGGCGATTTATCAATGGCGTATTTTGGATTCTACGCACAGGAGCACCATGGCGGGATATACCGCCGTGCTACGGGAAATGGGGCACGGTATATCAGCGTTTTCGCAGATGGCGAGACAAGGGACTCTGGGAAAAACTGCTGGAAATACTGGTAGATGAGCCAGATTTTGAATGGCTAATGATTGATGCAAGTCATTGTAAGGTGCATCCACATGCAGCAGGGGCCAAAGGCGGCAATCAGGACATGAGCCGTACAAAAGGGGGCTCAACACCAAAATTCACCTTGCCGTGGATGCAAATGGTATGCCGGTCCGAGTACTTATCACAGAGGGTACCCGAGCTGATTGCAAAGAAGCTATTCACTTGATTGATGGCATATCTGCGGAAACACTGTTGGCTGATCGTGGATATGATACCAACCAAATCATAGCTTATGCTGCTGGTGTTGGGATGAACATTGTTATTCCGGCCAAGCGAAATCGCAAACGGCAGCGGGAGTACGACCGTTATTTGTATCGACTTCGCCATTTGGTGGAAAACGCTTTTTTACACCTGAAGCGCTGGCGGGGTATTGCCACACGATATGCCAAAAATACAGCATCTTTTCTCGCCGCAGTGCAAATTCGTTGCATTGCTATTTGGTGCGCTGTTTTAGCTTAAACTTGTGTAAACACCATTTAAGGAGCCGCTGCGGATTTATCCGGCAGAAAGCATATATTAGGTGGGAGCACGGGATAACATCAGTGGAAGCGCATTGACATTTGTTCGGCTTTCGAGGATAATCAGGCTTGGAAAAAGAGCGCCGGACGGCCCGCCGGGCCATCCGGGACGGCGGACGAACCGGCCCGCGCGCCTGTGCCGGAGCCCCGCGGAGCCTGGCGGGCTTTGCGGGGCTTTCCCATTGGCAGGGAGGCACTTGGGCCCGGAGGCCGTTCGGCCAATGCAGCGAAAGGGAGGAATAGACATGAGACAACACATCGATCTGAACGCGGATCTGGGGGAGGGCTTCGGCCCCTACCGGTACGGCGCGGACCGGGAGCTGCTCCCCCTGGTCACGTCGGCCAACATCGCCTGCGGCTGGCACGGCGGGGACCCGGGCGTCATGCGGGAAGCGGTGCGGACGGCCAAGGCGTGCGGCGCGGCCATCGGCGCCCACCCCGGCTATCCGGACCGGATGGGCTTTGGCCGCCGGGACATGGCCCTTTCGCCCCGGGAGGTGACCGACGGCCTCCTCTATCAGCTGGGGGCTCTGGAGGGGATCTGCCGGGCGGAGGGGACGGCGGTGCGCTATGTGAAGCCTCACGGGGCCCTTTACAACGCCGCCGCCCGGGACCCCGTCCTGGCGGAGGCGGTGGTGGAGGCGGTCCGCCTCTGGGACCTGGTCCTCCTGTGCCCCTGGGGCAGCGCCATGGCGGCGGCCGCCCAGGCGGCGGGGGTGCCGGCGGCCCGGGAATTCTTTGCCGACCGGGGCTACTGGGACGACGGGACCCTGGTCCCACGGAGCCAGCCCGGAGCGGTGCTCTCCCAGCCGGAGGCGGTCTGCCGGCGGGTCGTCCGGGCGGTGAAGGAGGGCGTGGTGGAGACTGCCTCCGGCGGAGTGATCGCCGTGGAGCTGGACTCCATCTGCCTCCACGGGGACACCCCCGCGGCGGTGGAGCTGGCCGGGCGCATCCGCCGGGCGCTGGAGACGGAGGGCGTGCTGCTGCGGCCCTTCACGGAGGGAGGCGGCCGCCTTGGAACAGACGATTGAGCTGCTGCCCCAGGGGGACCGGGCCGTCAGCGTGGTGTTCCCGGAGGAGATATCCGAGGCGGTGAACGCCCGGGTCCTGGCCCTGTGCAGCGCCATAGATGCGGCGAAGATCCCGGGGATCGTCGGCTGCATCCCGGCCTACCACACCCTTCTGGTGGAGTACGATCCCCTGCGGCTCACCTACGGGCAGGCCGCCGGGCTGGTTTCCGCCCTGGCCGCCGGCGGAGGCCGCCGGGAGACCGGCGGGAGGACCGTGGAACTGCCGGTGTGCTATGGCGGGGACTTCGGCCCCGACCTGGCGGCGGTGGCGGCCCACACCGGCCTTGGGCCGGAGGAGGTCATCGCCCGCCACGCCGGAGGCGCCTACCGGGTATACATGCTGGGGTTCCGGCCCGGCTTCCCCTACCTGGGGGGCCTGGACCCGGCCCTGGCCACCCCCCGCCTTCCGACGCCCCGCCGCCGCATCGAGGGCGGCAGCGTGGGCATCGCCGGGGCGCAGACCGGGGTCTACCCGGAGGCGTCCCCCGGCGGGTGGAACCTGATCGGCCGGACGCCGGTGAAGCTGTTTGATGAGGAGCGGGGACCCCTGCTGCGGCCGGGGGACACGCTGCGCTTCGTGCCGGTGGACCGGCCCACATACGATGCGGTGCTGGAAACGGGGGTGTGGCCGCTGTGATCGAGATCATGGACAAGGGCTTCTGGACCATCCCGGTGTCGGGGGCCCGGCACGGCATGGAGCGCTACGGCGTTCCCCGGGGCGGCCCCATGGACCAATGCCGCTGCGTTTTGGCCAACCGCCTGGTGGGGAATGACGACGGCGCGGCGGCGCTGGAGGCGGTCATGGTCCTCCCCAGCCTGCGGTTCCTGGACGATCGGGCCTTTGCCGTGGTGGGCGGCCGGTGTGACCTGCGGCTCATCCGGGATGGCAGGACGGTGCCGGTCCCTTTGGGGCAGACGGTGCTGGCCAGGGCCGGGGACGAGCTGCGGGGCGGCCCCATGGGAAGCGGCTTTCGCGGCTATCTGGCGGTATCCGGGGGGATCAGGACGGCCTCGCTGCGGCCCCGGGCGGTGGAGGCCGGGGAGCGGCTGGCCCTGCACCCGGCGGCCAGGCCGGTCCTTCGCCGGATGGCCTGGGACCCCCTTCCCGCGCCCGGCGGGGAGGCGGCCGTCCTGCGGGTGACTGAGGGCGTCCACGGGGCGCGCTTCAGCCGGGAGGGGCTGGCCGCCTTTTACGGCGGCCCGTACCGCTGCACCGCCGACAGCGACCGGATGGGGCTCCGGCTGTCCGGGCCCGCGGTGGCCTTTTGCCCGGGATCGGATGGGAACATCCTCTCCGAGGGGATGATGCCCGGGGACATCCAGGTGGCCTCCGACGGCCAGCCCATCCTGATGACGGCGGACTGCCAGACCGTGGGCGGCTATGCGAAGATCGCCCATGTGATCGCGGCGGACCTGCCGGCGGCAGCCCAGCTCCGGCCGGGAGCGGCGGTCCGGTTCCGGCAGGTCACGATGCCGGAGGCCCAGGCGGCCTGGCGGAAGCTATGGTACCAGATGGAGCGCTGCCTCCTGTGAGATAGGGCGGACAGTGCAGAGGATGAAACAGCGGGATTTGCCATGTGGACTTGTGCTACGTGCAAAGCGGTAAAGCGAAAAGAGGGATGCTCCATCGGGTCAAAAAGATATCGTCTGCTTCCAACCGGACCAGCGGAAGACCGGTGGCGCCTATGTGGAGGTACAAGGCCGGGTGAAACGGCTGGACGCCACGGCAGGCGCGATTACCCTGGAGGATGGCCGGGCGATCCCGGTAAGCTGCATTTTGGAAATAAGGGAGGAGGACACAGACGGGGAGACGGCAGAAAACAGGATATAGAACCAGCAAAGAGGGCAGCCGATCAGCTGTCCTCCTTTTTTCCGCAAAAGAAATACGAGACCTATGGAAAGCATCATCTTACTGCTGACAGTAGCCGGCGGGGCGCTGCTGACGCCGGACGAACTGAAGTCCCTGCCCAAGGGGACGTTTATCGTGATAAAGACCGGCACCCACCCCATGCGTACCCGGCTGCGGCTGTTCCTGGAGTGGGGCATCACCTTCGGCGAAGCCTACGAGACGCCGGACCGTGGCCGGAGGCCGGTGTACTATGCGGATTGCCTGGAGCTGGAGCGGGCCATAGAGGCCCGCTACGGGCTGCGGCCTGGCGGCCAAGTGAGAACAGGAGTGTAAAGGATAGGTATTCACCTCCTCCCTGGTCATGATACTGGCCTTTGGCCTGATGATCCCCCTGGAACACCGAAATAGCCGTTTGCGAGGATGGTAAAATGCTGCCCAGCGGGCTCTCTTGTATTTGGCATAGAAATAGGCAGCAATTCGGTCTGTACTGGTAATAGTGGCGATATAGACATACCCTTTTCCCCATAAGCGGCAAATCTCGTCCTTATTTAGTTGAACGGGGATATCGCAAATCAAAAGCAGATGTAAATGATAACGTCCTGTGGAATTGGGTTCTGCGACTGCAATGTATCTGAAGCCAGGATACCGATATTTGAGCTTCTTCCAAAAGCTGCCGAAATATGTGTAAACATCCTCCAATTCCGATGGATTGTCCGAACTCAGGGTGAGCACGATATGTTTCTCGGTACCGTTGCCGGAAATATTGGCATATATGATCCGCCTGAGCTGGTCAAAAGCCCTTTTAAATTGGGAAGCATCCATGGGACCTGGAGGCTTATGGCTGTACGCTGAAACCTCACCAGTGGAGGTGTTCAGATAGGTGTTTGCACTGAGACGCCGGTAGCAGGAAATACGGCTTGTCCTGTTGGCAGTGGTCGTTACATCTACCAGGTTCTCTGAGAGGTATACGGTGGACTGACAGGAGAGCGGTGGAGCACGGTATTCAATGGACTCCCTTACAATAGTGGCTGCGTTATGGTCATGACACATAGCTGAAATCCCCCTAACTAAGATGTCTGATGCGGTAGTGCTCTATATAACGTCAGGAAGGTAGAAAAACATCCGAGTCAAGAGAAAAAATTTTTAGAGCATTATAGCGGCTACAATCAAGTAATAAGGTAAGGGGGCAGCTTCTGTAAAAAGAGAGACAAGCATCAGTCAGCAATTTTAGGGGAAACAGCGTAATAGACGGGAGCAGGAGGTCAAAAGGAGGTCAAAGTGCCCATACGGTTAGAAAAGGGCAAAAAAGAAGAAACCCTGTAATCATTGCGATTACAGGGTTTCTTATGGAGTGTAAGACCAATTGAGATATCCCCGGAAATCCCTGAATTCATGGGCTTTGCGAGGCATTGGCCTTATTTTTTTGCCCTTTTTTAAGCAGAGCATCGGCAGATTCTCTGTGTGATGGGCCATTTTAGTGTTCGACCAAAAAAGATGTCCGCTTTATCCATGTCGAAAGATTGACTGAGGGAAGCGCCTGCTTCATCGGACAC
>CALXGG010000130.1 GCA_944387785.1 uncultured Oscillospiraceae bacterium | reverse complement strand
ACACCCGCCTCAACGGCGTGCGGGTGCTGGTGGACCAGGCCCGGGGCGAGAAGTGCGAGCGCTGCTGGAAGCACAGCCAGGGGGTGGGGAGCGACAGCGAGCATCCCACCCTCTGCCCCCGGTGCGCCGCCGTGGTCAAAGCTATGGGCTGATTCCACCCCCTTTTTCCAACACCCCACCGCCGGGCGGGACGCAAGCCGTCCCGCCCGGCTTTCTCTATGCCGGAAAGGAGGCCCCTTATGGCCGTTTTTACCCCTGTCAATCGGGAAAGCTGGGAACGGGAGCCCTGGTTTTCCCACTACTTTACCCACGTTCCCTGTACATACAGCATGACCGTCTCCCTGGATATTACCCCTCTGCGCCGGGGCGGATACCGCCTCTATCCTGCTATGCTCTACTGTCTGGCCCGGGCGGTCAACGCCCGGCAGGAGTTCCGCATGGCCTGCAATGAGAGGGGAGAGGTGGGCTGGTACGACGTGGTACACCCCTCCTACACCGTGTTCCACCCGGAAAATGAGACCTTCTCCAACCTCTGGACGCCCTATGACCCGGCGTATCCTGCCTTTCTCCGGGCCTATGAGGACACCCTGGCAGGCTGGGGCTCCGTCACCGGCGTACAGCCCCAGCCGGATATGCCCCCCAACACCTTCCCGGTATCCATGATCCCCTGGGCCTCTTTCGAGGGCTTCAACCTGAACCTCCAGAACGGCTACGACTACCTGCCCCCCATCTTCACCATGGGCCGCTTCCGCCAGGAGGGGGAGCGGGTGCTGCTGCCCCTGGCGGTGCAGGTCCATCACGCCGTGTGCGACGGCTTCCACCTCAGCCGCCTCATTGCCGATGTGGAGGCGCTGATCGCCGGGGAAACCTTTCGCTCCCTGCCTTGATTTTCCCCGCCGGCTTTGCTATACTGGGCCTGGGACGGGCCTTGTTTCTCCAGGGATCCCGCCCGCCCGGCTGACAAGACGCTGAGAGGCCGCCGGAGCAAGCTCCGGCGGCCTCCTTTATATGATGCGGCGCGCCCGACGGCCCAGGCCGGGGGGCAGGGAGCGGCGCGGGACCTATCTTGCCGGCCCCGCCGGCGGACGCTCTTGCCGCGTACCGTATCCTATGTCGCCCGCCGCCCGGCGGTGCCTCGCCGCCGCGGCGGGACGCCGCCTGTCCCTTCCCGCCGCCCCGATTTTTCAAAAAAGGAAGTGCCGCCCATGATCAAAATTTCCCCCTCTATCCTCGCCGCCGATTTTGCCAATCTGGAGCGGGACATCCGCAAGGTCAGCTCCGCCGACTACCTCCATGTGGACGTGATGGACGGCCTGTTCGTCCCCAACATCACCATCGGTATCCCGGTGGTCAAGGCTATCCGCCCCACCACCGACCTGCCTCTGGACGTCCACCTGATGATTGAGCGGCCCGTACGCTATGTGGAACAGTTCTGCGACGCCGGAGCGGACATCGTCACCGTCCATGTGGAGGCGGATACCCAGGAGAATACCCTGCGCTGCCTGGAGCTGATCCACGGCAAGGGTAAGCGCGCCGGGGTGGTGGTCAAGCCCAAAACCCCCGCCCAGGCGGTACTGCCCTTCCTCAGCCAGTGCGACATGATCCTGGTGATGACGGTGGAGCCGGGCTTTGGGGGACAGTCCTTCATGGCGGACATGATGCCAAAGCTGCGGCAGATCCGCGCCTGGATTGATGCAAAAAATCCCGCCTGCGAGCTGGAGGTGGACGGCGGCGTCGACCCCGTCACCTGCAGGACCGCCATCGAAAACGGCGCCAACGTGCTGGTGGCGGGCAGCGCCGTGTATAAGGCCGACGATATCCCCGGCCGCATCGCCCGGCTGCGGGGATGATCTCCCACTGAGAGGACACTGTCTATGGAATACTTTCCCGCGCCTTTGGAAAACCTGGTGGAGCAGTTCGCCCGGCTGCCCGGCATCGGCGGCAAGTCCGCCCAGCGCCTGGCCTTCCACGTGCTGAGCCTGCCCATGGAGGAGGCCCAGGCCTTTGCCGACGCCATCCTGGAGGCCAAGAAAACCGTCACCTGCTGTCCGGTGTGCCGCAACCTCACCGCCGGGGGCCTGTGCCCCATCTGCGCCTCCCCCAAGCGGGACGCCGGCACCATCTGCGTGGTGGCCGACCCCCGGGACGTGGCCGCCCTGGAGCGCTCCCGGGAGTACGCCGGCCGCTACCATGTCCTCCACGGCGTCATCTCCCCCATGAACCATGTGGGCCCCGACGACCTGGAGATCAAATCCCTCATTGACCGGGTGGCCCAGGGGGACGTGAAGGAGGTCATCATGGCCACCAACCCCGACACGGAGGGAGAGGCCACCGCCATGTACCTGGCCCGGCTCCTCAAGCCCTTCGGCGTACGGGTTACCCGGCTGGCCTACGGCATCCCCGTGGGGGGCCATCTGGAGTTCGCCGACGACGCCACCCTCATGCGGGCCCTGGAGGGCCGCCGGGAGCTGTGAGAGGCCGTTTCCGGCACGGCCGGCCCCGCCATCCAAGCAGCATCAAAGCCCCGGGCCAAAGGGCCCGGGGCTTTGTCATAGGCAGATATAAGGGAATGGGGCCGTTTCCCCGTCAGGCCCCCCGGGAACCCACCGCCTGGCCGCAGGCGGATACGGGGAAAAGGGGCCACATCCTTGGCCCCATGGAAAACAACGCTTCGCCCCGCGCCGGACGCGGGAAAGCGCCATGGGGGCCTCAGCGGCGGGTGATGCGGCCGCTGGCGGCGCTGAGAAGCTGCCGGCAGTGCTCCTCATAGGCCTCCTGGGCCTGCTGGGGGTTCTTCTCCGGATCGATCTCCTGCTCCGGCAGCCTGGCGGCGTAGAACCACTCCTGGTACTTGGCCCGGAGGATGGTGCGCCGGGCATGCTCCTCCGCCAGGGCCCAGTAGTCCTCCAGGGTAATGCCCTGCTCCTCACAGTAGCCGTCCACCACGTCCCGGGCCTCGGGGAATTCCGCATAGGTCTGCCGCTGGACGTCCAGCAATGCCGCCACCTCGTCCTCCCCGGCGGCAAAGCCCCCCTGGGACGCAGCCTCCTCCACCGCGCAGTTCATCAGAAGCTGGTCGATGATTTTCTCCCGGTTCACGGTCTGTCCCGCCTGGGCGTAGGCGCTCTCCAGGTAGGCCACTGTTTCCTCGGAAATGACAGTATCCTTGTACAGGGCCGCCGCGCCCTCCGGCAGGGTGTTCCCGCCGCCCAGAAGGCCGGAAAGCAGAGCCGCCGCGGCGACCGCCACCGCCAGGGCCAAAAGGCCCATCCATACCTTCTTCTTCATGGTCATGCTCCTCTCTGGGGGCGCAGAGGACCCCACATGTTGTCAATCCAGTATATCATGCCGGAAAAGCTGCTTCTATCCTTGTTTTTTTCTCCCCTTTGTGCTATTATAATAAATTGAATTTTTATCGAAACGTGAGGACAAACACCTTGAACAGAACGGAAGTGGTGATCCCGGAGGCCGACATCCGGCGGCAGCGGGAGTATACGGAAAAGCTGGCCCCTCTGCTGCCCCGCCGGGGGGAGCGGCCCATGGCCATGGTGGACACCTACGGCTGCCAGCAGAACGTGGCGGACAGCCAGCGCATCATGGGCATGCTCCGGGACATGGGCTGCGGCTTTACCCAGGACCCCATGGCCGCCGACATCATCGTCATCAACACCTGCGCCATCCGGGAGAACGCGGAGAAGCGGGTCTTTGGCGTCATCGGGCAGCTGGTCCACGCCAAGGAGAAGAACCCGGACCTCCTTCTCTGCCTCTGCGGCTGCATGGCCCAGCAGGAAGTGGTGGCCCGGCGGGTGAAGCGGTCCTACCGCCATGTGGACCTGGTGTTCGGACCCCAGGCCCTGTGGAAATTCCCGGAGCTTCTCTATGAGGTGGCCACCCGGCGCAGGCGGGTGTTCTCCATCGCCGACGAGCACGGCTCCATTGCCGAGGGCCTGCCGGTGGTTCGGGAGAGCGCCGTGAAGGCCTGGGTGTCCATCATGTACGGCTGCAACAACTTCTGCTCCTACTGCATCGTGCCCTACGTCCGGGGCCGGGAGCGGAGCCGGGAGCCGGAGGAGATCCTCTCCGAGATCCGCCAGCTGGTGGCCGAGGGCTACAAGGAAATCACCCTTCTGGGCCAGAACGTCAACTCCTACGGCAAGGATCTGGACCACCCCATGGACTTCGCCGACCTCCTCCGGGCCATCGATCAGATCCCCGGGGATTACCTGATCCGCTTCATGACCAGCCACCCCAAGGACGCGGGGGAGAAGCTCTTCGCCGCCATGGCGGAGTGCCCCCATGTGGCAAAGCAGCTCCATCTGCCGGTGCAGTCCGGGAGCACCCGGGTGCTGAGGGCCATGAACCGGGGCTACACCCGGGAGCAGTACCTGGAGAAGGTCCGCATGGCCCGCTCCCTGATGCCGGACATCGTCCTCACCAGCGACATCATCATCGGCTTCCCCGGGGAGACCGAGGCGGAGGCCATGGATACCGTATCCCTTATCGAGGAAGTGGGCTACGACGCCCTCTTTACCTTCATCTACTCCCCCCGGCCGGGAACCCCCGCCGCCGCCATGCCGGATCCCGCCACTCGCGCGGAAAAGCAGGTGTGGTTTGACAAGCTGGTGGACGCTCAGAACCGGATCTCCGGGGCGCTCCACCGCTCCTATGTGGGAAAGACCCTCCGGGTGCTGGTGGACGGGGAGAGCGGCGATGAACAGTGGCCCCTCCAGAGCCGCACCGAGGGGGGCCGGCTGGTCCACCTGAAGGGGGACACGTCCCTGGTGGGGCGGTACGTCCAGGCGGAGGTCATCGACAGCAACACCTGGGCCCTGTTCGGGGAGGTCAGGGGGTAGGCGCCCCCGGGGGCCCGGTGCCTTCGAGAGGGCCGGGCAGCGGCCCTCGGCGCTGGTTTGCCTCCGGCGGGCCCACTTTTGGACGCCCAAAAGTGGGCGGAAAAACCGCTGGGGAGACCCTGGCCCAGGCCACCCTCTCTTGGCCTTCGGCCAATTCACCTTGCAGCCCCCCGTGTTTTGCCCAATCGGACGCTCCCAAACTTTGTGGGTGCGCAGCCACTGAATCAAAGATTCCTTCGGGCTTCCGATCTGCGGCGGGTTTCTCGTCGATGCTTCGGCTGTCGCCCTGTTAAAGGGAGAAGCGAATCTGCGGTTCCGTGTCGAGCTGCCTGCGCCTGCGGGAGCTGCTTCGGCTCCCGTCCGCAAAACAAGAAACCACTATCGTCCCGAGGGGCGACAGCCGAAGTGGGTAAACCACCCCGCCGATTACGAGGTGGCCGTAGGCCTAAGAGAAATTCGGCGGCAACCGGGCCGCAAGTCAGCCCCAGACCGATTAGACAAAAACGGGGGCCTGGGGTCTCCCCAGCGCCTTTTGGTGACTTTTGTGCGTACAAAAGTCACCCGGGGTCCGGGGCCGGGAAGGCCCCG
>CALXGG010000129.1 GCA_944387785.1 uncultured Oscillospiraceae bacterium | reverse complement strand
CGGGACGCTGCCGGTGGAGCAGCCGGAGGCGGTGGCCGCCATGGCACCGGCTGGGGAGGGCACCGCAAATTTTAAGCAGGGCATGGAGCATATCTCACCTGTCACCATCGTCCAGACCGCAAAACGGCGTCCGGACAAGGTGTTCCATGCCAATGTTATCAGTGACGGCGACCCGCTGGAGATCTACACCAGCCGGGACGGCGAGGTGATCTTCAAGAAATATTCGCTCATGGGCGGGCTGGACGACTTTGCCGCCCAGTTCTGCGAGACCCTGTCCAAAAGCTGCGGCGCCACCACCGCCGTCACCGACCGGGACTCCGTCATCGCCGTGGCCGGCAGCGGCAAGCGGGAGCTGCTGGGCAAGCGCATCAGCCCCCAGCTGGAGCAGGTCATGGAGGACCGCAAGATCTACCAGCACAGCGGCGAGGAGCGCCGGGTCTTTGTCACCGACAGCGGCGACAAGTACGCCGCCGCTGTGGCCGCCCCCATCATCTCCGAGGGGGACGTGCTGGGGCTGGTGCTGTTCGTGGAGGATGGGGAGCCCCAGGTCACCGGCGAGACGGAGTACAAGCTGGCCCAGACCATCGCAGCCTTCCTGGGCAAGCATATGGAGAGCTGACCGCCCCGCCTTTGCAACGCAAACTGTCCCGGAGCCATAGGCTCCGGGACAGTTTTTCTCCATCGGGCGGAAAAATCAGAACAGGGGCACCACGGCGCCGTCGTAGGTCTCCTCGATGAAGGTCTTGACCTCGTCGGATTTCAGGGCCGCCAGCAGGGCCTGGATGCCCTCGTCGTTCTCATGGCCCTCCTTGACGGTGAGGACGTTGGCGTAGGCGGTGGCGGCCTCGCCCTCGGCGGACTCGATGGCCAGGGCGTCGGCGATCTTCAGGCCGGCGTCAATGGCGTAGTTGCCGTTGATGACCGCCAGATCCACGTCCTTCAGGGAGTCGGGCAGGAGCCGGGCCTCCAGCTCCACGATCTCCAGGTTCTTGGGGTTGTCCACGATGTCGGTGACGGTGGCAGTGATGCCGGCGCCCTCCTTCAGGGTGATGAGCCCCTCCTGCTCCAGCAGCAGCAGGGCCCGGCCGCCGTTGGTGGCGTCATTGGGGATGGCGATCTGGGCGCCGTCGGCCAGGGCCTCGATGGAGGCGGTCTTGCCGGCGTAGAGGCCGAAGGGCTCATAGTGGATGGCGCCCACGCTGACCAGGTGATAGCCGTTGTCCGCGTTATACTGGTTCATGTAGGTGATGTGCTGGAAGTAGTTGGCGTCCAGCTCCCCCTCCTCCACGGAGTCGTTGGGCATCTGGTAGTCGTCAAACTCCGTGATCTCCAGGGTGTAGCCCTGCTCCGCCAGGACCTCCTTGGCCACCTCCAGGATCTCCGCGTGGGGGGCGGGGGTGGCGCCCACAGTGATGACCTTGCCGTCGGCGTTGTTGCCGCCGCAGGCGGCAAGGCCCAGCACAAGGCACAGGGCCAGGGCAAGTACAGTCAGTCTTCTTTTCATGTTCCTTTTCTCCTTTTTGTTTGGGTATGTTGGATACGCCGGTCTGTTTTCACAGCCACGGCGGTACCGATGGATTGGATGATCTGCACCAGGATCACCAGGAAGATTACGGCCACATACAGCACCGCGGTCTCCTGCCGGCCGTAGCCCCGCAGCAGGGCCATGGCCCCCAGGCCGCCTCCGCCGATGGTACCGGCCATGGCGCCGTAGCTGAGGATGGTGATGGTGGCGGTGGTGAAGCCGGTGATGAGGGAGGGCCGGCACTCCGGCAGCATCACCTTGGTGACGATCTGCCAGGGGGAGCAGCCCATGGACTGGGAGGCCTCGATGACGCCCCGGTCCATCTCCCGCAGGGAGCTCTCCACCACCCGGGCCACAAAGGGGGCCGCCGCCAGGGTCAGGGGCACGATGGAGGCCACCGTGCCGATGGAGGTGCCCAGGATGAACCGGGAGATGGGCTTGACGCACACCATCAGGATCAGGAAGGGCACGCTCCGGAGAAGGTTCACGACCGTATTGAGAATTTTCATCAATGCCGGCGGCAGGGGGCGGATGCCCTCCCGCTCCCCGGTGACCAGGATGATCCCCAGGGGCAGGCCGATGATATAGGCGAAAAGGGTGGACAGCACCGTGGTGTACACCGTCTCCCAGATGGCGAAGGGGACGGTGGCGCCCGCCAGGTATTCCACCTGGGAGGCGGCTTTCCGCGCGTCCACGCCCCAGGATATCAGCAGCTCGATCAGGTTTTCACTCATGGTAATCCGGCACCTCCTCCACGGTAATGTCTTTCTGGCTGCGGATATAGGCCAGGGCCTTGGCGGCCTGGGCCTCGTCCTCCGGCAGGCCCAGCAGCATGGTGCCGAAGGCCCGGCCGTCGATGTTCCGGGTGTCGGCCCCCAGGATGTTGGCCTTCACCCCGCAGTCGATGGCAAGGGAGGCGATGAGGGGCTGGTAGGCGGTGCCGCCGTTGAAGGCCACCCGGATCACCCGGGCACAGGCCGCCTCCTGCCGCAGCACCTCGTAGGGCACCCCGTCGGGGTACACCAGCCGCCGCCCCGCCTCGCTCCTGGGGTTGGCGAACACCTCCTCCACGGTGCCGGTTTCCGCCAGGCTGCCGTGGTCCAGGATGGCCACCCGGGAGCAGATCTCCTCGATGACCTTCATCTCGTGGGTGATGACCACCACCGTGATCCCCAGGCGCTTGTTGATGTCCTGGATGAGCCGCAGGATGTCCCGGGTGGTCTTGGGGTCCAGGGCGGAGGTGGCCTCGTCGCACAGCAGCACCCGGGGGTCCATGGCCAACGTCCGGGCGATGGCGATGCGCTGCTTCTGGCCGCCGGAGAGCTGGGCCGGATAGGCCTTCTCCTTGCTGGCCAGATCCACGACCTCCAGCAGCTCCCGGGCCCTTGCCACCGCCTCCTTCCGGCCCTTCCCCGCCAGCTCCAGGGGGAAGCAGATGTTGTCCAGGGCCGTGCGCTGCATGAGCAGGTTGAAGCCCTGGAAGATCATGCCGATGGACTTCCGGGCCTGCCGCAGCTCCTTGGGGCCCAGGGCGGTCATCTCCTTCCCGTCCACCACCACGCTGCCGGCGGTGGGCCGCTCCAGCAGGTTGATACACCGCACCAGGGTGCTCTTCCCCGCGCCGCTGAGGCCGATGACGCCGAAGATCTCCCCCCGGCGGATCTCGATGTTGATATCCTCCAGGGCGGCCACCTCGTTCTCGCCGCCGCCGAAATGCTTGGTGAGGCCCGTTATCCGGATAATGGGCTCCTCCATACCTGATCCTCCTCCTTCACAAAAGGCAACAAAAAAGCCGCCCCCGATGAACTCTCATCAAGGACGACGCAGCATACATGCACCGTGGTACCACCTTGGTTCGCCCACGCCTCGCAGCGGCGGGCCTTCGCGGGTACTGACATACCCTGGCGCTGTAACGGGCGCCCCCGTCGCGGCCTGTGCGGAAACGGCTCCGCAGTCGGTGCGCGGCTCCGAGACCATCTTCGGCAAAGTCCTTCGCGCCCTTTTCCACCAGCCGGGCTCTCTGCGGCGTACCCCTTTGCCTACTCTTCTCTTCGCTGCCTTTCAGATTTGCGATTGCCACCAGTGTACGCCTCTTTCCCCGCCCCGTCAAGTGGTAATCCTGCCGCAAAATCGCCGATTACATCAGCAACATTTCAGATATTTTCCACAAAATCCACCGTTTTTTCCACATACCCGCGCAGCTGCCGGGGGCAAAAAGCCGGCCTCCGGGCATACGCCCGGAGGCCGGTTCTGAAAGTTGGATCGTCCGAAGATCAGCGCCGGCCCCCAAAGCCGCCGCCACGGCCGCCGCCGAAGCTGCCGCCACGGCCGCCGCCAAAGCCGCCGCCACGGCCGCCGCCGAAGCCACCCCCGCGGCCGCCGCCGAAGCTGCCCCCACGGCCGCTGCCGAAGCCGCCCCCGCGACCGCCGCCGAAGCTGCCCCCGCGGGGCGGGCGGGGAGACCCGCCGCCCATGGGAGGCCGAGGGCCAAAGCCGCCGCCCATGGGGGGACGGGGGCCGGGCCCCCGGGGCCCGCCGGGCGGCGGCGGGTTCCGCCGCCGGCGATACCAGGCGCTGCCGGGCCGGTGCCACCAGAGGATGGGCCGGTAAACCACCGGCGGCACCCCCAGGCGGCCGTAGCGGCCGTACCAGAGGCTGTACCGGATGCCGTCCATCAGGCTGAACACGGTCAGCAGTACCGCCAGCAGCGCCACGATCCCCGCCACGGCGAATACCGGGCTGTCCGGGGCAGAGTGGGCGTATGTATCGCTCAGCAGCCCATGAAGGCTGCCGAAAAGCGTCTCAACGCCCACGTCATAGGCCTGGTTTTGGACTTCGTCCGCCAGTATGCCGTCCACATAGCTGGGAGACTGGGCCGCCAGCAGATCGTAAAGCCGGCCATAGGCCGTCAGGCTGTACTCGCCGGTGCCGGCGTCCAGCAGCAGGATGGCGTCGTTCTCCCCCAGCCGGAGGCTGCCGCCCCAGTCCCAGGCCAGCTCCTCCGCCGTCTCCGCGCCGTCGGTCCGCACCGTCACCACTGCCATGATGCAGCCGGCCATCTGGTCCCAGTTGGCGTTGTACAGGCTCACCATATCCTCCGTCTTGCCGGAAAGGATGTCCGCCTGGTCCACCATGTACTGTGTAAAGGCGGCGGTGCTCAAAGACTGGTCCAGCCGGGCGCCCCCCTGGGCGTCCGGCGCCGCCGGTCGGCGGCAGATCCCGTAGGCGGAGGAGAGGAGGATGGCCAGCACCATGACCGTGATGGCGACGCCCTTCTTCTTGAAAAACTTCATCGTATATCAGCTCCGCAGCTCCATGAGCTTCTGTTTGAGTTCGCCCTCGATACGGCCCAGCTCCGCCTCGGCCTCCCTGCGCTTCTGGGCGCCGTCCCGCTGGATCTGGATCACCTCGTCGATGGTGGAGATGAGCTGCTGGTTGGTGTGCTGGAGGGTCTCGATGTCGATGATGCTGCGCTCGGCCTCCTTGGCGGTGGCCACGGTGCCCATCTTCAGCATGTCCGCGTTGCGCTTGAGCAGCTCGTTGGTGGCGTTGGTCACCGCCGTCTGGGCCGCCGTGGCCTTGCGGCTGTTCTCCAGGCCCAGGGCCAGCACCATCTGGCTCTTCCAGAGCGGGATGGTGTTCACCAGGGAGGACTGGATCTTTTCCACCATGAGGGTGTCGTTGTTCTGGAGCATCCGGGTCTGGGGGCCCATCTGGATGGACACCATCCGGGTCAGCTCCAGGTCGTGGAGCTTCTTCTCGAACCGGTTGCACATCTGGACCAGGTCGTTGTAGGCCTGGGCGTCCTCGGCGGCGCCGGTGGCCTCCGCCTTTTTCCGCAGCTCCTCCACCTGGGTGGCCTGTACCTCCGCCAGGCGCTTCTTCCCGGCGATGATATACATGGTCAGCTCCTTGTAGTACTTCAGGTTCAG
>CALXGG010000128.1 GCA_944387785.1 uncultured Oscillospiraceae bacterium | reverse complement strand
TTCCACGCCGAGACCCGGCCCGGCACCTCCAGCAAGCTCTATACCATCGACGGCTACCAGTGGGGGGACGACGCCTGGCGCGCCTACCGGAAGGAGCACCCCGTCTACCACGCCCCCCTGAACATCTATGAGGTCCATCTGGGCTCCTGGCGCCAGCGGGACAACGGGGATTTCATCGACTACCGGGACCTGGCCCATCAGCTGGCCCCCTATGTCAAGGAGCTGGGCTTCAACTTCATCGAGCTGCTGCCCATCACCGAGTACCCCCTGGACGACAGCTGGGGCTATCAGTGCACCGGCTACTTCGCCCCCACCTCCCGCTACGGCACCCCCCAGGACTTCATGTACTTCGTGGACTACATGCACCAGGCGGGCATCGGCATCATCCTCGACTGGGTCCCCGCCCACTTCTGCAAGGATGAGCACGGCCTCTATGAGTTCGACGGCTCCTGCTGCTACGAGTACGAGGACAAGCGCAAGAGCGAGCACCATTCCTGGGGCACCCGGGTCTTTGACTACGCCCGGCCGGAGGTGAAGAGCTTCCTCCTCTCCTCCGCCGCCTTCTGGCTCAGGGAGTACCACATCGACGGCATCCGGGTGGACGCGGTGGCCTCCATGCTGTACCTGGACTATGACCGGCCCGACGGCCAGTGGGCCCCCAACATCCACGGCGGTAAGGAGAACCTGGAGGCCATCGCCTTCCTCCAGGAGCTCAATAAGACCGCCTTCACCGTGAACCCCGACGCTTTGATGGTGGCCGAGGAGTCCACCGCCTGGCCCCTGGTCACCCGCCCCTCCGACGTAGGGGGCCTGGGCTTCAACCTCAAGTGGAACATGGGCTGGATGAACGACATGTGCCACTACCTGAAGATGGACCCCTGGTTCCGCCAGGGCAACCACAAGGACATCACCTTCTCCATGTTCTACGCCTTCTCGGAGAACTATATCCTGCCCCTGAGCCACGACGAGGTGGTCCACATGAAGGGCTCCGTCCTGGGCAAGATGCCCGGGGACATGTGGCAGAAATTCGCCGGCGTCCGGGGCTTCTACGCCTACACCCTGGCCCACCCCGGCAAGAAGCTGAGCTTCATGGGCGTGGAGCTGGGCACCGAGGAGGAGTGGAACTCCTCCAAGAGCCTCAACTGGAAGCTCCTGGAGAACGAGGACAACCGCCAGCTCAACCAGTACATCAAGGATATCAACCGCTTCTATCAGGAGCAGCGGCCCCTGTGGGAGATCGACTTCGAGTGGCAGGGCTTCGAGTGGCTGGTCCCCGACGACAACCACAACAACGTGGTGGTGTTCCTCCGCAAGGACAAGGACGACAACCAGCTCCTGTGCGCCATCAACTTCAGCCCCAACGCCTACGAGGACTACCGCTTCGGCTGCCCGCCGGTGAAGGAGTATGTGGAGGTGTTCAACAGCGACGACCCCGCCTACGGCGGCACCGGCTGCAAAAACCCGGAGCCCTGCCAGGTCAGCTGGAAGCCCTCCCATGACAAGGAGTCCTCCGTATCCATCCGCATCCCGCCCCTGGGTGCCGTGTTCATGGTGGGCCAGGGAAAGCTGCGCCCCAAGCCCCAGCGGAAAAAGACCGGCGAAAAGGCCGCCCCGGCCAAAAAAGCCGCTGTAAAGGCCGCGGGGAAAACCGGGAAGCCGGAAAAGAGCGCCAAGCGGGTCACCGCCAGGAAAAAGGCCCCTTCCGCGTCTGAATAACGCGCGTGCAATAACGACTGAGAGAGGATGAGACATCGATGAAAAAAGAATGTATCGCAATGCTCCTGGCCGGAGGGCAGGGCAGCCGGCTGTATGTGCTCACCAGCAACGTGGCCAAGCCCGCTGTCCCCTTTGGCGGCAAATACCGCATCATTGACTTCCCGCTGTCCAACTGCACCAACGCCGGCATCGACACCGTGGGCGTGCTGACCCAGTACAAGCCCCTGGAACTCAACAGCTACATCGGCTCCGGCCAGCCCTGGGACCTGGACCGCCTGGACGGCGGCGTCCACATCCTGCCCCCCTACATGCAGGAGGGCGAGCGGGGCAGCTGGTACAAGGGCACCGCCAACGCCATCTATCAGAATATCGGCTTCGTGGACATGTATGACCCCGACTATGTGGTCATCCTCTCCGGCGACCATATCTATAAGATGAATTACGGCAAGATGGTGGAGGCCCACAAGAAGGCCGGCGCCGCCTGCACCATCTCCGTGCTGGAGGTGCCCTGGGACGAGGCCTCCCGCTTCGGCATCATGGCCGTGGACGGCGAGGACAACATCGTGGAGTTCCAGGAGAAGCCCAAGGAGCCCAAGAGCAACCTGGCCTCCATGGGCATCTATGTGTTCTCCTGGAAGAAGCTGCGCCAGTACCTCATCAACGACGAGGCCGACCCCAACTCCAGCAACGACTTCGGCAAGAACATCATCCCCAACATGCTGGGCGCCGGCGAGAAGATGATCGCCTACCGCTTTGACGGCTACTGGAAGGACGTGGGCACCCTGGAGAGCCTCTGGGACGCCAATATGGATATGCTCTCCCGGGGCGATCTGGACCTGCTGGAGAGCAGCTGGCCCATCTACGCCCGCCTGCCCGCCGAGCCTCCCGCCTTCCTGGGCAAGGCCGCCCTGGTGGAGCACAGCGTGGTCACCCAGGGCTGTGAGGTGGACGGCACCGTGAAGAACTCCGTCCTCTCCCACGGCGTCCGCATCGAGGAGGGCGCCGAGGTCCACTACTCCGTCCTCATGCCCGGCGTCACCGTGAAGAAGGGCGCCGTGGTCCGCTACGCCATCGTGGGCGAAAACTGCCAGATCGACTCCGGCGCCAAGATCGGCGGCGATCCCGAGTCCTGCGATCCCGCCACCTGGGGCATCACCGTCCTGGGCCCCGGCTCCGTTATCGCCCAGGACGAGGTCGTCGCCCCCAACACCATGCTCAACCGCGATCACAAGGAGGTGCGCAGATGAAAGGCCTGCACGGAATCATCTTTTCTTACGAAAAGCATAATAATTTACGGGAGCTGACCGCCAACCGCACGCCCGCTTCCGTCCCCTTCGCCGGGCGCTACCGCATTATCGACTTCATCCTCAGCAGCATGGTCAACGCCGGCATCACCGACGTGGGCATCGTGCTCCACGGCCGCTACCAGAGCCTCCTGGACCACCTGGGCTCCGGCAAGGACTGGGACCTCAGCCGCAAGTACGGCGGCCTGAAGCTCCTGCCCCCCTTCGCCTATGAGCAGCAGTCCGGCTTTATCCGGGAGTTCCGGGGCCGCATGGAGGCCCTGGCCGGCGTGCGCTCCTACCTCCAGGGCATCCGCCAGAGCCATGTGGTCATGGCCAACAGCGACCTCATCATCAACATCCCCCTCCAGGACGTCTACCAGGCCCACCTGGCCTCCGGCGCCGACATCACCGCCGTGTGCACCAGCAACCTGGACGTGGACGCCGAGGACGTCAACTTCTTCCGCCTCAACGACCAGGGCCGGATCACCGAGACCCTGTATTCCGTGCGCAACCCCGAGGGCTGCTACCGCTCCCTGGAGATCTATGTCCTCTCCAAGCAGCTGCTGCTGGAGCTGGTGGACGAGTGCATCAGCCACAACCTCTTCAACTTCCGCAGCGCCGTGCTCCAGGGCAAGGCCGACAGCCTGCACATCCAGAGCTACGTCTGGGACGGCTACGCCGCCCAGATCCACAGCGTCAAGGAGTACTATGACCGCAGCGTGGAGCTGCTGGATCCCGCCATCCGCCGGGAGGTGTTCCATCCCCAGCGGCCCGTCCACACCAAGGAGCGCAACGACGCCTCCACCTACATCGATCCCGACGGCTCCTGCTGCAACTCCCTGGTGGCCGATGGCTGCACCATCGAGGGCACCGTGGAGAACTCCATCCTGTTCCGGGGCGTGTCCGTGGCCCGGGGCGCCGAGGTGAAGAACTGCGTGCTCATGCAGGACGTGGCCGTGGGCCGGGACGCCGTCCTCCACTATGTGGTGGCCGACAAGAACGTGGAGATCATGGAATCCCGCACCCTCATGGGCCACGACGCCTATCCCCTGGCCATCGCCAAGAACAGCAAGGTGTAAAAAAGGAGCCTCCCACCCCTCCCGGCCTTTTATCCAAATCCACAATTTTTGGCCATATACGGTAGGTTTCCCACATAATGCCTTTACTTTTTTACAATTTGAGGCTATACTCAAAAATTGCGAAGGAGGCTTTTCCTCATGAAAATCCTGTTTGCCGCCTCGGAGGCTGTTCCTTTCTGTAAAACCGGCGGCCTGGCCGACGTGGCAGGAAGCCTGCCCCAGGCCCTGGCCAAAGCGGGGAATGAGGTGGCGGTGATCCTGCCCCTCTACCAGCGTGTGGCCGACAAGTGGAAGGATCAGATGTCCTTCGTGTGCCATATCGAGGTGCCCCTGGGCTGGCGCCGCCTCTACTGCGGCCTGTTCCGCCTGGACCGCGACGGCGTCATCTGGTACTTTGTGGACAACGAGTACTACTTCAAGCGGGACACCCTCTACGGCCACTACGACGACGGGGAGCGCTTCGGATTCTTCTCCCGGTCCATCGTGGCCCTGCTGCCCGCCATGGCCTTCATGCCGGAGGTCATCCACTGCAACGACTGGCAGACCGCCCTGGTCCCCATCTACCTGAAGGACGAGTGCGTGCGCTGGAGCGAGGTCCGCGGGATCAAGACCGTGTTTACCGTCCATAATATCGAGTACCAGGGCCGCTACGGCAAGGAGACCCTGGAGGACCTCTTCGGCCTGGCCCCCGGCTGGTTCGCCGACGGCACCATCGCCATGGACGGCGACGTGAACCTCCTCAAGGGCGCCCTGATGACCTGCGACGCCATCACCGCCGTGAGCCCCACCTATGCCCAGGAGCTGCGCTACGCCTACTACGCCCACGGCATGGAGAGCGTCATGCAGCTCAACGCCGGCAAGCTCCACGGCGTCCTCAACGGCATCGACATGGACCGCTACGACCCCACCAAGGACCCCGGGCTCTATGCCAATTACTCTGTTGAGGACCTCTCCGGGAAGGCCGCCGACAAGGAGCAGCTCCAGAAGCAGCTGAACCTGAACGTGGATCCCCACGTGCCCATCATCGCCATCGTCAGCCGCCTGGTCAGCCACAAGGGCCTGGACCTCATCTGCCGGGTGTTCGACCAGATCATGGAGCTCAACTGCCAGTTCGTGGTACTGGGCAGCGGCGACTGGAACTATGAGCAGTTCTTCGAACAGAAGCTGGGCTGGTACCCCGGCCGCATGGCCCTGTACCGGGGCTACAACGAGCCGCTGGCCATGGCCATCTACTCCGGCGCCGACCTGCTGCTGATGCCCTCCAAGAGCGAGCCCTGCGGCCTGGCCCAGATGATCGCCATGCGCTACGGCACCCTCCCCATCGTCCGGGAGACCGGCGGTCTGAAGGATACCGTCCATCCCTACGAGTCCTGGTGCGGAGCCGGCAACGGCTTTACCTTCGCCGACTACAACAGCGGCGATATGCT
>CALXGG010000127.1 GCA_944387785.1 uncultured Oscillospiraceae bacterium | reverse complement strand
CGGGCTCGAACCGGTACGGTATCGCTACCGAGGGATTTTAAGTCCCTTGTGTCTACCAATTCCACCACACCGGCGAACATCGGCATAAGATAGAATACCATATAGCCCGTCGGATGTCAAGCCATTTCTTTCAACCTCCAAAATTTTGCGGGGAGGGGGAGGGACAGGCAATTTGGGGCGGCCCGCCGCATATACTGACCTGTACGGGCTCTTTCCGCCCCGGCGGGGGAGCGAAGCAGAGAGGAGGCTTTGATATGGGCGACACCTATCCCCACGGGGATGTAGACGATATGATCTACCAGGAGGAGTGGCAGGCCAGCGCCCGGTAGAGGGGCGCGGAGCGGCCGGCGCGGCTCCCCGGCGGCGAAGGCCCGGAGGCGCGGGGGGCGTCCGGGGCCTGTGCCCCGGCCAGAGGCACGGGCGGGACAAGCCCTACTCCGCCCGGGTGATGACGCCGCCGCCCACAACGGCCTCCCCCGCGTAGACCACCAGGGACTGCCCCGGCGTCACGGCCCGCTGGGGGGAGTCGAATACCGCCCGGACCCGGCCGTCCTCCAGGGGATAGAGCAGGGCGGCGGCCTCGCCCTGGCTGTACCGGGTCTTGGCGGTGACGGCCAGGGGGGCCGCTTGGGGCGGCAGGGATACCCACTGGAAGTCCTCCGCCCAGACGGTGCGGCTGTACAGGTCCGCCTCGTCCCCCAGGATCACGGCGTTGGCCGCCAGGTCCTTCCCCACCACGTACAGGGGCCTTCCGCCGCTGACCCCCAGCCCCCGGCGCTGGCCGGTGGTGTAGCGCTCCAGCCCCTGGTGGCGGCCCAGGACACGGCCCTGGGCGTCACGAAAGTCGCCGGGCCGGGAGATGGCTCCCCAGGCGGCCAGGACGGCGCCGTAATCCCCGCCGGGGATGAAACAGATGTCCTGGCTGTCCCGCTTCCGGGCGTTGCAGAGGCCCCGCTCCTCCGCCAGCCGGCGGACCTGGGCCTTGGTGAGCCCCCCCACCGGCAGCAGCAGCCGTCCCAGGGTCTCCTGAGGAAGGGGGTAGAGGAAGTAGCTCTGGTCCTTCTGCCGGTCGGCGCCCCGGAGAAGGGCGGTCCGGCCGCCGGCGCCAGGGCCTGTGAGGGCGTAGTGGCCGGTGGCGATGTACCGGGCGCCGATGGCGTCCGCCTCCCGGAGGAGGGCGGTGAACTTGACGCGGCGGTTGCACTGGACGCAGGGGTTGGGGGTGAGCCCCGCCTGATAGGAGCGGGCGAAGTAGTCCATGACCTGCCGGCGGAAGAGCTGGCTGTGGTCGGCGCAGCGCAGGGGAATCCCCAGCTTGTCCGCCACCGCCCGGGCGTCCGCAAGGCTCCGGGCAAAGCTGTCCGGATCCGGATGGAGCCGCAGGAGGCAGCCGGTGACGGCGTATCCCTGCTCCAGCAGCAGCGCGGCGGCGGCGGCGCTGTCCACGCCGCCGCTCATGCCTACCAAAACCTGTTCCTGTGCCATACATGATCTCCTTTGCGATGGTTGCGGGTCAATCCAGATATTTCTGGGTGAACGCCTGCTTGGGCAGGGCGTCAGACAACTCCAGCAGGGTGCGGTTGAAGCCGCCGGAGTAGTCTACGATAAAAGAGTTGAGCTCTTGGTATTTGACCTTCCGGTTGGGCAGGGACACCGTGACGGTAGTGCCCTCCCCGGGCCGGGAAGTGAGCAGCAGGCTCCCCTCGTGCTCCTGGGCGATCCGCCGGCAGATGGGCAGCCCCAGGCCCAGGCCGTGGGGCGGCGGGTCCACGCGCTCCGTATGGAGGTAGCGGTCGAACACGGTCTCCAGCAGCTCCGGGGCGATGCCGCAGCCGGTGTCTGTCAGCCGCAGCTCCACCCGCTGGGCCTCGATCCGCACTTCCAGGGTTATCCGGCCCCCTTTTGGGGTAAACTTAAAGGCGTTGGAGAGGAGGTTGAGCATCATCCGCTCCAGCCGGTCCCGGTCGATGGCGATGATGTGGGAACTTTTGGCGCAGCGGAACTCCAGCGCCAGCCCCAGCAGCTCCCCGGGGACCCGGGCCCGCTCCATCACCGCCCGGCAGAAGCCCACGATATCGTCGTTGCTGAGCTTGGGGCGGAGGGGGCGGTCCAGCTGGGCCGCGTCGGAGAGGTTGTTGGTCAGCCGGAGGATCCGGTAGTAGCTCTGGCAGAGGATGGCGGCGTCGTTGTCCAGGCCGTCCCCCTGGTCCCGCAGCTCCGGCGGGGCGATCCGCTCCAGGGAGCGGTAGATGTTGCTCAGCGAACTGCGCAGCTGGCCGGATACCTGTTCCAGCACCTCACCCAGCAGTTTGTTTTCGTCCTTCGGTTCCATGGCCATAGGGCACCTCCCGGCAAATAGTCTGCGCAATCAGCGGCAAAAACGGGAAGGGAAAATCCCCCATCCCAAAGCGATGTCATTTTTCCTGTTATTGCAGAGGTATCATACCAAAAATTTGTCAAAAATACAAGAAAATTATAGGAATGTCAAAAATTCCACAAAAAACACTTTCCAATTAAAAAAGTGCGGTGTATAATGACGCTAGAAAACCTTTTAAGAATTTGAGAGGAGTTTTTCACTATGAGCATCAAAGTTGGTATCAATGGTTTTGGCCGCATCGGCCGCATGGTTTTCCGCGCCAGCGTCAATCATCCCGAGATTGAGATCGTTGGCATCAACGACCTGTGCCCCGCTGATTACCTGGCTTACATGCTGAAGTACGACACCATGCACGGTCAGTTCCAGGGCACCGTCTCCGCCACCGAGAACGCCATCGTGGTCAACGGCAAGGAAATCCCCATCTATGCCGAGCGCAACCCCGCCGACCTGCCCTGGGGCAAGATCGGTGCCGAGTACGTGGTGGAGTCCACCGGCCTGTTCCTGACCAAGGAGAAGGCCCAGGCCCACATCGACGCCGGCGCCAAGAAGGTCATCATGTCCGCCCCCTCCAAGGACGACACCCCCATGTTCGTCTGCGGCGTGAACCTGGACAAGTACACCCCCGACATGACCTTCGTGTCCAACGCCTCCTGCACCACCAACTGCCTGGCCCCCATCGCCAAGGTCCTCAACGACAACTGGGGCATCACCGACGGCCTCATGACCACCGTCCACTCCACCACCGCCACCCAGAAGACCGTTGACGGCGTGTCCATGAAGGATTGGCGCGGCGGCCGCGCTGCCTCCGGCAACATCATCCCCAGCTCCACCGGCGCCGCCAAGGCCGTGGGCAAGGTCATCCCCTCCCTGAACGGCAAGCTCACCGGTATGTCCATGCGCGTGCCCACCCTGGACGTGTCCGTGGTGGATCTGACCGTGAACCTGGCCAAGCCCGCCAAGTACGATGAGATCTGCGCCGCCATGAAGGCCGCCTCCGAGGGCGAGCTGAAGGGCATCCTGGGCTACACCGACGAGGATGTGGTCTCCAGCGACTTCCTGGGCGACGCCCGCACCTCCATCTTCGACGCCAAGGCCGGTATCGCCCTGACCGACACCTTCGTGAAGGTCGTGTCCTGGTACGACAACGAGATGGGTTACTCCAACAAGGTGCTGGAGCTCATCAAGCACATGTACTCCGTGGACCACAAGTAAGCAGAAACGCCCCTACGGCCGCCGCCCTTTCGGGGCGGCGGCCTTTTTTGGATCCGCCCTCTATCCTATATGGCCGCTGTCCCCCGGCGGTTCCCGGGCGGACGCAAAATAAAACAGCGCCGCGGCATTTGCCGCGGCGCTGTGCGCTTTTTTGCCGTTTCGGTCAGTTGTCGATGAGGCTCTTGCCGTCCATCTCCGGGGGGCACGCCAGGCCCATGATGTCCAGGATGGTGGGGGCGATGTCCGCCAGCCGCCCGGGGTGGAGCTGGGCGTCGGCGCCCACCAGGATGAAGGGCACCAGGTTGGTGGTGTGGGCGGTCATGGGGGAGCCGTCGGACTTGGACATCTCCTCGGCGTTGCCGTGGTCGGCGGTGACCATGGCGATGCCGCCCATGGCCCGGGTGGCGTCCACCACCTTGCCCACGCAGGTGTCCACGGTCTCCACGGCCTTCACCGCGGCCTCGTACACGCCGGTGTGGCCCACCATGTCGCAGTTGGCGAAGTTGAGGATGATGACGTCGTAGGCGCCGGACTCGATGCGCTCCACGCACTTGTCCGCCACCTCGAAGGCGCTCATCTCCGGCTGGAGGTCATAGGTGGCCACCTTGGGGGAGGGCACCAGCACCCGGTCCTCGCCGGGGAACACGTCCTCTACGCCGCCGTTGAAGAAGAAGGTGACATGGGCGTACTTCTCGGTTTCGGCGATCCGCAGCTGGGTCATGCCCATCTTGCTGAGGTACTCGCCCAGGCCGTTCTCCACCCGGATCCGGGGGAAGGCCACCTTCACGTTGGGCATGGTGGCGTCGTACTCGGTGGTGCAGACGTAGGACAGGGGGAAGTACTCCCGCTTGAAGCCGTCGAACTCGGGGTCCACGAACACCCGGGTGATCTCTCGGGCCCGGTCGGGCCGGAAGTTGAAGAAGATGATGCTGTCGTTGTCGGAGATCACGCCCTCGCTGTCGCAGACCACCGGCTCCACGAACTCGTCGGTGACGCCGTTCTGATAGGACTGGGCCACGGCGGCCACGGGGTCCGGGTTTTGGATGCCCTGGCCGTAGACCATGGCGTCATAGGCCTGCTCCACCCGGTCCCAGCGCTTGTCGCGGTCCATGGCGTAGTAGCGGCCCATCACCGTGGCGATCTTGCCGACGCCGATCTCCCGGCACTTCTCCACGGCCTCGGCCACAAAGCCCTTGCCGCTGGTGGGGGACACGTCCCGGCCGTCCAGGAAGGCGTGGATATATACCTTGCTGAGGCCCCGGATCTTGGCCATTTTCAGCAGGGCCCACAGGTGGGTGTTGTGGGAGTGGACGCCGCCGTCGGAGAGGAGGCCGTAGAGGTGGAGGGAGCTGCCGTTTTCCAGGCAGGCGTCCATGGCGGCGCAGTAGGCGCTGTTTTCAAAGAAGCTGCCGTCCTCAATGGCCCGGGTGATCCGGGGCAGGTCCTGGTAGACCACCCGGCCGCCGCCGATATTGGTGTGGCCCACCTCGCTGTTGCCCATCTGGCCGGCGGGGAGGCCCACGTCCAGGCCGGAGGCGGAGAGGGTGGTGTGGGCGCACTGGGCAAACAATTTATCCAGGACGGGGGTCTTGGCGTGGGCCACGGCGTTGCCGTTTTCCTCGCTGCGCAGGCCGAACCCGTCCATTATGATCAATGTAGTAGGCGTTTTATTCATAATAACCTCGATTCCTCAATGCCCGCCGGCGGCAGGGGGAAGCTGCCGCCGGGCGGGGGATCACATCCCTGGGAGCAGGTGCAGGCGCGGTAAGAAGCGCCGGCGCCGCTTACTCCTGGTTGGCTGCGTTGATGATATCGACGAACTGGTCAGGCTTCAGGGAGGCGCCGCCGATGAGGCCGCCGTCCACGTCGGGCTGGGCCAGGAGCTCCGCGGCGTTCTTGGGGTTCATGGAGCCGCCGTACTGGATGGTGACGGAGCGGGCCACCCGGGCGCC
>CALXGG010000126.1 GCA_944387785.1 uncultured Oscillospiraceae bacterium | reverse complement strand
CTGGCCCGCTCCGCCAGGTCAGCGGGAAGGCCCCGGCGGGCGCAGATGGCGTGGATGGCGGCCACGTTCTTCCGGGCGATCTCCGTAAGGAGCTCCCCGGCGGCATCCTCCTCCACCGCCTCCAGAAGGCCCGCCACGAAGCCCATATGGCTCAGGTCCAGGAGGTAGCCGCTGTGGATGGCGGCCAGGCTCTCCGCCGCCAGGGCCACCACCTCGCCGATGGCCAGGGGGTCCAGCCGGCCGATGCACTCCAGCCCCGTCTGCATGATCTCCCGGTAGCCGGAGCCGGGGGCCGCCCGGTACACATGCTCATTATAATAGACCTTCTGCAAAGCGCCCTGGACGGCGGGGGTGTTCTTGATGATGGACAGCGTCACGTCGGGCTTGAGGGCCATGAGCTGCCCGTTGGTGTCCGTAAAGGTGAGGATATGCTCGCTGAGCAGGAAGCGCTTGTTGCGCACATAGAGGTCATAGGACTCAAATTTGCTCATGCGGTAGGGGAGGTAGCCGTGGCGGCGGTAGAGCTCCCGGAGGCGGCCGCTGGCCCGTTCGTCCGGCCGCCAGATGGATGGCTGGTTCATATCTTCGTTTCCTCCTGTGGGGATGGTTGGGAAAGATCGCTGTTGGTCAAACGGGGCAGCACGGCCCGGTAGCCGCCGGCGCCGTACAGGTAGCAGCGGTTGACGCGGCTGATGGTGGCGCTGCTGGCGCCGGTGATGTCGGCGATCCGGCTGTACACCAGCTTCCGGCTGAGGAGCTGGGCCACCAGCAGCCGCTGGCCGCAGTCCTGGATCTCTTTCCCGGTCATGATATCCTCCAGAAAGGCCCGGCATTCCGCCTCGCTCTTCAGGGAGAGGATGGCCTCCACCAGCAGGGCGGTGCCCTTGGAGCCGAACAAATCCATGATCAGGTCTCCTTTCCTGTTGCTTTCGTACTTTAGCATGATAGTACGGCGATGAGAAAAAGTCAAGAAAGACTTTGGAGCGCCCTTCGTAAATTTGCCGAAGGCTGGTAAAAATTTCCGGCAATTTTCACAAAATTTGTAGGAATTGTAACACCTGTGTGGGGGTTTGGCAGGATTTTTCGGGCAGATTTGACAGAAAAGATGGACAAACCTATACAGCGTCATGTATAATAAATCCAGAGGAGGAGCGATATACATCTTTCGCCGCCGGCCCGGCGGCCGATACATGGAAATGGAAAGGGAGATGGATATGAACGACCAACAGAGCAGCATTTATAAACACTCCATGAAGCTGGAACGCCGGACGGCGTCGCTCTATGTGCAGAATACAGGCTGCCAGCAGTGCGCCCCCAGCTATGGCTGGGGCCCCGGCGTCCGCAATCACTTCCTGCTGCACTACATCGTGGGCGGGAAGGGGACGTTCATTTGCCGCGACAAGCGCTACGAGCTCCAGGCGGGGGACACCTTCCTGAGCTATCCCAACACCACCATCCACTATTTTGCCGACGCCCAGGAGCCCTGGGAGTACGTCTGGGTGGGCTTCAGCGGCCTGGACGCGGCGGGGTACATGGAGCAGACGGATTTTTCGCCGGACAACCCGGTGTTCCGCGGACGGGACAGTGAGCAGATCCGCCAGCTGGTGACCGGGATCTACGACCACTACGGGACCTCCTCCTGGGAGAACCTGGAGATGACGTCCCGGCTGTACGCCCTGCTGGCCTTCCTGATCCGCACCTCCCAGCGGCGGCAGGACCAGCGCCGGGAGGTGGTGGACTGCGCCCGCCTGGCGGCGGACTACATCATCACCCACTACGAGGAGCCCATCACAGTGGAGGGCCTGGCGGCCTATGCCTCCGTGAGCCACAGCAGCCTCTACCGCCGCTTCGTCAAGCGCTTCCAGATGTCGCCCAAGCGCTTCCTGCTGGAGTACCGCATCGAGCGGGCCTGCGCCCTGCTGGCCACCACCAGCTGCTCCATCCAGGAGATCTCCAACTCCGTGGGCTTTGAGGATCCCTTCTATTTCTCCCGGGCCTTCAAGGAGATCAAGGGGGTCTCTCCCCGGCAGTACGCCAACAACCTGCGCCGGGAGGCGGAGGAGGGCCGCTGACAGGAGGCCCCACGGACAAAATTTCATCAATATGAATGAAAAGTCCATGTTACAGGTGGGAGCATACTTATATAATCATTGGTAAGAATCGCCCTGGCAGCATGGGCTTTTTGGGAGGGACACATGAGCTATCAATTTTCGCCCGCAACGGATCTACAGAAACTCCGCAAGGCCGTGGAGGCGCTCTACGGCCCCCAGGCGGCGGCGGACCAGGCCGCCCGGTATGAAAAGGTCCTCTCCGGGCTGGAGGCGTCCTTTGGCCCCTACGACCAGGCGGCGGTATTCTCCGCCCCGGGCCGCACGGAGATCGGCGGCAACCACACGGACCACCAGCGGGGCCGGGTGCTGGCGGGCAGCGTCAACCTGGACGTGATCGCCGCGGTGGCCCCCAACGGCGAGAACACCATCCGCATCCAGAGCGAGGGCTTCCCCATGGACGTGGTGGAGCTGGACGACCTCTCCGTGCGGGAGGAGGAGCGCAATACCTCCGCCTCCATCATCCGTGGCATCGCCGCCTGGTTCGCCCAGCACGGCTGCGAGATCCAGGGCTTCAACGCCTATACCACCTCCAACGTCCTCAAGGGCAGCGGCCTGAGCTCCAGCGCCGCCTTCGAGGTCCTGGTGGCCAACATCATCAACAGCCTCTTCAACGAGGACAAGTGCGACGCGGTGCGCCTGGCCCAGATCGGCCAGTACGCCGAGAACGTCTATTTCGGCAAGCCCAGCGGCCTGCTGGACCAGATGGCCTCCTCGGTGGGCGGCATGGTCACCATCGACTTCCAGGACAACGCCAACCCCGTCGTGGAGCGGGTGGACTACGACTTCGCCGCCTCCGGCCACGCCCTGTGCATCATCGACAGCGGCGCCGACCACGCGGACCTCACCGACGAGTACGCCGCGGTCACCCGGGAGCTCAAGGAGGTCTGCGCCCACTTCGGCAAGGACGTCCTGCGGGAGATACCGGAGGAGGACTTCTACGCCGCTCTGCCCGCCCTGCGGCTGAAGGCCGGGGACCGGGCGGTGCTGCGGGCCATCCATGTGTACAACGACAACCGCCGGGTTTCCGGACAGGTGGAGGCCCTGCGCCAGGGCGACTTTGACGCATTCCTGGCCCTGATCACCGAGTCCGGCCTCTCCAGCTGGCGGATGCTCCAGAACGTGGTGCCCGCCGGCTACACCCACCACCAGGAGGTGGCGGTGGCCCTGGCCCTGTGCGAGCGGCTGCTGGGCGGCCGGGGGGCCTGCCGGGTCCACGGCGGCGGCTTTGCCGGGACCATCCAGGCCTTCGTCCCCCTGGATCTGCTGGAGCAGTTCCGCTCCGGCATGGACCGGGTGCTGGGGACCGGGGCCTGCCATGTGCTGACCATCCGCCCGGTGGGCGGCGTGCGCCTTGTGTAAGAAGGAGGAGATACCAATGATCGACCATGCTATCGCGGCCCTGGCGGACTACGGCGTCCGGAAAGGGCTGATCGACCCGGCGGACCGGGTGTGGGCCGTGAACCAGCTGCTGGACGTGATGGGCCTGAGCGACTATCAGGAGCCGGCGGAGCCCGCCGGCGAGCAGCCCCTGGAGGACATCCTGAAGGCCCTGCTGGACGACGCGGCGGCCCGGGGCGTCATCCAGGACGACATCACCAGCCGGGACCTCTTCGACACCAAGCTGACGGGGGCGCTGACGCCCCGTCCCGCCCAGGTCCAGGAGCACTTCCATGAGCTCTACGCCCAGAGCCCCTGGATGGCCACGGAGTGGTATTACCGCTTCAGCCAGGATACGGACTACATCCGCCGCTACCGGATCGCCAAGGACGTCAAGTGGGTCACCTCCACCGCCTACGGCGACCTGGACATCACCATCAACCTCTCCAAGCCGGAGAAGGACCCCCGGGCCATCGCCGCGGCCAAGGCCGCGCCCCAGAGCGGCTACCCCAAGTGCCAGCTCTGCCGGGAGAACGAGGGCTACGCCGGCCGGATGAACCACCCCGCCCGGCAGAATCACCGGATCATCCCCGTGACCATCGACGGCCGGGACTGGTTCCTCCAGTACTCCCCTTATGTGTACTATAACGAGCACTGCATCGTATTCAACAGCTGCCATACCCCCATGAAGATCGAGCGGGCTACCTTCCGCAAGCTCCTGGACTTTGTGAAGCTGTTCCCCCACTATTTCGTGGGCTCCAACGCGGATCTGCCCATCGTGGGCGGCTCCATCCTCAGCCACGACCACTTCCAGGGCGGCCACTACACCTTCGCCATGGAGAAGGCCCCGGTGGAGCGCCCCGTCAGCTTCCCGGGCTATGAGGACGTGGAGGCGGGCATCGTCAAGTGGCCCATGTCCGTGATCCGCCTGCGCAGCGGGGATGACGGGAGGCTGGTGGAGCTGGCGGACAAGATCCTCACCGCCTGGCGGGGCTACTCCGACCCCGACGCCTTCATCTTTGCGGAGACCGGCGGCGAGCCCCACAACACCATCACCCCCATCGCCCGGATGCGGGACGGCAAGTTTGAGCTGGACCTGGTGCTGCGCAACAACATCACCACGGAGGAGCACCCCATGGGCGTCTACCACCCCCACAAGGAGCTCCACCACATCAAGAAGGAGAACATCGGCCTCATCGAGGTCATGGGCCTGGCGGTGCTGCCGGCCCGGCTGAAGGGCGAGATGGCAAAGCTGGCCCAGGTGCTGGCGGAGGGCGGCGACCCCGCCGCGGACCCCGACCTGGAGAAGCACGCGGCGTGGGCCGGGGAGCTTCGCACCCGGTATACCTTTACCAAGGAAAACGCCGACGGGATCCTCCGCCAGGAGATCGGCGCGGTGTTTGCCAAGGTGCTGGAGCACGCCGGCGTCTACAAGTGCGACGAGCAGGGGAGGGCGGCGTTCCTCCGGTTCATTGCCAGCGTGCGGTAAAAGGGGACAAGCGGCCGCCGCGCCGCGGGAACACACATATAAATAAAAAGCCGGCAGGTAAAAACCTGCCGGCTTTTGCTGTATCGGTTCGGACCGGGCGGCGGTGATCCCCGCCCGGCTGCGGGGCGGCCGCCCTCCGGAAGGAGGCGCCGGGAGGGGCCAGCATTTCCGGGGAAAGTAAAATCCCCATGCCGGTAAGGCACGGGGATTTCGTTTGTTCCATATGTTAGACAGCTCTGGTAACTTTACCGGAACGCAGACACCGGGTACAAACGTACACATGGCGAGGGGTACCATCGACGATTGCCTTCACACGCTTGACATTGGGCTTCCACGTCCGGTTGGAACGCCTGTGGGAGTGGGACACCTTGATGCCAAAGGTAACACCCTTGTCACAGAATTGACACTTAGCCATCCGTTGCACCTCCTTGCTGTTCTAAATAAAACATGTGCCAAAAGCACCGACTGATATAATAGCAGAGTTTGACAGGAAATGCAAGTACAAATTGAAAAAACTCCAAAAGTTTTTGCGCTCTTGTCAAGGCAGGCCATTTATACTATAATATTTCCAGCTAGGCCTTGTTTGAAAAATAAAAGTTGCACAATAGAAGCAATAGTATAAAATTAAGAGCATGAAACGATATGAAT
>CALXGG010000125.1 GCA_944387785.1 uncultured Oscillospiraceae bacterium | reverse complement strand
CTGGGCCTGTACAATATCCTGGGCATGGGCAAAAGCCACATCGCCGCCCTGCTGCTGCTGGAGGGGCTGTATGTGGGGATCCTGGGCATCGGCGGGGGCCTGGCGGCGGGGCTGCTGCTCCACAAGCTGGTGTCCCTGCTGCTGTGCCGGGTGCTGGACTTTTCCGTGCCTCTGGGCTTCTACATCTCCTGGTCGGGCCTTGCCGAGACGGCGGTCCTCTTTGCCGGTCTCATCGCCGCCACGGTGCTGGTGAACCTGGTCAAGATCCAGGTGTCCCGGCCCATCGAGCTGCTCCGGGGCGGCAGCGTGGGGGAACGGGAGCCCAGGACCCGGTGGCTGCTGACCATCCTGGGCGTCCTCACCCTGGGTGGCGGGTACGTCATCGCCGTCCGGACCCGCAGCGGCGTGGAGGCCGTCGCGCTCTACTTCCTGGCGGTGTTTTTGGTCATTATCGGCACCTACTGCCTCTTCACCGCCGTCAGTATCTTCGTCCTCAAGGCCCTGCGCCGGAACAAAAAGCTTTATTACCGCACCGGCCCCTTCATCAGCATCTCCGGCATGCTCTACCGCATGAAGCAGAACGCTGTGGGCCTTGCCAACATCTGCATCCTCTGCACCATGGTGATGGTGATGCTCTCCGGCACGCTGTCCCTGTGGCTGGGCACTGAGGATATCGTAAATACCGTATATCCCAGTGATCTCCAGATCAAGGTGCGATATGACATCGACGAGGGGGAGGGATCCTTTGACCCTGAGCTGCTGCTGGCGGACGCCAAGGGCTATATCAACGGCGAGGGCGTGGCCGTCACCTCGGAGCGGACGATGGATACCCTGAGCTTCGGGGTGGGCATGGACAGCGACGGGATCCTCCATACCAATACCCAGATGGAGGGCCTGGTCACGGTTTACAATGTGGATGTGATCACCGCCGGGGCCTATGAAGAGATCACCGGGGAGGCGCTGCGCCTCCAGCCCGGCGAGGCAGCGGCCTACGGGGCCGGCGGCGAGGTCCTGGTGTTCCGCTGGGACGACCGGGAGACCGGGGAGGAGAAGCACCCCGCCACGGCCCTCCAGGTGGTGCGCCGGCTGGAGAGCAGCCCCTGGGCCTCGGTCCAGATCTCCAACCAGCTGTGCCTGGTGGTGGCGGACGAGAGCGTGCTGGCGGAGCTCTACCAGGCCCAGCGGGCGGCCTACGGGGCGGATAACGCCTCCGCCATGATCTGGTACGCCTATCTGGACCTGGACTGCTCCGACGAGGAGACAAAGCGGCTCAGCGAGGACTACTGGGAGGGCGACACTACGACCTACGGCGGGGGCCACTGGGAAACCATGAGCTGGAGCTCCAGCGCCCAGGGCCGCTGGGATTTCTACGGCCTCGCCGGCGGCTTTTTGTTCCTGGGGCTGTTCCTGGGCTTCATTTTCCTGATGGCCACGGTGCTCATCATCTACTGCAAGCAGATCAGCGAGGGCTACGAGGATAAGCGGCGGTTCGAGATCATGCAGAAGGTGGGGCTCAGCCGGGAGGAGGTCCGCACCGCCATCCGCAGCCAGGTGCTCATGGTGTTTTTCCTGCCCATCGTGGTGGCGGCCATCCACATCGCCTTCGACTTCAACATGGTGGAGAAGCTGCTGACATTGTTCTACCTCCACAATGCGACCCTCACCGCCCTGTGCACCCTGGGGACCCTGCTGGTGTTCTTCCTGGTCTACGGCGTGGTGTATCTGCTGACGGCCCGGACCTACTATAAGATCGTGGAGAGGTGACTGCCATGAAAAAGATGTTTTGCTCCCTGCGCTACCTGCTGCTCCTGGGGTTCCTGGCCCTGGGGCTCCTGCTCATGACGGCCCGGCGGAAGCTGGGCGGCGCCTCCTGAGAGCGGCAAAAAGCGCCCCCGGCGGATATTCCCGCCGGGGACGCTTTTGTTTTGCCGGGGCCTCCGGCCCCACCGGTACCAGGCCCGGCGGGAGGCGCTTACTGCTCCTGCTGGATGTAGGCCAGGCCCAGGGCGCCGGGGCCGATGTGGGTGCCGATGGTGGCGCCGATGCAGCAATAGTGGAGCCGCTGGGGCAGATCGCCCTGTTCCCGGAGCTTGGGCAGCAGCAGCTCCTCCTTGCCCTTGTCATCGGTATAGAGGAAATAGGAGGGGAAGGCGTCGTCCACCGGGTGGTCGCCGATGAGCTTGAGGAGCTGCTTGACGGCGGCGGCGGTGCCGAAGGCCTTGTTGGTGATGGCCACGGCGCCCTCCCGGACAGTGATCACCGGCTTGAGCTTGGTCATGGTGCCCAGGCCCGCCTGGAGGGAGGAGATCCGGCCGCCCCGGCGGAGGTACTCCAAAGTGTCGATGACGGCAAAGATGCGGATGCGGCCCTTGATCCGCTCCAGCTGGGCGGCAATGTCGGGGGCGGAGAGGCCGCTGTCCCGGAGCTTGCAGGCGTAGTTGACCAGGATCTGGATGCCGGCGGTGGCGCTGAGGCTGTCCACGATGTAGATCTCGTCGTACTCGCACATGCCCTTGGCGATCATGGCGCTCTGGATGGTGCCGCTGAGGGCGCTGGAGAGGAGCACCGCCACCACCTGGTCCCCGGCGTTCTTGGCGGCCTCAAAGACCTTGAGGAAGTCGTTGGGAGTGGGTTGGGAGGTGGAGGGGTTCTCCTTGCCCTCCTTGAGGAGCTTGTAGAAGACCTCGCCGGTGATGGTCTTGCCGTCCAGGAAGGTGGCCTTGCCGAACTGGATGGGCATGGAGACGATCTCTACCCTCCGGCGGCGGGCCACGGCGGGGTCAAAGTCGGATGAGGAATCGGTAATGATACGGATAGCCATAGAGTCAGACCTCCTGTTGGATGATATCAAAAGTATCCACCGCCTGGTGGAGCAAAGGGATCAGATGCCGGACGCGGTCCTCGCCCATGGCGGCGACGAGCCGCCCCGCCAGCGCCAGGGATCTCCGGTGGGAGGCGTCGTAGCGGGCGGCCCCCTCCGGCAGGAGGCGCACCTCGACCTGCCGTTTGTCTTTTTCGGACTGGCGGCGGGAGATGAGCCCCTTGCGCTCCAGGGAGCGGAGGATCACGTTCATCTGGGATTTGAGGATGCGGGTCTGGGCGCACAGGTCCCGGGCGGTCAGGTAGCCGCCGTCCTGCCGGGCCCGGCCCAGCAGGCTGCACACCACCGCCTCGTTAAAGGACAGGCCCTCCACCAGCCGCTGGTTGTTGATGCTGTTGGAGAGCCGCAGCCAGGCGGCCAGCAGTTCTTCGTTCAGGGGATCCATGGCGCCTCCTAGAAAGTTCATGATGTGAACTATATGCTTTTGACAGTGTTTTGTCAATAGATTTTGAGAAAAAACCGGAAAATACCGTTAAAAACAGCCTCATAAACAAAAAAGCAGCCATTGTTGGCTGCTGGACTGGCATTTTGACGGTGAAATCCGGGGCCGCGGCCGGGGAGGACAGGGCGGCAGGCAATCAGCCTGCCGCCCTGTCCCGTCTGTACGTTACTTCTTGTCCTGGGAATTGCCCTGATCCCGGCAGTTCTGGCTCTGGTTCTGGCTGCGGTCGTTCTGGTTCTTGCCGCTGCGGCTGCCGGAGTTGTTCTTGCTGTTGTTCATCTTGTCCATCTTATCCATCTTGTCCATAGCAGGGGCCTCCTTTCCGAGAGTGTACGCTGGTATTCTTTCCCCGGCCGGCGGCCTTTATACACGGCGGCGGGAATAATCGGCGGGGAACCGCAGAAACTAGAGGCACCCAGCCAACCACAGGAGAGGAGAATGCGCACCATGGAATGGAAAGACAGTGTGACCCGGGAGAACCTGCTGCGGGCCTTTGCCGGGGAGAGCCAGGCCCGCAACCGCTATACCTTTGCCGCCGCCACCGCCCGGAAGAAGGGCCTGCACCTGATCGAGGCCGTGTTCCTGTACACGGCGGACCAGGAGCGGGCCCACGCCAAGGTGTTTTACGGGCACCTGCAGCGGGGCGGCTGCGACAACGGCGTGATCGCCGGGGCCGGCTACCCGGTGGATCTCAGCGAGGACGTAACGGAGCTGCTGGAGCTGGCCTGCGCCCACGAGACGGAGGAGTGGGAGGGCGTATATCCGGCCTTCGCCCAAAAGGCGGAGGAGGAGGGGTTCGAGGCGGCGGCCCGGCACTTCCGGCAGATCGCGGAGGTGGAAAAGGTCCACGCCGACCGCTTCCGGCAGTTCGCCCAGCGGCTGCGGGAGGGGAAGCTGTTCGTGGACGACGTGGAGACCGGCTGGATCTGCCTCAACTGCGGCCATGTGCTGCGGGGGAAGCAGGCCCCCGTCCGGTGCCCGGTCTGCGACCACGACCAGGGCTACTTCATCCGGCTCTCCCTGTCCCCCTGGCACCAGTGAGCCGGCGCCGCCTCCGGCGGCGGTACATAGTCCGGCGGGCCCCGTCCCGCCCCGCGGCGGGAAAAGAGAAATTTCCGATAACTTTTCCTTGACAATCTCCCGCCCCTCTGGTATACTAACTTCGCAAAATAAAGAAGGTGGCTGCATCCGCCTCACCCCCAGCCAAGCGAAGGGGTCAACATGGTACACACACGTCCCGGGACAGGGGCGTGCTTTGTTGGTGCGGATGCGGTTTCGTATCCGCATTTTGTTTTGCGGCGCATAACGACATGGGCAATCGATTGAAGGAGGTGCTTCGGTTATTAGCAGTGTTATGCATCAACTGAATGAGGACATTCGAGACAAGGAACTGCGTCTGATCGGCAGCGGCGGCGAGCAGCTGGGCATCATGTCCGCGGAGGAAGCTCAGAAGATCGCCGATGAGCAGGGTCTGGACCTGGTAAAGATCTCTCCCCAGGCCAATCCCCCCGTGTGCAAGCTGATGGATTACGGCAAATACCGGTTCGAGCAGGGCAAGCGGGAGAAAGAGGCCCGCAAGAACCAGCATGTGGTGGAGATCAAGGAGATCCGCATGTCCCCGGGCATCGACATCGGGGATTTCAACGTGAAGCTGAAGAACGCGCAGAAGTTCCTGACCGATGGCAACCGGGTGAAGGTCTCGGTCCGCTTCCGCGGCCGGGAGATGGCCCATACGGACATCGGCAAGAAGCTCCTGGATAAGTTTGCAGAGCAGTGCGCCGAAGTGTCCAGCGTCGATAAGGGCGCGAAGCTGGAGGGGCGGAATATGTCCATGTTCCTGTCCCCCAAGAAATAAACCACGATTTTGCGTATGCAAAGGAAAGATACGGAAGGAGTATGCAATTATGCCTAAGCTGAAGTCCCACAGTGGTGCGAAGAAGAGATTCAACCTCACCAAGACCGGTAAGGTCAAGCGCGCCAAGGCCTTTAAGAGCCACATCCTCACCAAGAAGGATACCAAGCGTACCCGTCGTCTGCGGGCCGGTGGTTATGCCGACGTGACCAACGAGGCCGCCATCCGCAAGATGATCCCCTACAAATAAGAAATACGATACGCTTTAGAATAGGAGGCTTTTACAATGGCAAGAGTTAAGGGCGCGATGATGACCCGCAAGAGAAGAAATAAGATCCTCAAGATGGCCAAGGGCTACTGGGGTTCCAAGTCCAAGCACTTTAAGATGGCGAACCAGCAGGTGATGAAGTCCCTGACCTATGCGTATGTGGGCCGTCGCCTGAAGAAGCGGGA
>CALXGG010000124.1 GCA_944387785.1 uncultured Oscillospiraceae bacterium | reverse complement strand
GGCGGTGCCGTGCTGGTCGTCGTGGAAGATGGGGATGTCGCAGCGCTCCTTCAGCTTGCGCTCGATCTCAAAGCACCGGGGGGCGGCGATATCCTCCAGGTTGATGCCGCCGAAGCTGCCGGAGATCTGGTACACCGTCTCCACAAAGGCGTCCACATCCTTGCTCTTGATGCAGAGAGGGAAGGCGTCTACCCCGCCGAAGGCCTTGAACAGCACGCACTTGCCCTCCATCACCGGCATGCCCGCCTCGGGGCCGATGTCCCCCAGGCCCAGCACGGCGCTGCCGTCGGTGATGACGGCGCAGAGGTTGTGCCGCCGGGTCAGCTCGTAGCTCTTCTCCACGTCCTTCTGGATCTCCAGGCAGGGCTGGGCCACCCCCGGCGTATAGGCCAGGGACAAATCCTCCTTCGTCTCCACCGGCACGGTGGCGATCACTTCGATCTTCCCCTTCCACTCCTGGTGGAGCCGCAGGGATTCCTTCGCGTAGTCCATGGCTCGTCCTCCTACCTCATAACATAAAGTCAGGGGCGCCCAGCGCCCGTCAGCGGCCCTCCCGGGCCAGGGCCTCCCGCAGGGCCAGGCTCAACTGGTCGGGGCAGCTGGTAGGCTTCCAGCCGCAGCGGATCCCTTCCAGCCGGGCGATGGCCTCCTCCGCCGGCATGCCGCTCACCAGGCGGGAAATACCCTGGAGGTTCCCGTTGCAGCCGCCGGTGAATACCACGGATTTGATGATGCCGTTCTCCAGCTCCAGGTCGATCCGGCTGGAGCAGACCCCCTTGGGGGCATATGAATAGGTCATGACAAGACGTCTCCTTATCCTTGGATGCTGGCGGCCCGCCGCCCTGCCCGGGCAGGGGCGCGCCCGGATGCAGTATACCAGATGTGGCGCCCGGTTGCAAGCCCCGGCGCCCGCCTGCCGGCGCAAAAAAAGCACACTCTCCGCTACAGTGGGGAGAGTGTGCTTCAGGATCTCCTTTATTCATATGACGCTTGCTTGCTAAGCGGCCTGCGGGCATCCCCCGCCGCCGCGGCTGCCGGGCAGCCGTATCCCTTCTTTCCGCCTTCTCTCCTGTCCCGGCGCCCTCACGCCCGGGTGATCTTTAACTTCAGCCGGATCCGGTCGCTGATCATGGCGATGAATTCGCTGTTGGTGGGCTTCCCCTTGGTGTTGCTCACGGTATAGCCGAAGAACCGCTGGAGCGTCTCCAGGTCGCCCCGGTCCCAGGCCACCTCGATGGCGTGGCGGATGGCCCGCTCCACCCGGCTGGGCGTGGTGTGGAAGCGCTTGGCCACCTCGGGGTACAGGACCTTCGTCACAGAGTTGATGACCTCCATATTCTCCACGGTGATCATGATGGCCTCCCGGACATACTGGTAGCCCTTGATGTGGGCCGGCACGCCCACCTCGTGGATGATGGAGGTGACCAGCTCCTCCAGCCCGGGGGCGTGGAGCTGCTCGCTGCGCTTCTCCGCCAGCTGGAGGAGGTTCTCCATCATGGCGTTTTCGTTGTAGGGCTTGCTGACGAACATGGCAGCCCCCAGGCTCCCCGCCTCGGCCACCATATCCTGGCTGACGAAGTGGGACACCGCCAGGATCTGCGGGCGGCCCTCACCCTCCAGCCGCCGCAGGATGCTCAGCCCATCCAGTCCCGGCAGCAGCAGATCCAGCAGCAACAGGTCCGGCTTCGTGTCCCGCACCAGCTGCAAAGCCTGGTTCCCGTCTCCGGTGGAGCCTGTGACAATGAACCTTCCGCTGCGCTCCAGCACGCTTTGCAGCATGAAGCGGGCGTCTTCGTTGATGTCGGTCAGTACGATCTTGATTTTGTTGTCCATATGCACGATCCCTTTCAAACGTATTGCATGTCGACATATACTGATGGCTGTCCGTCCGTTTAGACGAAATCTCGAAGCTTCATTGCGCCTTGGTTACAAATTACCATAAACAGACACAAAACACAAGTCGAAACTTGCCGTAACATTCGAAAAATCGTGCCAAATCTTTCGACAAAATTGGAAATAATTCCCATTTATGTCGAATAATATAACACATATCTTGCATATTCGTTCCTGGCATCCTGCATATCCGGCATCCGGGCGGGCCGCCGGCCCTTCTCTTTTCCCGGCGGCAGGCGCACAAAAGGGCCGGGAAGCGCCGCTCCCCGGCCCGGAGGTCCCTCCCTAGTAAAAGGCGTCCGGAAAATCCTCGTGGCGCACCGCTACCCGCCCGCCGGCAAAGTCGCAGGTGATGATCCTGGCTTTGGTGGCGGTACGCGCCGCCTGGGTCACCAGGACCATTTTCTCCCCTGTCTCCCACCCCGGGTCCAGGGAGAAGTCCACCTTGCTGAGGATGGATTCGCCTACCTTCCGGTAGGTGGAGAGCTTTTCCAGGGCCTCCCCCTTCTTTAGCCGTTCGTTATAGGGCGGCTGGAAGTGCTGGATCAGCATTGCCTCCGCAATGTCGATCATGGCGTTGTGGTCCACCGTGCCGCCGATGCGGAAGGCGCGGCCAATGGTATCGCCCGCTATCAGGGACAGGCCCGGCTCTACCTCCCGCTGCTGCTCGATGTATTTGGCGGCCACCGAGTGGATCAGGATGTAGAGTTCCTGCGGCGCCATGCGCCGCATATCGTCCCGCATGATCCGCTGAAGGGTGGCGTGGCTGCGCAGCCGCTGGAAGATGTCCTCCCGCTTGGACTGTCCGATGTACAGCACCTCATACGCCCGCTCATAGGCGCGGCTATCGGCCTGCATCTGCATCTCAAAAATATTCCGGGCATAGATGGTGCATGTGGGAAAGCCCCTATCCAGCCAGGCCCGGCAGTGGTCCGGCTCCCGCTCCAGCAGACAGCGGCGGCCCTTTGTGCTGTATGCCACATGCAGGAGGGCGCCGTAGTCCCGCAGCTCCAGAGCCAGGCAGGAGGCATCCGGCACGGAGAAGGATGCCGGGACGTTGAAGCGGACCCGGTAGGTTTCTCTCCGGGTGACATTGCTCACGTCCACCAGCAGCTCCGCCCCCGCCGCCTGCCAGCCCCGCACCTCATACCGGTCGCCCCGCAGGACGAAATAGAGATCGTATACCCGCCGGCGCAGCTGGGGCAGGCTGGCCGCCTCGTCCATATAGGCGTTGGGGAACAGGAACCGATCCTGCATATACAGGTCCACCAGGTACACCGGTGCCTCCATCGCCCCGCCCTCCTTCCTCTGAAAATCGCTTCGGTCCCCGGCTACATCTGGAGGTATGCCTCCATGTGGCGCCGCAGCCGCTCCACCGCCCGGCAGAGCCGTTCCTGATCCCAGTCCAGGCCGCTGCGGGCCTCCTCCAGGGTGTCCCCCTCCTCCAGCCGCCGGGCCAGGCGGTACAGATCCCGGGGCAGACGGCCGATATAGTCCTGGTACGCCACGCCGTTGGTAAAGTCCCCCTGGATCGGCAGGAGCGTTCCCAGGGAGGGGGCCCGGTCCTCCCCCAGCGGCATGTCCAGGGACAGCATCTCGTACAGATAAGCGCTGCGCAGCCGCTTTTCCCGGCGGATGGCCCGGTTCATCAGGGAAAAGGCCTGGGGCCAGAAGATGTCGCCGTCCCAAAACGGCCCGCACCCGCAGAACGCCTCGCAGAATGCCGCCTGGGCCGCGGCGCGGTACTCCTCGTCCAGGGGATTCACCCCGTTTTGCAGGCAGGCCATACGAACCGCCGCCTCCGCATATCCTAGCTCCCGCTGGGTCAAACAGTGCAGCCGCCGCATATCAGCCCGCCTTGCGCGCCCGCCGGCCTGACGGATGGGGAGGCTTGGCGGGCGGCTCGCTGAGCCCTTCGTAGAACCCCAGCCAGCCGCCCAGGTCCTCCCGCCAGACAAACAGATAGGCCGCCGGCAGCTCGATCCCCTGCTGACGCAGCATCATCCCCAGGGCATGATGGGTCCGCACCCCTTTGTCGGTAAAGGTCAGGTTCAGAGGCCCCTCCCGGCCCAGGAAGATCTGCCGGCCGTCGCCGCTGACCTTCAGCCGGAAGGCGGGGGTGTCCCGGGTCTCCCGCAAGAATGCCTCGTTCTGGGACATCCGGTCCCCCGCGGAAATGGACAACCGGCAGATCCCCTGGTGGGACTGGGGCGCCGGCACCTCCTCAAATGCATCGAGATCCACGTGTGTGTTGAAGAACATCGTTCTCTGCGCCTCCTTTCCCAGAAAGTGTAGCAGAAAGCAGCGGACAAAACCAGATGAAATATGTATAAATATAATTCCGTTTTAGGGAAATTGTCGCTTAATCAGGAAATATATTATAAAAATACATTCTGGTATAATAGATTATTTATGGTTGTTTCTTCCTGCGTACGCCGGCGGGGAAAATCCCAGGCAAGGCAGGCAGCGAGGGGCCGCCACGCGCGGGGCAGGCAGCGGGGGATGAACGATCCCGGCGCACCCCAGCGTGATGCCAGCCGCCTTCCCCCGGCCTTCTGCGGTGCCCAGGCGAGGCGCAAAAAGGCCACCGCAAAGCAGTAAATGCTTTGCGGCGGCCTCCTGTAAATCGGAACCGGGGAAATTACTTCTTCTGAACGTACTTCAGGCAGTCCAGCATAACGGCCACCAGGATGATGATGCCGGAGAACACGAACTGCAGGTTGGTGTCGATACCCAGGGTGGTGAGGGAGTAGGTCAGGGCGGTAAAGATGAACACGCCCACCACCACGCCGGAAATCTTACCGATACCACCGGTAAAGGAGATGCCGCCCACCACGCAGGCCGCAATGGCGTCCATTTCCCAGCCCTGGCCGTAAGCCGCGGAGCCGGAACCGGTCATGCGCAGGCACTCCAGCCAGGAGCCGAAGCCGTAGAGGATACCGGCCATAATGAAGGCGCCCACAGTGACCAGGAACACGGAAATACCAGAAACCGAGGCCGCCTCGGCGTTGCCGCCCACGGCGTACAGGTTCTTGCCGAAGGTGGTCTTGTTCCAGATGAACCACACCACCACAACAGCGGCCACCGCCCACAGGATGATGGTGGGGAAGCTGCCGATGCGGGGGATAATCATGCTGGGAATGCTGTTGTCGATGCCGCCGAAGGACACGCCCTTGGTGGAGTAGGTCACCAGGCCGAAAATCACCAGCATGGTAGCCATGGTGGAAATGAAGGGATGCATCTTGAACTTGGCGGTAAAGAAGCCAGCGATGGTGGTGAAGATGGTGCACAGGATGATGCAGACCACCAGAGCCAGGAACACCCGGGCCAGCACCGGAATACCGGAGAAGTCAAAGATGTGGCCGAACACGCCGCCGGTGTTGGGGCCGGCGTGCATCACGATGGTGGCGGCGGTCATGCCCATGCCCACCATACGGCCGATGGACAGGTCCGTACCGGCCAGCAGGATCAGCCCCGCCACGCCCAGAGCCAGGAACATTCTGGGAGAGGCCTGGGACAGGATGTTCAGGATGTTGTTCACCGTCAGCAGCTGCACGTTGGGTCCCTTGACGATGGGGGTGACGATGCACAGGGCGATGAAGATGATGATGATGGCGATGTACAGACCGTTGCGCAGCAGGAAGTTGCGGCGGTTGAAGGTGTACTTGTAGTTCTCCCACTTCTGGGCCATGGACTCGCCGAAGGTGAACTTGGACATCCGCAGCAGGTCGATGAGGTGATACTTGTG
>CALXGG010000123.1 GCA_944387785.1 uncultured Oscillospiraceae bacterium | reverse complement strand
AAAAGCCCGCAAACCCGCATGAATACTAAGAAAAAAGGGTTGACATCTTTTTTGTCAACCCTTCATGGTGCCGGTGGTGGGACTCGAACCCACACGGGGTTGCCCCCGGCGGATTTTGAATCCGCTACGTCTACCATTCCATCACACCGGCAGACAGAATCCTTTGCTATTATAAAACAGGCCCGCTGGGAATGCAAGCAGAAATTTTCCGGGCGGGAGCCGCGGGCAGGTTTGTAAATCTTTTGTAAATCGCCAAAGAGGGGCTACCCAAAGGGGCAAAATTGTGCTACATTATACCCTAGAAAAATAGGGGTATCCTGTCCTGTGCCCATGGATGGAGGTGGGGAAGATGCGCGGGAAACATATCGGGCTGCTGCTGGCGGCGATGCTGCCGCTGCTGCTGAGCGGGTGTATGCTGTCGGCCTCGGTGGAGAAGCTCTACGTGCTGCCCCAGCTGCCGGAGGAGTACGAGGATCTCAGCGCCCAGATCGAGGAGATCCTGGCGGGCGGGGCGGAGTACACCTCCCCCGCCGCGGGGACCAACCTCCAGTCGGTGCAGCTGGTGGACCTGGACGGGGACGGCAGCGAGGAGGCCCTGGCCTTTTTCCGCAGCTCCAGCGAGGAGAGCCCCCTGAAGATCTATATTTTCCGCAGCGAGGGCGACACCTATGAGCAGGCCGCCATCATCAACGGCAGCGGTACCTCCATCAGCAGCATCCAGTATGTGGACATGGACGGCAACGGCGTTCAGGAGATCCTGGTGGTGTGGCGGGTCAGCGCCGAGGTGCAGACCATGTGCGTCTACTCCATGGCGGACCTGCAGCCGGTGCAGCTGATCTCCACCGCCTATGCCCGGTATGAGGTGGTGGACCTGGACGATGACGGCATCCAGGAGCTGCTGGTGGTCCACAGCGACGAGACGGAGTCCGGGGCCACCCTGGCGGACTACTACGACTGGGACGGCCGCAGCCTCCTGCTGCAGTCCACGGCGAAGCTGTCCATGTCCGTGGCGGAGCTGCAGTGGCTCCAGACCGGCGCCCTGGAGGACGGCGAGCCGGCGGTGTTCGTCACCGGCCGGGTCACCGGCGTGGAGGAGACCTCCCGGGCGGTGACGGACATCCTGGTGTACCGCCAGCCGGACCTCACCAACATCGTCCTGAGCAGCTCCACCGGCGTGTCCTCGGAGATCTTCCGGTTTTTGAACCTGCAGCCGGCGGACATCAACGGCGATGGGGCCACGGAGGTGCCCATGCCCGCGGCCTTGCCGGGGGAGGGGGACGAGTCCTATTGGAAGATCTACTGGCGCAGCTATGACGCCGGGGGGCAGCCGGAGCACCAGGCCATCACCTATCACAACCTGACGGACAACTGGTACCTGCTGATCCCCGAGGAGTGGGACGGGCACTTCACGGTCCGCCAGGACAACACCAAGAACACGGAACACGCCACCACCTTTTACAGTGTCAGCGGCGAACGGGTGGAGGAGGCGCTTTTGACCGTTTACACCCTGACGGGCTCCGACCGGGAGACCCAGGCGATGAAGGGCGGCACCACGATCCTGCGGCGCCAGCCCACCACGGTGTACGCGGTGCGCTTTGCCCCGGGGTATGAGCAGTGGCGCTACGCCATCGACCAAAGCAGCTTCACGGAGCGGTTCAGCGCCATCGTGACCCAGTGGAGCATCAGCGAGAACTGACAGAGGGACCATGGGCCCGGCACCTGGGAAAGCAGGGCCGGGCAGGGAAAGGAAGGTTTATAAAATGGCCAGAAAAGTCCTGGTTCTGGAGGATGAATCCAGCATCCGCAGCTTTATCGTCATCAACCTCACCCGGGCCGGGTACGAGGTCATCGAGGCGGAGACCGGCGAGGAGGCCCTGGAGAAGCTCAAGGAGCACCCGGACGTCCGGGTGGCCCTGCTGGACATCATGCTGCCGGGGATCGACGGCTTTGAGGTCTGCCGCCGGATCCGGGCCACCAATACCCGCATCGGGATCATCATGCTGACGGCCCGGAGCCAGGAGATGGACAAGGTGACGGGGCTGATGACCGGCGCCGACGACTATGTGACCAAGCCCTTCTCCCCGGCGGAGCTGACGGCCCGGGTGGACGCGCTGTTCCGGCGGGCCGGCGGGGTGGTGACGGAGCAGGCGGGGGAGATCTACCAGGAGCCCTTCCTGCTCAATACCCGCAACCGGACCCTGGAGAAGAACGGCCAGCGGGTGAAGCTGACCCAGGTGGAGTACTCCATCATGAAGATGTTCATGGAGAACCCGGGGAAGGCCCTCAGCCGGGAGGAGATCCTGGACCTGGTGTGGGGCCGGGACTACTTCGGGGAGCTGAAGATCGTGGACGTGAACATCCGCCGTCTCCGGCTGAAGATCGAGGACAACGCCCAGAACCCGACCTATATCAATACAGTGTGGGGCTACGGGTACAAGTGGGGATTCTGAGCCCGGCCGGAGGGGCGTTGTCCTCGGCCGCCGCGGAAGCGGCGTACAAGCCTTTGCCGTAAGGCAAAGCTTGGAACCGGCGGGATTCAGTTCCGCCGGTTCAGGTGGGACGGGGCCCCCGCCGGAGGATCTCCAGCGGGGAACAACGCCCAGAACCCGACCTATATCAATACAGTGTGGGGCTACGGGTACAAGTGGGGGTTCTGAGCCCGGCCGGAGGGACGGCCGGGTGACAACACAGCGGAAAGGGGGCGGCTGCGCCATGGATGTGAAGCCAAGGAAAATAGAGATCACCGGCCTTCGCAAGCGGTGGCTGATCAGCTCCCTGAGCCCCATCCTGATCGTGCTGCTGCTGGTGGCGGGCACCTTCTGCGCCGGCATGGCCAACTACTACTACAACATGATGCTGGACGGCTTAAAGACCCGGGCCACCCACGCCAGCGACTATTTCAACAATTACAGCATGAACACCTACGCCTCCTTCTACCAGGCCGCCGCCACCTACACGGAGGAGTTCGCGGAGAAGGACTACCTGGAGCTGCAGTTCATCGGCACCAGCGGGAAAATCATCCTCAGCTCCTACGGCCTCACCTCGGGCCTGTCCCCGGGCACCTCGGACATCACCGAGGCTCTCCAGACCGGGGAGATCCGCTCCTACCGGGGGGTGGATCCCCTGACCGGGGAGCACATCATGTCCGTGTGCGCGCCGCTGCTGTTCAACGGCCGCCCGGTGGGGGTCATGCGGTACGTCACCTCCATGGCCGCCGTGCAGCGGGAGATCCTGATCACCGCCGGGGTGGCGGTGGGGCTGCTGATGCTGTGCCTGGTGATGGTGTATGTGTCCAACATGGTGTTCATCAATAACGTGGTGGAGCCGGTAGCGGAGGTGACGGAGACCGCCAAGCGGATCGCCGGCGGCAGCTACGGCGCCCAGATGGAGAACCACTACCGGGACGAGATCGGCCAGCTGATCGACGCCATCAACGACATGTCCACCCAGATCAGCAAGGGACAGAAGATCAAATCGGAGTTCATCTCCTCGGTGTCCCACGAGCTGCGGACCCCCCTCACCGCCATCAACGGCTGGGGGGAGACGCTGATGGCGGACACCGGCGGGGACCCGGAGCAGCTGCGCCGGGGGGTGGGCATCATCCTCAAGGAATCCCGCCGCCTGACCACCATGGTGGAGGAGCTGCTGGACTTCTCCAAGATGGAGGACGGCCGCTTCACCCTGAGCATGGAGCAGGTGGATCTCCAGGCGGAGTTCGAGGACGCCATCTACACCTACCGGGAGCTGTTCAAGCAGGAGGCCATCGAGCTGAGCTACGACAGCGGAGAAGAGGTATTCGATCCTATCCCCGGCGACCCGGAGCGGCTCAAGCAGGTGTTCTGCAACGTGCTGGACAACGCCGCCAAGCACGGCGGCGCCGGCAAGCGGATCGACGCGGCCATCCGGGGCGGCGAGGAAGGCGTCGTCATCACCGTCCGGGACTACGGCCCCGGCATCCCAGAGGCGGAGCTGCCCTTCGTCAAGCAGAAGTTCTACAAGGGCTCCTCCAAGGCCCGGGGCAGCGGCATCGGCCTTGCGGTGTGCGACGAGATCATCCATCTCCACGGAGGCACCTTTACCATCGGCAACGCCGAGGGCGGCGGCTGTGTGGTGACCATCACCCTGCCGCGGGCATAAATTTCGAACATATGTTGCAAGCTGGGCGGGAATGTGGTAAGATAACGGAAAGCCGCGCCCGGCCTGCTTATGCGCCATGGGCGTTCTGCGCCGCGGCGGACTGAAACAACGACAAGGAAAGGTCAGACTATGGCAGACAAACAATCCTGCGCCTTCCGCACCACCATTGGCGGACAGGCGCTGATCGAAGGCATACTCATGCGGGGCCCGGAGAAGCAGGCCATCGTGGTCCGGGGGCCCGAGGGGCTGGTGATCCGGGAGGAAGCCCTCAGGCTGATCCGGGACCGGTACCCGATCCTGGGCCTGCCCCTGGTCCGGGGCAGCGTGACGTTCCTGGACAGCATGGTCAAGGGGGTCAAGGCCCTGATGTTCTCCGCCGACTACTACCCCGAGGAGGCCGGCGTGGAGGAGCCCTCCCGGTTCGAGCAGTGGCTGGACCGGAAGCTGGGCAACGAGAAGATGGAGAAGCTGGTGATCGGCTTTTCCGTGGTGGTGGCGGTGGCCTTTTCCGTGGGGCTGTTCATGCTGCTGCCCACCTTCCTGGCCAGCTTCGTGGAGCTGTGGACGGGCAGCGTGCTGCTGCGGAATCTGGCGGACGCCCTGCTCAGGATCGGGCTGTTCATGGGATACCTGATGCTGGTGTCCCGGATGAAGGACATCCGCCGGGTGTTCTCCTACCACGGGGCGGAGCATAAGACCATCTTTTGCTATGAGAAGGGCCTGGAGCTGACGGTGGAGAACGTGCGGCCCCAGCCCAAGCATCATCCCCGCTGCGGCACCAGCTTCCTGCTGGTGGTGATCATCGTGGCCATTTTGATCAACACGGTGGTGTTCGCCCTGTTCCCGGTGGGGAACGTGTTCCTGCGGATGCTGATCCAGCTGCTGCTGCTGCCTCTGGTGGTGGGCATCACCTACGAGTTCAACCGCTATGTGGGGGGCCACGACAACCCGGTCACCAATTTCCTGGCGAAGCCGGGCCTCTGGATGCAGAACTTCACCACCTACGAGCCAGACGACAGCATGATCGAGGTGGCCATTGAGGCCATGAAGCGCGTGATCCCGGAGGAGAAGGGGAAGGACGCCTGGTAAGAGAGAGCAGGCAGCCAGTCAATGGCCGCCTCGCCGCCGGGCGTCCGGCGTGAATGACGAGCAAAGGGCGGGGCCGCGTGTGGGGCCCCGCGGGGAGAGAGCATGGCAACGACCTATAACAACCTGTACATGGACATCCGCCGGCGGCTGAAGCAGGCGGGCTATACCGGCGCGGGGCTGGAGGCCCGGGAGCTGGTCTGCTGCGGCAGCGGCAAGAGCCGGGAGGAATTTTTCCGGGACGCCCAGCTGTACGTCGCTCCGGAGGTGGAGGAGAAGATCCTCCGCCTGGTGGAGCGGCATCTCGGCGGCGAGCCGGTGGCCTACCTCATCGGGGAGTGGGAGTTTTACGGCCTGCCCCTGGACGTCAGCGAGGCGGTGCTGATCCCCCGGGTGGATACGGAGGTGCTGGCCCGGGAGGCCATCGGCTATGTCCGCGCCCTGGGGAAATGCCGGGTGCTGGACCTGTGCGCCGG
>CALXGG010000122.1 GCA_944387785.1 uncultured Oscillospiraceae bacterium | reverse complement strand
GTGAAGCAGAGGATGGGGGCGAAGAGCTTGGTGATGGTGTCCAGGATCAGCCACAGGGCGGTCTGGGCGCTGCGGCGGGAGAGGCTGTCGGCGCCGTCGCAGTAGAGCCGGTCCTTGATGATGTCCAGATAGAAGGAACTCAGCTCCACCACGCAGAAGTCGTTGATAGCGTGGCTCACCACGTGGAACTCGTAGTTGTCATAGGCGGCAAAGCACTTGGCGATGAGGGCGTTGAGCTTGGTGACGGCCCAGCGGTCCAGCTCCGGCATTTCCTGGGGGGACACCAGGCGGTCGGGATCAAAGCCGGAGAGGTTCCCCAGGCAGTATCGGGCGGTGTTGCGGAACTTCAGGTAGTTCTGGCTCAGCTGCTTGAAGATGGCGTCGGAGCAGCGAACGTCCACGTGGTAGTCGGCGGAGCCGGCCCACAGGCGGAGCAGATCCGCGCCGTACTTCTTGAAGATGTCGGCGGGGTCCACGCCGTTGCCCAGGGACTTGTGCATGGCCCGGCCCTCGCCGTCCACGGTCCAGCCGTGGGTGACGCACTCCTTGAAGGGAGCCCCCTTGCCCAGGGCCCCCACGGCGGTCAGGAGGCTGGACTGGAACCAGCCGCGATACTGATCCAAGCCCTCCAGGTACATGTCGGCGGGCCAGAAGCCCTGGTCCTTCTGCATGGAGGCAAAGTGGGTGGAGCCGGAGTCGAACCAGCCGTCCAGGGTGTCCTCCTCCTTGGTGAAGGGGCCGGCCTTGCCGCAGTGGGGGCAGGTGAAGCCCTGGGGCAGGATCTCGGCGGCGGAGCGCTCATACCAGGCGTTGGAGCCCTTCTCGGCAAAGAGGGCGCTGACGGCGGCGATGGTCTCGTCGGTGCAGACGGGCTTGCCGCAGTCGGGGCAGTAGAACACGGGGATGGGCAGGCCCCACCGGCGCTGGCGGGAGATGCACCAGTCGCTGCGCTCCCGGATCATGGAGATCATCCGGTCCTTGCCCCAGGCGGGGATCCAGCGCACATCGTCGGTGGCGGCCACGGCCTCGTCCTTGAAGGCGTCCACGGAGCAGAACCACTGGGGGGTGGCCCGGAAGATGATGGGGTTCTTGCAGCGCCAGCAGTGGGGGTAGGAGTGGACGATGTCCTCGCTGGCAAAGAGGACGCCGCTTTCCTTCATGTCCTGAAGGATCACGGGGTTGGACTCCTCGGTCTTCATCCCGGCGTACTTGCCGGCGTAGTCGGTGTGGCGGCCCTGGTCGTCCACGGGCACCACCATCTCCATGCCGTAGCGGCGGCAGGTCTGGTAGTCGTCGGCGCCGAAGCCCGGGGCGGTGTGGACGCAGCCGGTACCGCTGTCCATGGTGACGTACTCCGCCACCAGCAGGCGGGAGGTTTTGGGCAGGAAGGGATGCTGGGCCAGCATGTTCTCAAAGAACTGGCCGGGGTGGGTCTCCAGGATCTCGTAGGAATCGACGCCGCCCACCTTCATCACCTTCTCCACCAGGGCCTCGGCCATGATGAAGTGGTCCTCGCCGGCCTTCACGACGGCGTAGCTGTCCCGGGGGTGGAGGGAGATGCCCAGGTTGCCGGGGAGGGTCCAGATGGTGGTGGTCCAGATCAGGAAGTAGAGATGGCTCTTGTCATAGCCGGGGAGCTTGCCCAGGTCGTCGGCCATGGGGAACTTCACATACACGGTGGTGACGGGATCGTCCTGGTACTCGATCTCCGCCTCCGCCAGGGCCGTCTCATCCTTGGGGCACCAGTACACGGGCTTGAGGCCCTTGTAGATGTAGCCCTTCTGGTACATGGCCCCAAAGACCTTCACCTCCTCGGCCTCGAAGCCGGGGTCCATGGTCTTGTAGGGGTGCTCCCAGTCGCCGATGACGCCCATGCGCTTGAAGCCCGCCATCTGGATGTCGATGTACTTCTGGGCGTAGTTGTGGCAGGCGGTGCGGAACTCGGGGACGCTCATCTGCTTGCGGTTGAGCTTCTGCTCCTTGATGATGGCGCTCTCAATGGGCATGCCGTGGTTGTCCCAGCCGGGGATGTAGGGGGTGTAGTAGCCCCGCATGGCGTACATCCGGGTGATGAAGTCCTTGATGGACTTGTTGAGGGCGTGGCCCATGTGGAGGTTGCCGTTGGAGAACGGGGGGCCGTCGTGGAGGGCGAAGCGGGGCTTGCCCTCGTTCTTTTTCAGCAGCTCATTGTAGAGATCCAGCTTTTCCCAGTTCTCCAGCATGCCGGGCTCCCGATTGGGCAGGCCCGCCCGCATGGGGAAGTCGGTCTGGGGCAGGTTGATGGTCTTATTGTAATCCATGGTCGTTCTTTCCTCCTGGCGGATGAATTTTTATCTTTTACTTTTTGTTTTGTACAGAATAGGGGATTTTTCTTCTGAAGTTCTATTTTCCTTTTTGCTTGCCGGTTTGCTCCGCAGGGGTACTTTTCCCTCGCCGGAAAAGTACCCAAAAGGGCGCTGGGGAGACCCCAGGCCCCCTTTTTTTATCCAATCGGACACCTACAAAGGGGATACCCGGTTGCCGCTGAATCTCTGCCGGGCCTACGGCCACCTCGTAACTGGCGCGGCGGATATCCGACTTCGCCTGACGGCCCTCGGGCTGAGGGGCGTTGCTCCCGGGGCTCCCCGCCCCGGACCCGGGTGACTTTTGTACGCACAAAAGTCACCAAAAGGCGCTGGGGAGACCCCAGACCCCCTCTTTTTCCTAACCGGACAGCTTCATAAGAGATACCCAGTTGCCACTGAATTTCCTTTTGACCTCCGGATACCTCGTAAGCGGTGCGGTGCTCTGCCGCACTTCGGCTGTCGCCCCTCGTGCTGAAAGTAGTTTCTGTTTTTCTTTCGGCAGGGCCCCTCGTGCTGAGGGATTTTGCAGGTTTTTGCGGACGGGAGCCGGAGCAGTTCCCACAGCCGCAGGCAGTCCGATACGGGAAAAGGAGATGCATGTATCTCTTTAACAGGGCCAACGGCCGAAGCATCGTTGAGAAACCCGCCGCAGATCGGATGCCCGAAGGATTCTTGCATTCAGTGGCTGCGCAGAATCAAGTCTGGGAGCGTCTGGTTGGGCAAAAGCGGGGGTCCAGCCCGAAGGGGGCTGGCGCTTTTTCGGTTCACTTTTGTGCGTACAAAAGTGAACCCGTCGGAGACAAAACAGCGCCGAGGGCCGCTGCCGGCTCCTTCGGAAAATCCCGGGGCCCGGGGGCAAGGTGAATTGGCCGAAGGCCAAGAGAGGGCGGCCTGGGCTGCAAAGCCCCCCAAAGCCACGTCCCGAAGCGGCTGGCTTCGGAAGAAACGCCCCGCCGGTGCCGCCGGCAAAAACAAAACACGCCCTTGCCTCACAAAGAGACAAAGGCGCGGACGACCTCTGCGGTACCACTCTTCTTGCCCCGGGAAGGGGGCCACTCAAGCCTGTGATGTAACGGTCACGCCCGGCGGCGCCTACTGGGGGCGGCGGCGGGAAACCCGCCGGCCTCGTTGGGGCCGCTGCTCCAAGGGGATCTTCCCGCCGCGCCGCGCCCTCCGCCCTTCCACCAAAACGGGCGGCTCTCTGTGGGGGCCACGCGGGGTACTCGTCCTTATCCACGCAGTTATCCAGAATAGCGATACCATAGTATCGTCAATTTCCCGATTTGTCAACCACTTTTCCCGGGAAAAAGGCCCCGGTCAGGAGGAGCCCCGCGCACAAAGCGGTAAAGGGAGCCACCGTCACCAGGCCGATGGAGCCCACCACCGTGTGGATCAGCTCAGAGGCCACATACTTGTAGTTGAGGATGTGGGAAACGGGGGTGCCCTGGGCCATAAATACCATCAGGAGGGCGATATAGCCCCCGGAGTAGGCAAAGAGCAGCGTGGTGGTCATGGTGCCCATGGCGCTGCGGCCCACATTCATGCCGGAGCGGGCGGCCTCCCGCCAGGAGAGATCCGGCCGCTTTTCCACCACCTCGTATACCGCGGAGGTGATGTCCACGCTGAGATCCATAATGGCCCCGGAGGCCCCGATGAAGATAGCCGCCATAAAGATTTGGGTCAGGTTCAGGTCCTGATAGCCTGAGTAAAGAAGGCTTTCGGAGTAGGCCATGACGGCCCCGTGGATCTTGAAAAGGTCGGTGAACACAAGGCCCAGCACACCTGTCACCAGCACCCCCAGGAAGGAGCCGGACACCGCCGCGGCGCATCGCCGGTCAAAGCCGTAGACCAGGGCGATGATCAGCACCGTCAGCAGCAGTGTGACAAAAAGGCCCACCCAGACGGGGTCATAGCCCTTGAGGTACAGGGGTACCAGGATCTTCCACAGGCACAGCACCGTCAGCACGAAGCTCAGCACCGCCCGCACCCCGGTCCGGCCGGCAAAGGCGATCAGCAGCAGGATGAACAGCGCCCCCAGCAGCAGCTCGCCGGTGGTGCGGTCGTGGTCGGTCATGGTGACGGAGAGGATCTCCTCCCCGTCATAGCTGATGACCACCAGGGCCTTGTCCCCGGGGGCAAAGACCTTGTCCTGCTCCAGGGAGCCGTTGAGCATATTGACCCCCTCCACGGTGCGGCCCTTGAAGCGGCCGCCCAGGATCTCCAGGGTGCAGCGCTGCTCCCCGGAGCGGACCAGACCGGTGTCGATGATGGTGGAGTCGTCGGTGGCTATGACCCGGGCGGAGCAGCGCTCGGCGTCCTGGTAGAGAAGGGCTCCCTCATAGCCGGTAGGCAGCAGCAGAAGAAGGATCACCGCCAGAAGGCACACCAGCACCGGGGCGTTGTACCGCAGCCGGCCGGAGGACAGGGGCCTTCTCATGAGCGGACAGCGCTCTCAGCGCTGAGGGACCAGGCTTCCACCAGGGTCAGGAGGGTGAGGTACAGCATGGCCGCCGGCACGCCGCCGGGGAAATCCCCCCGGGCCATCCACAGGAGCGCCGGCAGGGCGGCCAGCAGCCCGGCGGCGGCGGAGAGGGCCTGCTTTGCCCCGGAGGCCGGGCGGCAGACGCGGCGCAGCAGCCACAGGGCACCGGCCAGAAGGGGCAGGGCGGCAAAGCAGGCAAAGGGCAGAATCTGAGTAAAGGTCATGATAAAGACTTCCTTTCATAAGACGCGCGTTTCACCGGGCCCGCCCATTGGGCAGGCCCGGTGAGGCAAAAGCGCGGGGGATAGAGGATGTTACTGGACGGCCAGCATGTCGGCCAGCTTGTTGAAAATGTCGGTGTTGTCGTAGTAGCCGTTGAACACCTCTGCGTTCACGCCCTGGGCCAGGACGGCCACCGGCAGGCCGGTGTGGCTGTAAGAGGTGAAGCTCACGCCGGATTTGTTGTTGATGATGTGGGTCAGGGTGACGGAGAGAGGCTCGTAGGTACCGTAGAGGACATATTCCTCCTGCTCGTACTCGCTGGCGGCGGTACCGCTCACGCTCTTCTCATAGGCGGCCTTCAGCTGGGAGAGCTCGTAGTCGGTGAGGACCAGCTTGTCGCCCTCCTTACCCTCGGTCTTCAGGCCGAAGAGCTTCTCCACGTCCTTCATCACGTCCTCGAAGGAGGTCTTGTTCTCCTTGTAGGCGGCCACATAGTCGCTGTCGAACTTGGCGTAGGAGATCTTCTGGTTCTTCAGCAGATCCAGGTAGGTGTCATAGTCGGTGCCGGCAAAGCCGATGGTGAGGCCGCCGGTCTCATGGTCGCCGGTAACCAGGATCAGGGTCTCGTCGGGATGCTCCTTGGCAAAGTCGACGGCCACCTGCACGGCGTCGGCCAGGGCCTTGGTGTCCTGAATGGCGGAGGCAGCGTCATTGGCGTGGCAGGCCCAGTCGATCTTGCCGCCCTCGCACATCATGAAGAAGCCCTTGTCGTTGTCCAGGAC
>CALXGG010000121.1 GCA_944387785.1 uncultured Oscillospiraceae bacterium | reverse complement strand
CCCCCGCGCCCCGGCAGGAGAAGAGCCCCGCGGCGGCGTAGAGGGCGGCGGCGCAGGTAAAGGCCTCGGCGCAGTCCCCGGGAGCCACCCCGTGGGACAGCCGCCCGGCGATCTGGGCCTCGGCGCAGGCGCAGAGGCTCTCCAGCAGAGGCCGCTCCCGGTCGGAGGGGGAGGCGATGGCCTCGGCCAGGGCAAGAATGGTTTCATGCATGTACCGCGCTTCCTTTCCTTGCTTCGGTCCCCCGCCCCGGGGCGGGGGGCCGGCCGGAGCCCAGGCGGGACAGTGCCTGCCTGGGCCCCGGCTCCATCAGATGGTGAGGACCTTCCCGGCGTCGGCATAGAGCTTGGCGAAGCCGGAAATGCTGGTAATGGCGGCCCGCTCCACCTGGCGGTCGATGAGCTTGTCATACTCCACCATGACCTCGCCGGCGCTGACCATCTCCAGGGCGTAGTTGCGGTCCAGGCCGACGAGCTTGCCCTCCGGCATGGCGCTGGTGCGCAGGAGGGTGGCGCCCAGGGGGGAGGCCAGGGTGCCGGTGCCCTGGAAGTTGAGGCCGGTGAGAGGGTTCTGGAACTCCTCCATCTTCAGCATGTCCAGCATCACGGCGTTGGGCACCAGGATGGTGTTCATGGTGTAGGGGTCGAACTGGGCCCAGAAGTCCAGCAGGGCCTCATAAGAGAGGGTGCCGCTGGCGCCGCCGATGGGCTTGGTGCCCACGGAGAAGGCCTTGGCGGGGTTGTTGTTGCCGTCGCCGCTGATGATGACATTGATGGCATCCTCCAGGTGCATCCGGGCGATGTGGCTGCCGATCTGGCGCAGGGTGATGGAGAACAGGTCCAGGCGCTGGAAGCGGATGGCCTCATAGGAGGCCACCAGCATCCGGCCCCGCTTGTGGAGCTTCACCAGGTTGGACTGGGTGCGCACGCTGGTCTGGGGCAGGGCGGCGCCCTCCTCCACCCGCTTGAGGGACTTTTCGTCCTCGCTGGGGACGGAGTAGATGGAGCGGTAGTCCATGCCGTCGAACTGGGTGACGGTGGCGGTGATGGAGGGCAGGACGTTGTCCTCCTCCATGCCCTGGCGGACCACCCGGGAGACGAACTCGGGGAAGAGGACGGCGGACTCGGTGGTGCGGAAGAACTTCTCCACCACGTCGGAGCGGCTGCCCTTGACGTGGATGTCAAAGCGCTTGAGCTGCCGCTGGAAGGCGTCCAGGCCCTCCAGGGGGGTGCCCCGGTAGTTTTCGCTGGGGTCGGCGGCCTCCAGCACCTGGGTAAAGGACTTGCCGGCCTCGCCGTACATGCCCTTTTCCAGCTTCAGGTTGTCGTAAGTGTAAGCCATAGTGTCGTGCCCCTTCCTTTACAGCAAAATGGTGACGGTCTCGGCGGCGGTGTCCACATCGGCCACCAGGAACTCCCGGCCGGCGTTGGCCTCGGCGGCGGTCACGCCGCCCTCGCCGTCCGCGGAGAGCATCGCGTAGCCCACGGCGGGCGCGGCGTCGCCGCTGTAAGGCAGGGTGACGAAGCCCGCCACCTGCACGGTGCAGGCGCCGTCCTTGGCGCACACCGCCACGCCGCAGAAATCATCGCCGGCGGCGCAGGGGGCCACGGTGGACGCGCTGCTCACCTTGACCACCTGGCCCTCGGTACCGCTGCCCAGGAAGGTGGCGCAGACCTGGCCGATGCCATGAAAAGAAACGCTCATAGTTGAGATCCTCCTGTCAAATCAAGAATGCGCCGTCCTCCTCGGCGCGGGGTAAGGCGGCCTTGGGCCGCAGCTGGGGCGCGGGGGGATAGAGGGCGTCCAGCCGCTGGCTGCAGCTGCGCTTGAGCTCCAGGAGTTCCGGCTCCTCCAGCTTTTCGGCGATCCCGGCAAAGATCTTCAGATCCAGGGACTCGTCGGCCAGGCCCGCCAGGCGCACCACTTCCTTCCGCAGCCCGGCCAGGTAGGCCCTGCCCATGCCGGCCTCCCGCTCCAGGGCCTCCAGCTGCCGCAGGGCGGCGGGGGAGGCGGCCAGGAGGCTGCGCAGGGAGTCGCCCTCCTCCTGGGAAAAGGCCTTGATGACCCCGGCCTTCCGCTGGGCGGGGACGGCCACGAAGCTCCACTCGTAGGCGTCGGTGGGCTCCTGGAGGGTAAAGTAGCAGAGCCTGCCGTCGTAGGACTGGCCCCGCTGGTGGGCGCAGCCGGTCTGGCCGCAGATGGAGCATACGCTCCTGCTGACGCTGCACCCGATGCTGACCTCTTTTTTGATGCCGCCCTCGATCTCCTGGATCAGGTCGCTGTTTTTTTCGCTGCGGAGCATATAGGCGTAGCCCTTGAGGTAGCAGCAGGGCTCCCCGGCGGCGGTGAGGCCGGATTCCCGGCACAGCTCGGTGCGGTAGATCCGGGCGGTCTGGCCCTCGGCGGACCAGTTGTGGTCAAAAATGCCGCTTTTCCCGATAAAAAGGCGGCTGAGGGCGGTAAGGGCGCCGGTATCGAAGCGCTCCCAGTCCCGGTCCACCTCGTTGTCGCACAGGCGCACGGCGAAGGTGTACACCTGCTCCGGCGCCAGGGCGGTCTTTGCCAGGCGGTTGATGAGCTCCATGTCCTCCCGGGACACCTGGTGGCCCATGACGCGGCCCGGCTGCTTTTTCACATCCAAACAGGATCGCCTCCCAGAATATATATAATGTAAGGGGCGGGGGAGGGGGCCCTCACAGGAGGGCCCGCTCCGCCGCGTCGTTTTCCAGGGCCAGCTTCCGGGTCTGCTCCCGGTACCAGCCGGCCTTGGCCTCCTCCAGGAGGTCCTGGAGGTTGATGTCGTCCCAGACCACCTGGAAGTCGCAGCCGTAGCCGTGCATCCGCAGCCACATCGAGCAGATCCGCTCCACCACGGGGGTCAGGGTGCGGCGGATAGCGGTCATCTCGGTGGTCAGAAGGTCGGCCTGCTGGGTGCTCATCCGCTCGGTGCTGGACCAGCTGAGCCCCAGCATGAAGGGGGGGATGCCGGTTTTGGAGACCAGCTGCTCCAGGATCTGCCGGATGGGCACGGAGCTGTCCAGGATCTGGTTGTCCGCGCCGATGACCTTGATGTCCACGTCGCCCACGGCCACGAAGTCCCGGACGCTGCCGCCCCGGGTGCACTCCATGGCCCGGCTCCACTCGCTGGCCAGCTGCTGGCTGCGCTCCTGGGCCATGCCCCGCTCCAGCTCCCCGGCCTGGGGCCGGTACACCACGGCGAAGCGCACGTTGCCCATCCGCTCCCAGTTGACGCCGATGGCGTGGTAGATCTTGCCCAGCAGCTCAGTGAGGAAGGGCATGGACCGCAGGAGGGACACGCCGTAGGGGCAGTAGGCCTCCGGGTTGAAGGGGGTAAAGAGGAGCAGCTGCTGCCGGGGCAGGGGGGCCACCTGCCCGTGCTGGTCCATGGCGCACAGGGTAAAGTCCAGGGGGTTGTCCCCCTCCCGGATCTGGACGTCCTCCACCCGGCCGCAGAGGAGGGCGGCGATGTCCCGACCGTCGCCGGTGGGGACGATCTCGCCCACGCCCCGGCCGAACACCAGCATGGAGTCCAGGTACTGGTCCAGGAAGGCGTTGATGCCCCGCTGGCCCCGGCCGGCGGGGACGCGCTCCAGGAAGCGCCGCAGCTCCCGTTCCGCCCGGGGGTCGGTGCAGGCGGCGCTGACGCCGCCGCACAGGCGGATGATCTTGTAGATGCAGGCGTCCACCAGGGGCACGGCCTCCCGGATGGCCCGATAGAGGCGGGCCTCCCCCGGCTGCAGGGGGGCGTAGCCGCTCAGCAGGCCGAAGGGCGGCGTGTCGCCCCGCCGGATCTGGGGGGAAGCGGCGGCGGCCCCGGCCGCCTCATGTTTTCGCTTAAACAGTCCCATCCATCGAAAAACTCCTTTTTCATAAGGTAAAGGCGACGGCCTTACCAGGCGGGCCGCTCGACGCTGCCGGCAAAGAAGGGGGAGGCCCGGCCCTCCGGCTCCGCCACGGTGGCGGCGAAGTACCGCATGTCGTCCATGGCGTGGTCGTTTTCCTTGACAGGCGCGTCGTGGCCGCCGCCCTGGTCAGCCCAGCGGTAGAGCGCCATCTCCCGCAGGCAGTCCTCGCAGCCCTCACAGATCACCAGCCGCCCCTGCTTGAGGAGGCTGGCGGTGATGCGGATGCCGGAGAGGACGTCGTTGTTGGCCTTGATGACGTGGAAGCCGCGCTGGCGCAGGGCGGTGATGAAGCTGGCGGCGGAGGGGTCCGCCACCACGCGGCGGATGGAGCGCCCGGCCGCCAGGCGCTCCAGAGCCGCCGCGTATTCCTGATCGGTCAGCTGCACGCCGGTACGACGGGATGCGTAGTAATACTCTTCCATCCGGTACCAGACATTGTGCCGCCGGCCCCACAGGCCGAAGGAACAGGGATTGGCGGTGCCGTAGTCCACGGAGATGCAGTACTCCTCCATCTCGCCCTCCGGCCGGGGCCGCGCGTCCCTGGCAGGGTCGAAGAAGTCGTAGACCAGACCTCGCGCGGCGGTCCATTCCCCCAAAATGAACCGCCGGTAGAAGGCGCCGCTGTAGCTGGAGCGGTAACGTTGCCGGATGCGGGGGGAGAGGGCGGGGTTGTCGTCCATGGTAAAATGGAGGTACAGGGCGTTGCGCTGCTGGGCCTTGCAGATCCACTCCTGATAGAACCAGTGCTGGGGCCCCTCGGGGTTGCAGTTGAACCACAGCCGGGAGCCGCTGACGCTGCACCGGGCCACGGCCTGCTCCACGAAGCTCCGGGGCATCAGGGCGGCCTCGTCCAGGAGGACGCCTGCCAGGGTGACGCCCTGGATCAGGGCGGCGCTGCCCTCGTCCTTGCCGCCCATGAGGTAGAAGCGGTTTTCCCGCCGGCCCCGCTTGAGGGTCAGCAGGTTCTCGCTGCGTTTTTCCCGGCACTGGAAGCCCAGCTCCCGCAGAAGGGGGACCAGCTCCTGCACCAGGTTCCGCCGCAGGGAGATCACGCTCTTGCCGCACAGGGCGAACTGCTGGTGGTCGAAGCAGGCCATGGCCCAGCAGGCGAAGCTCAGGCCCATGCACAGGGTTTTGCCGCTGCGCACGGCCCCGTCGCAGATGATGGCGTCGAAGCGCCGGTCGGCGGACCGGGGGCTCCACCAGGCCATGACCCGCCGCTGCTTCGGGGAGAAGCGCTTGATCGTCAACCCATACCACTCATTTCCATGCCGTTCCCCGTCCCGCCGCAGTCCTCCAGGGCCTCCAGCAGGGCGGACATGCCGTCCTCGCCGCCGCCCAGGGCCTCCAGCAGCAGGGAGATCGCCTTCACACGGTCCGTGAATTTGATCTCCACCACGCCGCCGCTGCCCCGTTTGAACTCCGCCACCCCCCACAGGTCCAGCTTTGCGGTCTGCTTTTCGGGGTGGAGGGCCAGGGCGATGGCATCGTTGGGCCTGGAGAAGGCGATTTTCGCCAGCGCCTCCAGGATCGCGTCCCGTTCCAGCTCCGTATGGATCACCGTCCCTTCACTAGTGGCGGCGGGGCGGGGGAAAGTTGCACGGGGCCGTGCAACGAAGGGCGGAAAAAACCCTGTATACAGAGGGAAGCTCCTGGGCGGAAGGATCAGGCAGGGGAGGAAACCCCCGGAAAAAGTACCGGAAACCCCTGGCGGGACAGGAAAAAGGGAGAAAGGGTGGAAGAAGATGCAACATTACAGTTATGTTACAAAGCCCTGCCTCCCATTGACACCCGCCCGGCCCCGTGATAAACTGCATCCGTAAACCGAAGAAGGCCCTTCCTGCCGTTCTTCCCGGGATAGATACGGGACCGGCTAGCCACGGTATGTGTTCCGGTGCGAACGATGGGCTGGATTTTCCTAGGTTTGCGAAAACGGGGTAAGGGGCTTGATGCTGGCCTTAAAGTGCTGGAAACAG